>JAKLKA010000040.1 GCA_023150915.1 Polyangiaceae bacterium
GCAGCGCGGGCGCGGGCGGCACCAGCAGCGGCGGCACCAGCAGCGGCGGCACCAGCAGCGGCGGCAGCGGCGCCACGGATGGCTCGGCGGGCGGCGATGGGTCGAGCAGCGACGCCAGCGGCGACACCGCCAGCAGCGACGCGGGCCCCGCAGCGCTCTGTTTCCAGAAACAGTTCGTCAATCCGCCGAAGCTGTCGCTCGACTACGACCAGTTCGGCCCCACCGTGGGCACGCACTGCAAGGGCACCAACCACCAGAAGATCGAGAACATCCAGCGAGTGGTGTTCTTGGGCGATTCGGTGACGGTGGGCACGCCCCCCAGCAACATCAACCCTGGCAACGTGTACCGCGCGATCTTGTCGAGCATGCTGGCCGCGCACTTCAAGATCGCCGCGCCGGGTCTGGGCTGGGGCGGGGCCGATCCGGTCAAAGGCGTGGCGCTTCCGTCCGAGTCCGGTGCGTTCGTGAGCTGCGCGAAATGGGGCGCGCGCACCGACGACCTGATGAAAGACAGCCAGCAGGTCGAGACCTGCATCCCGCCGAACAAGCGCAACCTGAAGCACCTGGTGATCATGACGGTGGGCGGCAACGACATCAGCGCCATCACGCAAGATGGGGGCGGAACGGCGCCGAAGAAGACCCTTCCCGAGTTGTGGCAGGACACGAAAGACTTCGTGAATCTCCTTCGGCAGACGGTGGAGTGGCTGAAGAACCCGGTCAACGTGCCGGGCGGCGTCGACGTGGTGTTCGGCAACAACTACGAGTTCACCGACGGCACCGGCGACGTCACGGCGTGCCCCGGCGTGCAACTGGGCGGCATTCAGCCGTGGCAAGACAAGAAGGCCCAGGCCGACATGGTGATCTGGGCCAACGAGCAGTACTTGAAGATCGCCGTCGACACGAAGTCCGACATGATCTTCATGCTCGAGAGCTTCTGTGGGCACGGCTACAAGCGCAACGATCCGACCTCGCCCTGCTACCGCGGCCCGAACCAGGCGCTGTGGTTCGACTTGACCTGCATCCACCCCAGCAACGAGGGCCACGTGGCGCTGGCCGACCTGTTCTTCAAGACCATCACCGAGTGACCGCGGTGACTCGCGCCGGCGCCCGAGTTAGGGCGAGTGGATGTCGAGGTGGAGAAAGGTCGGGGCACTGGCAGGTGTGCTGGCGGCAGCGCTGGCCGTGCTGGCGTGGGTCACGTACGGCGGCGGTAAGCTCGAGAGCGCGGGCACGCCGAGCTCGGCTCGGCCGCCGCCCGAGAGTGTGCAGGCGCGCCACGAAGCAGACTCGCAGATCTTGTTCGGCGACCTGCACGTGCACACCACGTTCTCGGCGGACGCGTTCATGCGCAGCTTGCCGTTGCTCGGTGGCGAAGGCGCCCACCCGCCGGCCGACGCCTGCGACTTTGCGCGCTTCTGCTCCCAGCTGGACTTCTTTGCCATCACCGACCACGCCGAGGGGCTGACGCCTCGGCAGTGGTCCGAGACCAAAGAGTCGGTGCGGCAGTGCAACGCCGTGGCCGGCGACCCGGCCAGCCCCGACGTGGTGGCGTTCACCGGGTGGGAGTGGTCGCAGGTGGGGCTGACGCCCGAGCAGCACTACGGCCACAAGAACGTGGTCTTCCGCGATACGGCCGACGAGAAGCTGCCGGCAAGGCCCATCGGCGCGGGCGGCACGGTGGCCCGCGCCATGAGAAACGCGGCGCGCATGGGCGGGGGCTCCGAGGTGGATCGCCTGCTGGTCCCGGTGCGTGATTTCGCGCGCCGCCAGCGGTACGTGGACCTGCAAGAGTTCCAGCGCGAATCCGCCAAGGTCGGCGACTGCCCGGACGGCGTGGGCACCCGCGAGCTTTCGCGCGATTGCCGCGAGCTTGCCGCGACGCCGCGCGAGCTGTTCGACAAGCTCGCACAGTGGGGCTTCGACTCGCTGGTCATCCCCCACGGCACGACCTGGGGCTTCTACACCCCCCCGGGGTACACCTGGGACAAGCAGCTCAGCCCGAGCCAGGACGACCCCGAGCGCCAGCGCCTGTTCGAAGTGTACTCGGGCCACGGCAACTCCGAAGAGTACCGCTCGTGGCAAGACGTGGACGGCGAGTTCGACAAGCCCGGCGCCAAGTGCCCGGCCCCCGCTCAGGGCTACGAGCCGTGCTGCTGGCGCGCGGGTGAGATCATCCGCTCGCGCTGCGCGGGCGCGCCCGCGGCCGAGTGCGAGCGGCGGGTCGAGAAGGCGCGCGCGGACTACGTGGCGGCAGGCGCGTCGGGGCATCTGACCGTGCCCGGTGCCAGCGTCGAGGACTGGAAGGACTGCGGCCAGTGCCGCGACTGCTATAACCCCGCGTTCAACTACCGCGCGGGCGCCTCGGCGCAGTACGTGATCGCCAAGGGCGACTTCAGCGATCCGAAAGCGCCGCGGCACGCACAGCTGGGCTTCATCGCGTCGAGCGACAACCACAGCGCCAGACCCGGGACGGGCTACAAGGAATTCGGACGGCGCAAGATGGGCGAGGCAACGGGGCCCGAGAGCGAGGCCTGGCGCGAGCGCTTCTTCCCGAAAGCAAGGCCGCCGCTGCCCGAGAGCGAGCCCCTGCCCCCCGACGTGCTCGGCAAGATGGCGCCGTTCCAGCTGGTGCACGTGGAGCGACAAGCCAGCTTCTTCATGACCGGCGGGCTGGTGGCGGTCCACAGCCAGGGCCGCTCGCGCGAGGCCATCTGGGAGGCGCTGCGCCGGCGCGAGGTCTACGGCACCAGCGGCGAGCGCATCTTGCTCTGGTTCGATCTGGAGAACGGTCCGGCCGGGCGCGCCCCGATGGGTTCGGAAGTGACGCTGTCGGTGGCGCCGAAATGGGTGATCCGCGCGGCCGGGGCGTTCGTGCAGAAGCCGGGCTGCCCGGCCTGGGTGAACCAGCGGCTCGGCGCCGCAGACGTCGAGCGCCTGTGCTTGAACGAGTGCTACCACGCCGGCGACGCGCGGCGGCGCATCACCCGCATCGAGGTGGTGCGCATTCGCCCGCAGCGCACGCCCGACGAGAAGCTGAGCACGCTGATCGACGACCCGTGGAAGCGGGTGGCGTGCGCCCCGGGCAGCGAGGTCTGCGAAGTGAAGCTGGACGATCCCGAGTTCGCAGCAGGCGGGCGCGACGCGGTGTACTACGCGCGCGCCATCCAAGAGCCCACGCCCGCGGTGAACGCCGGCGGGCTGCGCTGCGAGCGCGACGCCGCCGGCAGCTGCGTGAAGGCCAGGCCGTGCTACGGCGACTATCGCACGGGTTTCGACGACGATTGCCTGAGCGAGAACGAAGAGCGCGCCTGGTCGTCGCCCATCTACTTGCGCTGGCAGGGGAGCAAGCCATGACGAAGTCGAGCAACTGGCTCTTGGCGTGCGGCGCGCTGGCAGGCGTGGTGATCGCCACCGCGGGGGTCGTTCGCGCCCCGCGCCCGCCGCTGGCAGACGACGCGGTGGCCACGGTCAACGGCTCGCCCATTCGCCGCGCGGACTACGAAACGGCGCTGGCGGCGGTGGCTGCCGACGGCAAGCGCAAGGACCTGGACGCGGCGATGAAACGCCACGTGCTCGATCGCTTGATCGACGAAGAGCTGTTGGTTCAAGCGGCCCTGGAGCTGGGGCTGGCCCAGCGCGACCGTCGCGTGCGCGCCGATCTCTCGTCGGCGGCGCTGGCCTTCGTCAAAGAGTCGCCGGCGCGCGAGCCCAGCGACGCCGAGCTCCAGGCGCTGTTCGACGCGAACCCGGGGTTCTTCGGGGGGGGCGCGCGCTTCGAGGTCGAAGAGCTGTTCTTCCGAGGCGCCGCCGAGCCGGCGCGGCAGCGCGCCGAGGCCGCCCGACGGGCCTGGCTGCGGGGCGAGAGCGTGACGGCGGATCCGCCCGCGCTGCCGATCCCCACCGGGCCGCTGCCCCTCGCCAAGCTCGAGCAGTATGCCGGCCCGGCCGCAGCGCGCGCGGTCTTGCCGCTGCCCCCGGGTGGCATCACCGAGCCGCTGAGCGGCGGCGACGGGGTGCGGCTCTTGCGGGTGAAGGCCCGACGTGACGGCGCCCCGCGGTTCGAAGACGTGCGGAGCGCGGTGCAGAGCGAGTGGCGGCGCCGCACCACCGAGGACGAGCTGCGCCGCTTCCTCTCGGACCGGCGCGCGCGCGCGAAGGTCTCGATGACTGCGGAGCTGGGGTCGTGATCCGGGCGCTGCTCGTCGCGCTGGGGCTGCTGCTCTGGCCAAGCGCCAGCGCCGCGCACGCCCGCAGCGTGTCGTACTCGGCCTGGCAGCTCGACGGCAGCCAGGCTTCGGTGGTCGTGCGCCTGAGCGCGCTGGATGCGAGCGCCCTCGAGAAGGCGGGGCACGATCGCCCTTCGGGCGCGCTGGCAAGGCACGTGCGAGACTCGATCCGGCTGGTGGCGGCGGGCGAGCCCTGCCGGGGCGAAGCAGCGCGAGAGCGGCTCGGCGATCCGGAGTGGGTCGAGGTGGAATGGGCCGTGCGCTGCGGGCGCGCCGACCGGCTGGTGCTCGAGAGCTCGCTCTTGGTCGTCGAGAATCCGAGCCACCTGCACATGGCGCGGGTGCGGGGCGGGGGCCCCGGCGCGTCGGAGCACGTGCTCGACGCGCGCGCCCCGAGCGCCGCGCTGTCACCCGCCACGCCCGGCGCCGAGCGCTTCACGCGCTTCGTGGCCATGGGCGTGGAGCACATCGCCACCGGCTGGGACCACCTGCTGTTTCTGGGAATGTTGCTGGTTCTTGCAAAGACGCTGCGGCGCGCCGCCTGGGTCGTCACCGGCTTCACCTTGGGTCACACGCTCAGCGTGTGCCTGACGGTCCTGGGATTGGTCGTGCCGCGCGAGGCCCCGGTCGAGGCGCTGATTGCGGTGAGCATCGGGCTGGTCGCGGTGGAGAACGTGTGGCTGGCCGACGAGCGCCGGTCGACGGCGCTGCCAGCGATCAGCGTGGCGGTGGTCGCGGTCGGGGCCGCGGCGGCGCTGGCCGCGGGGCGTCCGGTCGCGCTGGCCTTGGTGGGTGTGGCCCTGTTCAGCGCTTCGTACTTCGCCTGGATGCACCGGGCCCCGAGGCCCGAGGTCGGCCGCGCGGCCGTAGTAGCCTTGTTCGGGTTGGTGCACGGCTTCGGCTTCTCGCGGGTGCTGGCCAGCCTGGACCTCGATCCGTCACGGGTGGCCCGCGCGCTGGTCGGCTTCAACCTCGGCGTCGAGCTCGGCCAGCTCGCCCTGGTGGTAGCCGTCTGGCCAGTGCTGGTCATGCTCCGCCGGGTGAGCGATCGGGCTCTGGTGCCCCTGGCGGCAAGTGGCGCGCTCTGCCTGTCGTGCTACTGGTTCGTGTGGCGCGCCTTCGGTGGCTGAGCCTCCCGCGCTGCGTCACGTTTCGTTCAGGATGCCAGCCTCCGGTTGACCGGGAAGGATTCAAGGGTCACGCTGGAAGGCCGTAAGAACCCATGTGACGCACCCGCACCGAGTCACTCGCACCTTGGACCACCGCTTCCGTATGAATCCGGATTTGCACTACGGATCAGGGGGTCTATCGAACCTAGTTGGGCGCACAGAAGCTCGCGGTGGCGCGCCACCGCTCCATTGATGCACGCCACGAACTCATCCAACCCTCGAGAAGACCGCCTGCGGGTCATGCTCATCGACGATCACCCGGTGGTGCTCGCGGGCCTCAAGAGCTTTCTCAAAGAGGCCAAGGGGGTCGAAGTGATCGCCACCGCGGCCAACGCCGAAGAGGCGTCACGCCGCGCGGAGCATCTGCGGCCCGACGTGTTCTTGGTGATGCTCTCGTGCGGGATCCCGAACCCGGAAGAGGTGGTGCGCGGGCTGAAGGTGAGCTTCCCCGACGTGGCGGTGATGGTGATGGGCCTCGACCCGGGGCACCCCTCGCCGAAGTCGGTGTCAGCCGCGGGCGCCAACGCGTTCTTGGACAAGACCGCCGGCAAAGACGACGTGCTGGCCACCTTGAACCAGCTGCGCGCCGACGAAGACACCGGCGCGCGTCGCGTGCTGGCGCCGAAAGAGTCGGTGCCGCCGCCCAGCTCGACCCGCGGGTCGCTCTCGCGGCGCGAGCTGCAGGTGTTGACCTTGATCGCCGAGGGCTACACCAACAAGCAGATCGCCGACGACCTGGGGATCAGCGTGCGCACGGTCGAGACCCACCGCGAGCGCTTGATGCGCAAGCTGAATGTCCAGGGGACGGCGGCGCTGACCAAAGCGGCCATCGCACTGGGTTTGGTCACCACCAAGTCCTGATTCGGCCGCCCGGCGACAAACCCGAGAGCCGCGGACGCCCCGGCGCCTGGTAGAACAGGCCTCTCTGCCCGCATGGCTGCTCCGAGCCCGCCTCCGTCCGAGATCCCGGTCACGCTCTGGGCGCAGTTCTTGCGACAGCTGCCCCGGTACGGCGTCGGGATGCTGCTGCTCGCTGCCTATCAGGCGGCGCAGTACTGGTTCGACACCCGCCTGATGCGGGCCATCGACTGGGCCCTGGCGGGCGAGCGCTCGAGCGCGACCTGGCTCGGCTTCTTGCTGATCGCCGTGGCGCTGGGCTCGTTCGTGATCCGCGTGCTGTCGCGGGTCGCGGTCTTCAACGGCGGCCGCATCGCCGAGTACGAGCTGCGGCGTGCTCTGCTGCATCGCCTGCAAAGCCTGGGGCCGTCGTTCTATCGGAAGATGAGCACCGGCGAGATCATGAGTCGGGTCACCAACGACCTGACTCAGGTGCGCCTGCTCTTGGGGTTCGGCATCTTGAACGTGATCAACACGCTCTTCGCCCTGGCGAGCGCGCTGACCGTGACGCTGAGCATGTCGTGGAAGTTGACCCTGGCGTCGCTCGCCACCCTCCCAATCTTGCTGCTGGTGACGCGCCACTTCTCGCGCCAGATCTTCACGCGCCAGAAGGACTATCAAGACAGCCTGGGCGCGATGAGCGCCATGGTGCAGTCGAGCATCGCCGGGATGCGGGTGATCAAGTCGTTCTCGCTCGAGGACAGCGAGCTCGGGCGCTTCGAACGACAGAACAGCCACTATTACGACAAGACCCTGGCCCTGGCGCGCCTGCGCGGCAGCATGGGCCCGATCATGAGCGCCATCACCACGGTGGGTATCCTGGTGGTGTTCTGGTACGGCGGGCATCTGATGCTGCGGGGGGAGCTGAGCGCCGGGGGCTTCCTGGCGTTCTATCGGGCGCTGGCCCGGCTCACCTGGCCGCTGATCGCGTTGGGCTTCCTGGTCGGCCTCGTGCAGCGCGGTCGCGCGTCGTACGCCCGCCTGAAAGAGGTCTACCAGGCCGAGCCCGACATCGTGGACGGCCCACTGCCGGCACCCACGGCCTTGCGGGGCGATCTGAAGGTCCAGAACCTGTCGTTTTCTCACGGCAGCGATCAGGTGCTGTCGGACGTGAGCTTCGAGCTGCCGGCCGGCAAGTCCTTGGCCATCGTCGGGCGCACGGGCAGTGGCAAGAGCACGCTGGCGGTGCTGCTGCCGCGCCTGCAACCGGCGCCGCGCGGCGCGATCTTTCTCGACGGTCAGGACGTCTGCGATCTTCCACTTTCCACCGTGCGCGCGGCGGTGGGCTACGCCCAGCAGAACGCGTTCTTGTTCTCGACCACCATCGGTCGAAACATCGGCTACGCGCTCGACGAGCCCGACGCGGCGCCGAGCCTGCTCACCGTGCGCCAGGCGGCCAGTGAAGCGCACATCTTGGACGAGGTCCTGGGCCTCCCCGACGGCTTCGACACGGTGGTGGGCGAGCGCGGCGTGCAGCTGTCGGGCGGCCAGCGGCAGCGCGTGGCGCTGGCCCGCGCGTTCGTCAGCCAGCCCAAGATCTTGGTGCTCGACGACCCGCTGTCGGCGGTGGATGCCCGGACCGAGAAGGGCATTCTCGAGGCGATCGAGCGCCAGAAGCGCCAGCGCGGGCTGATCTTGATCACGCACCGCGTGGCCGCTGCGGCCCGCTGCGACCGGATCATCGTCCTGGACCAGGGAAGGGTCGTCGAGAGCGGAACGCACGACGAGCTGGTGGCCGCCGGCGGGGTGTACGCTCTGTTCGCCGAAGAGCAGCGCATCGAGCGCGAGCTCGAACGCCTGGGCGAAGAAGAGCTTCTGCCCTCGAACCGAGAGGCCCCAGCGCCGTGAGCCGCTCGAGCGCTTCGCAAGAGCGGACCGAGGAGCTGCTCAAGGCGTTCCACGAAGAGAGCGCGCTCGGCAAGGTCTACGACCGCCGGCTGATCGCGCGGCTGTGGCCGTACATCGTGCCGCACAAGAAGCTGCTCTTCTTGGCGCTGGGCGGCGTGCTGATCACCGCCGCCACGTCGCTCTTGCGGCCGGTGGTCATGCTGCACGCCATCGATCACGGCGTGCTGGCGGGGAACGCCGGCGTGCTGCTCCAGGGCGGCCTCTCACTCGCCGGGCTGGTGATCGTGGAGCAGATCTTGCTCTACGTTCAGGTCTACACCACGCAGGTGCTGGGCGCGCGCGCCACCTCCGACCTGCGCCGCGACGTGTTCGTGTTCTTGCATCGGTTGCGCATCGGCTTCTTCGACCGGCAGCCGGTGGGCCGGCTGGTCACGCGCGTCACCAACGACGTGGACGCCATCCTCGAGCTGTTCGCGTCGGGGGCGCTCAGCGCGGTGGGCGACCTGGTCAGGCTGTTCGGCATCGTCGTGCTGATGCTGATTTTGGACTGGCAGCTGTCGCTGATCACCTTCGCGGCGACCCCGGTGGTCTTGCTGCTGATGGTGGGCGTGCGGGGCCGCATGCGCGAAGCCTTCCGCGAGATCCGCGCCAAGACCGCCCGGATGAACGCCACCATGAACGAGCAGGTGGCGGGCATGGGCGTGACCCAGGCCTTCCGCCGCGAGGCCCGGGCGGCCGACGAGTTCGACGACATCAACCGTGCTTACCGCGACGCCAACATCGCCAGCATCAAGTACGAATCCATGCAAGACGCCGCCATCGAGATGATCACCGCGGTGTGCCTGGCGTCGATCGTGGTGGCCTTCGGCTACCACCGGGTGAGCTTCGGTACGGTGGTGGCGTTCAACGCCTATGTGGTGCAGTTCTTCGAGCCGATCAGCGCACTGGCCATGCGCTTCACCTTGCTGCAGAGCGCCATGGCGGGCGCCGAGCGGATCTTCGGGCTGATGGACGGCGCGGGCGAGAGCGAGCGCGACGCGCCGCCGCGAGAGGCAGCGCCGCCGGGTGATCGCGAGCTGGCGCTGGCCTTCGAGCGGGTGACCTTCGCGTACAAGCCCGGAAACCCAGTGCTGAGCGAGGTCAGCTTCGCGGCTCGCCGCGGCGAGCGGATCGCGCTGGTGGGGCCCACGGGCGCCGGCAAGAGCACGGTCACGCAGCTCTTGCTCCGGCTCTACGAGGTCGAGTCGGGGGTGGTGCGGGTGGACGGCGACGACGTGGCGGGGCTCTCGCGCGCCGCGCTGCGCCGGCGCTTTGCGGTGGTCCCGCAAGACGTCTATCTGTTCCCGGGCACGGTCGCGGCCAACATCGCCGCCGGCGAAGAGCCGGACCGCGAGCGGGTGCGGCAGGCCCTCACCCGCATGGGCGCCCTGGACCTGTTCGAGCGCAGGCCCCAGGGGATCGACACCCCGGTGGACGAGCACGGAGCCAACTTCAGCGCGGGCGAACGCCAGCTGATCGCCTTCGCGCGGGCGCTGTATCGCGATGCTCCGATCCTGATCTTGGACGAGGCAACGGCCAACATCGACAGCGATACCGAAGCCCGCGTTCAGCACGCACTGGAGGCACTGCTCGAAGACCGCACCGCGATCGTGATCGCGCATCGCCTGTCGACCATCCGACGCGCCGACCGGATCGTCGTGTTCCACAAGGGTCGCGTGGTGGAGCAAGGCACGCACGATCAGCTGATCGCCCAGGGCGGGCTGTACTCCCGCCTCCACGAGCTGCAGTTCGCCCGGGGCGCAGCCAGCGCAGCCGAGTGATTTCGCGCAAACCGTGCAGCGGCCCAAGCGACCTTTGCGTCCATTGAGTTCGCGTGGCGGCGAGCGGTCCCAGGTTTTCTCGGGTTTTGTCGTTGGCACGCGACTTGTACTCGGCGCGCGCGGGGGCTTGGAGGTCCATCCATCATGAGAGCCGTATTCGTTCCCGTCCTTCTGGTTGGTCTCGTCGCCACGAGCGTGGTCAGTGCCCAAGACGCCCCGCCGGCCGAGGGCGCACCGGCCACCGACGCAGCCCCCGCCGCCGAGCCCGCGCCAGCGGCCGAGGCCGCCCCCGCAGCGCCCGCCGAGGCCGCGGCCCCACCCGCCGCCGCCAAGCCCAAGAAGCCGCCGTATTCGCTGCCGTGGCAGCTCAGGCCCGTGGCGCCCGGCAACGTGGCGCGGCTGGATACGTCGGTGCTGCTCACCAAGCCCAAGGGCGCCGATTCGGGCGGCAGCGCCATCGCATCGACCTTGCTGGTCTCGTACAAGGTGATGGACAACTTCGCGCCGCTGCTCCGCCTGGGGTACGTCACCTATTCGCCGCCCGAGACCGCCGCTGCGCCCGATCCCAAGAGCGGCTCGGCGTTCTTGAACCCGGTGGTGGGCGGGCTGTACGGCATGGCCCTGAGCCCGGAGATGAAGCTGGGGCTGTTCTTGGGCGTGGCGCTGCCGCTGGGCTCGAACGGCGGCGACGAACCGAAGCCCGAGAAGGCTGCCGCGCTGGGCGCCGGCATGGCGGCGCGCCGCTACATGGACAACGCGATGTTCGCCACGAACTTCGCGACCGTGTTTCCGGGTGTGGGCTTCGCCTATGTCGCGAACGGGCTGACCGTGCAGGCCGAGGTCACGGTGCTGCAGCTGATGCGGGCCAAGGGCAAAGAGGTCGAGAAGGACAGCTCGAAGACCAACCTCACGGCGGGCCTGCACGTGGGATACTTCGTGATCCCCATGCTGTCGCTTGGCGCCGAGCTCAACTACCAGCGCTGGCTCTCGACGACGAAGGCCCCGCCGGTCGAGACCCGGGACAGCCTGAAAGACAACCTGAGCTTCGCGGTCGGTCCGCGTCTACACATCCAGGCCGGCGAGAACCTCTGGCTGCGTCCGGGCATCGCCTACGCACGCTTCATCGACAAGCCGATGGGCGACTCCGACCGGTACGACTCGAACCACATCATCCAGGTCGACTTTCCGGTCGCGTTCTGAGCGATCACGGGCCCCGGGCCGGCACCCTTCCGGGGGTGTCGGCCCGAGCTGCGTTCCCCGCCCGCGGCGGGAACCAGGCCCTCCGCCGTGTGCGTTTTCGCCCCTCTCGGCCGGCCGGCTGCTTGTGGTAGCGTCCCGCGGCTTCGCGGGCAGGCGCCCGCCCACTGGAGGGAACCATGCGTCTCGACCGCCGCAGCCTGATCATCGCCCTAGCTTCCTCGACCCTGTTCGGAGCCGTCGCCTGCAAGGGTGGCTCGTCGGGGGGCGGCGGCAGCTCGAGCGGCGGGGGGAGCGAGATTGTCCTCGGCCACTATGCCTCGATGACCGGCAGCACCGCCCACTTCGGGCAGGACACCGACAAGGCCGTGCGCATGGCGGTGGACGAGGTCAACGCGGCGGGCGGCGTGATCGGCAAGAAGCTGAAGGTCGTGACGCTCGACACCCGGGGCGACTCGGCCGAGGCGGCCAACGCGGTCACGCGCCTGATCGACGTCGAGAAGAGCACCGCCATCTTGGGCGAGGTGGCCTCGAGCCTGTCGCTGGCCGGCGGGCGGGTGGCGCAGCGGCGCAAGATCCCCATGGTCTCGCCGTCGTCCACCAACCCCAAGGTGACCGAGGTCGGCGACTACGTCTTCCGCGTCTGCTTTCTGGATCCCTTCCAGGGCAAGGTGATGGCGAAGTTCGCCAAAGAGACGCTCAAGGTCGAGAAAGTCGCGATCTTGAAGGACGTCAAGAACGACTACTCGATCGGGCTCTCGGACGCGTTCAAAGAGAGCTTCGAGAAGCTGGGCGGCAAGATCGCCGTCGAGCAGAGCTACGGGCAGGGCGACACGGATTTCTCGGCGCAGCTCACCGCGATCAAGAACACCGACGCGCAGGCCATCTTCGTGCCGGGCTATTACGCCGAGGTCGGCGCCATCGCGCGCACGGCCGAGCGGCTTGGCGTGAAGCTGCCGCTCTTGGGCGGCGACGGCTGGGACGCGCCGGATCTGTTCAAGATCGGCGGCGACGCCATCAACGGCTCGTACTTCTCGAATCACTTCGCGCCCGACGCGGCCACGCCCAAGGCGCAGAAGTTCGTGGCTGATTTCAAGACCAAGTACGGCATGGAGCCCACCGGGCTCGGCGCCCTGGGCTACGACGCGGCGGCGGTGCTGGCCGATGCCATCAAGCGGGCCGGCAAGACCGACACCGACGCGCTGCGCGCGGCCCTGGCCGACACCAAGAACTTCGAAGGCGTGACCGGCTCGATCACCATCGACCCCCAGCGCAACGCGCAGAAGAGCGCCGTGGTGCTGAAGATCGAGGGCGGGAAGGCCAAGTTCGCCGCAACCGTCGCGCCGTGAGTCAGTTCCTTCAGCAGGTCATCAACGGGCTCTCGCTCGGCTCCATCTATGCCCTGATCGCTCTGGGCTACACGATGGTGTACGGCATCTTGAAGCTGATCAACTTCGCCCACAGCGAAGTGTTCATGGTCGGCGCGTACACCGGCTTCTACACCGCAGGCGCGCTGGGCATCGAAGGAATGGAACAGCGGGGCGCGGCCTTCCCCCTCTATCTGGCGCTGGTGGTGCTGATGGTGGCCATGGGGGCGTCGGCGCTCTTGGGCGTGCTGATCGAGCGCCTGGCGTACCGCCCGGTGCGGTCGGCGCCGCGCCTGACGCCGCTGATCACCGCCATTGGCGTGAGCTTGCTCTTGCAGAACCTGGGCATGCTGGTGTTCACGCCCAACCCGCGACGCTATCCGCCCATCATCAAAGAGGTGCGCTTCGAGCTGGGCGGGGTGATCGTCACCAACGTGAAGCTCACCATCTTCGTGGTCACCCTGGCGCTGATGCTGGGCCTCTGGTACCTGGTGCAGCGCACCTGGACGGGTCGGGCCATGCGCGCCGTGAGCGTCAACCTGGACGCCGCCAAGCTGATGGGCATCGACACCGGCCGCACCATCAGCGCCACCTTCGCCATCGGGTCGGCGCTGGCCGCCGCCGGCGGCATCTTGTTCGGCCTGGATCAGATCACCATCAACCCGCTGATGGGCACGCTGACCGGCCTGAAGGCCTTCGTGGCGGCTGTGCTGGGCGGCATTGGCAACATCCCCGGCGCGGTGGTGGGCGGGCTGCTCATCGGCCTGGCCGAGCAGCTGGTGGCGGGCTACGTCAGCCCCGATTATCGCGACGCCATCACCTTCGTGATCCTGATCGTGATCTTGATCCTGCGCCCCGAGGGCATCTTGGGCGTGGTGCGGCAGGAGAAGGTGTGATGGCCGCACCCGACCGGCTGACCACCAAAGACTGGCTGATCCGTGTCGCGATCTCGACCGCGGTGGTGGCCGGCATCTGGGGCATCGGCCAGGGCGTGCAGGTGGGCCTGATCGAGTACGTGCAGCGCATCGTGCTCTTGTGCGGCATCAACATCATCTTGGCGGTGGGGTTGAACCTGATCAACGGCACCACCGGCCAGTTCTCCATCGGGCACGCGGGCTTCATGGCGGTGGGCGCCTACGCCACGGCGTTCTGCGGCGTGAAGCTCGCGCCCGCCGTCACCGCGGCGCTCGGCACTGGCGCCATCGCCGACGGTGTGGTGTTCAACGCGGCGCTCTTGGTGGGCGCGCTCTTGGCCGGGGTGGCCGGCCTGGCGGTGGGGGTCCCCAGCCTACGGCTGAAGGGCGACTATCTGGCGATCGTCACCCTGGGGTTCGGCGAGATCATCCGCCTGCTGTTCAACAACACCAAGGCCCTGGGCTCGGCCACCGGCTACTTCGGGGACAACCCCGCGGGGCTGCCGCCGTACACCAGCTTCTTCTGGGTCTACGTGTGGGTGGTGGTCGTGGTGCTGATCGTGCGCAACATCACCTTCTCGCAGAGCGGCCGATCGCTGATCGCCATCCGCGAGGACGAGATCGCGGCCGAGGCCATGGCCACGCCGACCACGCGGCTGAAGGTCACCGCCTTCACCGTGAGCGCCGCCACGGCGGGCATCGCCGGCGGGCTGTTCGCCCACATGCAGAGCGGCATTCGCCCCGAGGACTTCAAGTTCGAGAAGTCGATCGACATGATCGTGATGATCATCATCGGCGGCCTGGGCTCGATCTCGGGGGCGGTGATCGGCGGCATCTTCTTGGCGGTCACCCTCGAGCTGATGCGCGACCTGCAAGAGTATCGCCTGGTCTTGTACGCGCTGCTCCTGGTCGTCATCATGATCGTGCGCCCCGAGGGGCTCTTGGGCACGCGCGAGCTGTCGCCTTCCATGTTCAAGAAGAAGGCGGGCGCGAAATGAGCGTGCTGGTGCTGGAGAAGATCGAGAAAATCTTCGGCGGCCTGCGGGCCATCGGCGGGGTCAGCTTCGCGGTCGAGCCAGCGCAGATCTTCGGGCTGATCGGCCCGAACGGCGCCGGCAAGACCACCATCTTCAACGTGGTCACGGGGGTCTACCGGCCCGACGGCGGGCGCGTGCGCTTCGACGGCGAGGACATCAGCGGCTGGCCGCCGGCCAAGGTGGCGGCCCGAGGCATCGCCCGCACGTTCCAGAACATCCGACTGTTCCGCTCGATGACCGTCGAGCAAAACGTGATGGTGGCGGGGTTTCGCATCCACCAGGCCGGGCTGCTCTCGGCGGTCTTGCGCAACCAGCGCTACCGAGACGACGAGCGCGAGTTCCGCCGCCGCGCCGCCGAGCTGTTGGACATCTTCAAGCTGAAAGAGCTGGCGGGCGAGCCGGCCGACAGCCTGCCCTATGGCTCGCAGCGCCGGCTCGAGATCGCGCGGGCGCTGATGCTGTCGCCCAAGCTGCTGCTCTTGGACGAGCCGGCCGCCGGCATGAACAGCCAAGAAGCGATGGAGCTCGAGAAGCAGATCCGGTTCTTGCGGGACGAGCTTCGGCTGACGGTGGTGCTGGTCGAGCACAACATGAGCGTGGTGATGGCGGTGTGCGAGAACATTCACGTGCTCGACCACGGCGAGACCATCGCCGAGGGCCCGCCGGCCCAGGTGAAAGAGCACCCCAAGGTGCTGGCCGCCTATCTGGGTGAAGAGAGCGAAGAGCAGGCCGTGGCAGACCTCGAAGCGGTGAGCCGGCCGCTCCACGAACGACCCGAGGGGCCGGCCGATGGCTGACGCCCCGGTGCTCGAGGTGACCGACGCGCGGGTCAGCTACGGCGGCATCGCGGCGGTCAAGGGCGTGTCGCTGAGCGTGAACGCGGGCGAGATCGTCACCCTGATCGGCGCCAACGGCGCCGGCAAGACCAGCACGCTGAAGAGCATCGTGGGCCTGGTGCCGCTCAAGACCGGCAGCGTGAAGATCTTCGGCCAGGACATCAAGGGCAAGCAGACCCACGAGATCGTGGCCGGCGGCGTGGCGCTCGTGCCGGAGGGGCGGGCCATCTTCGGCAACCTGACGGTGCGCGAGAATCTTCAGCTCGGTGGCTTCTTGCGCCGCGACCCTGCGCACCAGAAACGCGCGCTCGAGCGCTGCGTGCAGCTCTTCCCCCGGCTGGGCGAGCGCCTGAGCCAAGAGGGCGGCACGCTCAGCGGGGGCGAGCAGCAGATGCTGGCCATCGCCCGCGCGATCATGGCCGAGCCCAAGCTGCTCTTGCTCGACGAGCCCAGCCTGGGCCTGGCGCCCAAGATCGTGCAAGAGGTGTTCGCGGCCATCGCCGAGATCGCGGCGAGCGGCATCACCATCTTGCTGGTCGAGCAGAACACCCGCCTGGCCCTCAAGACGGCAAACCGCGCCTACGTGCTGGTGACCGGCGAGATCGTGCTCTCGGGGGACTGCCAGGCGCTGCAGCGAGACCCGCGCATTCGCGCCGCCTACCTGGGCGAAGACGTCCACGCCTGAGGTGCAGCGCAGCGGGCTCGTGCCCCCGCTGCGGCTTCGATCTGCCCAGCCGCCGAACACGGGGGCTTCCCGCCGCGGACAACATCGATCCCTCGCAGGCCGCGGTGGGCGTGCTGTATGCTCCGACCATGGGCTCTTGGCAGCTGACGCGCTCGGTCACCGTGGTCACCGTGGTCGCCGCGTTGGGGTTTGGGTGCTCGTCGTCGAGCGTGAACGAGGGCAGCGGCGGCACGCCCGGCACGGGCGCCACGAGCGGCGCGGGTGGCGCCAGCGGCGGCGGTGGCGGCGGTGGCTCGGGCGGCGGCTCGGGGACGTGCATGCACAAGAACGCGCAGGAGTGCGTGAGCTGCTGCCGGTCCAGCGACCCCGACGGCTACCTGGAGTTCGTCAAGACCTTGAAGAACTTCGTCTGCTCGAACACGACCTGCACCAAGCCTTGCGACAAGATGTGCACCGAGGGCGACACCACGCCGCTCTGCGCCGAGTGCATCATCGCGCCGCCCCTCACCTCGTCGGTGTTGATCGAGGTGAAGAACAACTGCGCGCAGTACCAAGACCCGAAGTGCGTCGCCTGGGCGGCCTGCGCCGAGGCGTGCATGAAGTGACTCAAGCGGGCTCGAGGTACTCGGCCCGTAGCCGCTTCGAGCCATGACCCGGGAAGCGGGCCACGACGGTGACGCTGCCGTCGTGCTCGACGCGCTCGACCACGCCACGACCGAACTGCTTGTGCCGCACACGATCGCCGGGCCGAATGGCGACCGCGTCGGCGTCGCCCAGGTCGTCGAACGCTTCGCGATCGATCACCCGCTCGCCGGGCCGGGCCGTGCCCATGCGCGCGCGGGCCTGATCGACCGCCGCCTGCCAGGCCGGCGCGCGGGGGCGCGGCGGGGGGCTGTACTCGTCGTCCAGGTCGCGGGGGCTGCTGGAGAGGTAGGGGGTGCGTTGCACGCCCTCGCGCACCACGGCCTCGTCGGGCAGATCGCGCAAGAAGCGGCTGGCGAGCTTGTAGCTGGTGCGCCCGAACAGCGTGCGCGCCTCGGCGTGGGTGATGAACAGCCGCTCGCGGGCCCGGGTGACGGCCACATAGGCCAGGCGGCGCTCTTCCTCCAGATCGTCGATGCCGTCGGAATCCATGCCCCGATACGGAAACGTCTCTTCTTCCAGACCGGTCAAAATCACCGTGGTGAACTCGAGCCCCTTGGCGGCGTGGACCGTCATCAGCGAGATGCTGGGCACGTCTTTGGCGGCATCTACCGCGCTGGCCAGCGTCACCCGTTCGAGCCAGCCGGAGAGGGTCGGCGGCTCGCTGCGCGCCGCCGCGCCTTCCTCGTACTCGCGGATCGAGCCGATCAGCTCTTGCAGGTTCTCGAGCCGGGCATCGCTCTCGGCCGAGTCTTCTTCGCGCAAGCGCGAGCGATAGCCGGTGGCTTCGAGCACGTGGCCGGCAAGCTCGCTGGGCAAAAGGCCCGGCGCCGCGCCGGCCAGGCCCGCCATCAGCTCGACGAAGCCGCACAGCTTGGTCTTGGCGGCGCCGGTCAGGGCGCCTTCGCGAACCAGGGCCGACAGCGCCTCGAACGCCGAGAGCGAGCGCTCGGCGGCCGCGCCCAGCACCCGATCCACGGTCTTGTCCCCGATGCCACGCGCCGGCACGTTGATCACGCGCAAGAGGTCGGCGTCGCTCTTCGGGTTGTCGATCAGTCGAAGGTACGCCACCAGGTCTTTGACCTCGGCGCGCTCGAAGAAGCGCATGCCCCCGATGATCTGATAGGGCACGTTCTCGGCGCGCAGCGCCTCTTCGATCACACGCGATTGGGCGTGCACGCGATAGAACACCGCAATGCCCTTCGGGTCCACGCCACGCAGAAGCTCGGCGCGCACGGTGCGCACGATGAAGGCTGCTTCGTCGCGCTCGGTGGGCACGGTGCGAATCCGCACCGGTTCGCCCAGCGCCGCGTCCGTCCACAGCTGCTTGGGCTCGCGCTCGAGCGCCGGCGCAATCACGCCCAGCGCCGCCTTCACGATGTTGGCGCTCGACCTGTAGTTTTGCTCCAGCTTCACTACCTGAGCGTCGGGGAAGTCCCGGCGGAAGCCGCGAATGATGCGCACGTCGGCGCCGCGCCAGCGGTAGATCGATTGGTCGTCGTCGCCGACCACGCACAGGTTCCGCGAGCTGGCAGAGAGAGCGCGCACCAGGCGGTACTGAGTGATGTTCGTGTCCTGGAATTCGTCGACCAAGACGTAGCGAAAGCGCTCGCGCAGGTCCCGCCCGGCGGCGCTCTCGGGATCTTCGGCCACGCGCATCGCCAGCACGATCAGGTCCTCGAAGTCCACGGCGTTCGAGGCGTGCAGCGCCTTCTGGTAGCCCTTGAACAGATCGAGCCACTCGGCGTCGAATCCGGTCTGGGCGTCCAGGTCGTCGGGCCCGTGCCCTTCGCGCTTCTGGGCGTGGATCTTGGACAGCACCCAGCGCGGGGGCATGCGTCGATCGTCCAGCCCGCGCTCCTTCAGCAGGCGCGAGATCACGGCCTTCTGGTCGGACTCGTCGTAGATCACGAACCGAGGCCCGAGGCCCGCTTCTTCGTGATAACGCCGCAGAAGCCGCGCGCACACCGAGTGAAAGGTGCCCGCCCACAGATCGCGGGTGACGTCGGCGCCGGCCAGGTGCTCGAGCCGCGCCTTGAGCTCGCCGGCGGCCTTGTTCGTGAACGTCACCGCCAAGATCCGGTAGGGCGGCACGCGATGCTGCGAGAGCAGGTTCGCGATCCGGAAGGTGATGACCCGCGTCTTGCCGCTGCCGGCGCCGGCGAAGACCAACAGCGGGCCGTCGGTGTGGGCGGCGGCCTCGGCCTGCGGGGCGTTCAGCTCGGGCATCGACCTTCCGTCTAGCGCGGCGGCTCGGAGAGGACCAGGCTCACGATGCCGTGATGTCGACCACCAGCTGCGGCGCGTAGGCGATGTCACCGCGTGCGATGGTCGAACGCGCGCGGGCGCCGGCCGCCGCCAGCGCGCCCTCGATGACGCCGACCAGCCACAGGCGCGCCGCCGTGGCCAGCGGCTCCACGTCGGACACGCGCAAGGTCGAGACGGGGTGCCCTTCTTCCAGGCTCCAGCTGCCGAAGGAATACAGGCGCGACAGCGCGGGGTGGATGCGCCGGAGCAACACCGTGACCTCGCCCGGGCGCAGGGCGCTCTTGAGCACGGCGCCGAGCTCACCGCCCACGGCGTGAGCCCCCGCAGTGCGAGCCCACCCCATGTTCCCCATGGCCGCATCACGGGTCACGGCGGCCGCGTAACGGTTGAGCAGCTCGACGTCGTACAGCACGATGGCCTGCATCGACCCGTATTCGAGCTCGCGCCGCAGCTCCGACGGCAGCTGGGCCAGCACCCGCCCGCGTGCGTCTTCGCCGAAGGTCTGCCGGACGTAGTGATCGATGGAGCGCAACGCCAGGCCTCGGACCTGCCGGCCTTCGTTCGCGGCCGGGCTGGCAACGGCCCGGACCGCGCCGCCCGGGGGGGTCCAGCCCGCGGGAAACGACGGGCGCGAAGGCACCGTGGGCGGCGCCGTGGGCGGGATCGGGCGCTCTCCGGTGGCGTCCCGCTGCTTGCCCAGGTGCTGCTCGGGCCGGACCAGCTCGAGCAGCGCGCGCTCGCGGTCTTCCGTCGAAGGGACCAACCGCTCGAGGTCGGCAGCCAGATCCCGGGCGCTCTGGTACCGCTCGGTGATGTGCTTGGCCAGCGCCCGGTCGACGATGGCTTGCAGCGTGGGGTCGTCGGGGCCCCCACGTTCTTTCAGCGACGGCGCCCGCTGGTGGGCCACCTTGTACGCGGTGGCCACCGCCGTGGGCGCGTGGAACGGCCTCGACCCCGTGAGCAGCTCGTACAGGACGACGCCGGCGCCGAACACGTCGCTGCGGCCGTCGATCGCAAGCTCGCCGTTGGCCTGCTCGGGTGAGAGATAGTCGGGAGTGCCCATCACCACGCCCGTGCTGGTGCGCGCTGCAGCGCCGTTCGGCCAGAGCACCTTGGCGACGCCGAAGTCCAGAAGCTTGACGCGAACGTCGCGCGGGCCTTCGACGGAGTAGAAGATGTTCCCAGGCTTGATGTCGCGATGCACGACCCCGGTGTCGTGCGCCAGTTGCAGCGCGTGCAGCACCGGCAAGATGGTGGCCAGCGCCGCCGGCACCGAGAACCGTCCATGATCGAACAGGCGCCGGCCCGCGCTCTCGCCCAGCAAGAAGTCCATCACCAGGTAAGGGCCGAGCTCGGATTGGCCGGCCTCGTGGACGTGGACGATACCGGGGTGGTTCATCCGCAGACCCGAGTGGGCCTCTTGGAACAGCCGCGCGACGAAGGCCGGATCTTCGAGCTTGTGCGGCAAGAGCAGTTTGACCGCCACCACGCGCCCGGTGCTGATCTGCTCCGCGCGATAGACCTCGCTCATGCCCCCGACGCCGATCCGCTCGAGCAGTCGATACTTGTTGGCCACGATCCGGCCGGGGGTTGAAACTGCGCTCATCAGGGACAACTGCGGCGGTCTATAGTCCGCTCCGGTGTCGAGTCTATCAGGTTCGGCTGGCAGAGTGGCCGGCCGGAGCGCCCAGAAATGGCCGCCGCGCTGCGTGTAGTGAAACTGGAGCCAGCGGCGCTGGCGACGCCGGATTTCTGCGCGTGCTGCTCGGCCACCGCGGCAACCTCCCGGTGCGAGCGGCTCGGTGCCCGCGAAATCGTGGTGCCTTATTGCGTGCGCTGCCTCAGGCATGCCAGCGCTGCGGGGACCCGGAATCTCGCGGCCGCGGTCGGATCGTGCCTGCTGGCCGTGACGCTGGCCCTGGCCCTGCCCTTGGCCTGGCCGTCGGCGTCGCTGTGGGTGCACGTGCTTTCAGTCGTCGCGGTCTCGTGCCTTCCGCTCGTGCCGCGCGCGTTCCGGCCGCGCATCGAGCCCGGGCACACCGCGGCCGAGCGTGCTGCGTGGTGGCGATCGGAGCGCGAGCTGTGCTGCACGAACCCGAGGTTCGCCGAGGCGCTCTCGGCCCAGTCGGGAGCCGAGGTGTTCGAGCCGTCGCGCGGCGCCGAGCCGCGCTTCTTCGTCTGGCTGGTGGCGGGGCCGCTGGTGGCCGCGGTGGGCGCTCCCAGCGGCTGGATGTTCCACCACCCGGTGGTCCGGGTCCTGAACCTGACGGACGCCCGAATGACGGTCTCGATCGACGGTCGAGCCGTCGCGTCGCTCGAGCCGAGCAGCGCCGAAAACCCGACCGCTGGCGTCGAGCTGCGCCTTCCGAGTGGAGACCACTCCATGACCACGGCGGTGCTCGGCGGCGAGGCGGTGGGGACCCGGGTGACGCTGCGGAGCGGGGCGACCCACTTGTTCGCGCCGCAGAGCGTGGGCCAGTGCTTCTGGCTGGAAGAGACGGGCTACGGGCGCCACGGCGGCCGCGGCACGGTGGTGCTGCCGCTGGCGGGCGCGGACGGCTTTTGGGTCTTGCCGCGCAGGGTGGATACTTGGTTTGCGCCGAATCCGCCGGCGACAGGCCCCGACCAGCGATCGTCGGGTGGCATTCTAGTGGCGCTCAGGCAGTCGCCCTGTGCGCGGGCTCCGCGGGGAACGGCGCCGTGAGTTTGCGACGCGGGACGATTTGGCTATAGAACTGCGTCGTGACTGACGACAGCTCGGAGACCCAGCCAGCGGCCGAACCGGTGGAGCCCGCCGGCGAGAGCGATCCCGCGGAACCGGCCGCAGAGGCCCCGGAGGCGCCGCCTCCCGATCCCGTCGCGGAGGCGAAGGCAGAAGCCGCCAAGCTGAAAGAGCAGCTTCTGCGGACGGCCGCAGACTTCGACAACTTCCGGAAGCGAACCCGGCGCGAGCTGACGGATGCGGAGATCCGTGGGCGCGAAGACCTGCTCAAGGACATGCTGCCGGTGTTCGACAACCTCGAGCGGGCCATGCAGCACGCGGACTCGGCAACCGATGTTCAGGCCTTGGCCGACGGCATTCGGATGGTTTCGCGCCAGTTCTTGGACACCCTGGGCAAGCTGGGCATCGAGCGCGTGGTGGCGGTGGGCTCACCGTTCGATCCCTCGCTACACGAGGCCATCCAGCAGCTCGAATCCGCGGATCACGCCGCGGGTGTGGTGCTGGCGGAAGTGCAGGCGGGCTATCGGCAGGGCGACCGACTGCTGCGCCCGGCGATGGTGGTGGTGTCCAAAGGGCCCCCGCCGCCCGCGCCACCCGCTGCCGAGGCCGAAGAACCCAGCTGATTGTCGGCTTCCCCGCGGCGCGCGACGGGGTAAGCTCGGCCCGGCATGGGTAAAATCATCGGCATCGACCTCGGAACCACCAACTCCTGCGTCGCGGTCCTCGAGGGGACCAACGCCGCCGGAATGCCCGAGGTCAAGGTGATCCCCAACGCCGAGGGCGCACGCACCACGCCGTCGGTGGTGGCGGTGACCGCCAGCGGCGAGCGGTTGGTCGGGCAGGTCGCCAAGCGCCAGGGCACCACCAACCCCGAGAACACCGTCTACGCCATCAAACGCCTGATGGGCCGCAAGTTCGAGGACGGCGAGGTGAAGCGCCACGCCGAGGGCGTGCCCTACCGGGTGGTCAAGGCCCCCAACGGGGACGCCTGGGCGGAAATGCAGGGCAAGCCCATGTCGCCGCCTGAGATCTCGGCCGTGGTGCTGTCGACCAT
The DNA here is from genome assembly GCA_023150915.1 of Polyangiaceae bacterium. Classification (GTDB taxonomy): domain Bacteria; phylum Myxococcota_A; class Polyangia; order Polyangiales; family Polyangiaceae; genus JADJKB01. Next base: position 22,683 of record JAKLKA010000040.1, read on the forward strand.
CAAGCAGATCGCCGAGGCCCACGTGGGCGAGCCGGTGACCGAGGCGGTGATCACGGTCCCGGCCTACTTCGACGACGCCCAGCGCCAGGCCACCAAGGACGCCGGTCGAATCGCCGGGCTCGAGGTGAAGCGCATCATCAACGAGCCGACGGCGGCCTCGCTGGCCTACGGCCTGGACAAGAAGCAGACCCAGCGCATCGTGGTCTACGATCTGGGCGGGGGCACGTTCGACGTCTCGATCCTCGAGATCTCGGGGGGGGTGTTCAACGTCAAGGCCACCGGCGGCGACACCCACCTGGGCGGTGAGGACTTCGACACGCTGCTGATCGACGTGCTGGCGAAAGAGTTTCAGCAGCAGAACAACATCGACCTGAAGAAGGATCGAATGGCGCTGCAGCGGCTGAAAGAAGCCGCCGAGCGCGCCAAGCACGAGCTCAGCTCGTCGCTGGAGACGGACATCAACATCCCGTTCATCGCGACCGGCAAGAGCGGCCCCTTGCACCTGGAACGCAAGCTGAAGCGCAACGAGCTGGAACAGCTGACCCGTGAGCTCATCGATCGCACGGTGGCCTCGTGCAAGGCCGTGCTTGCCGACGCCAAGCTGACGGCCGACAAGATCGACGAAATCGTCCTGGTCGGCGGCATGACCCGGATGCCCGCGGTCCAGAAGGCCGTGAAAGACCTGTTCGGAAAGGACCCCCACAAGGGCGTCAACCCGGACGAGGTGGTGGCGGTGGGCGCCGCGCTGCAGGGCGCCGCGCTGGGCGGCATCATCGACGAGGTGCTGCTGCTCGACGTGACGCCGCTGTCGATCGGCGTCGAGACCGGCGGCGGGGTCTTCACTCGCCTGATCTCGCGCAACACCACGGTGCCCACCGAGAAGAGCGAGATCTTCACCACCAGCGTGGACAACCAGAGCTTCGTGCCGATCCACGTTCTGCAAGGCGAGCGCGAAATGGCGGCGAACAACCGAAGCCTGGCCCGCTTCGAGCTGGCGGGCATCCCGCCGGCCCCGCGCGGCGTGCCCAAGATCCAGGTCACGTTTCGGATCGACGCCAACGGCATCTTGTCGATCGAGGCCAAAGATCTGGGCACCGGGCGCGCCCAGTCGGTCAGCGTGACCCCCACCAGCGGGTTGGATCAGTCCGAGATCGACTCGTTGGTTCAAGAGGGCGAGCGCTTCAAAGAGACGGACCAGCTTCGCCGCGACATGGCGGAGATGAAGAACCAGTGTGACACACTGATCTACACCACCGAGCAAGCGCTCGAGGGTTACGCCGACCTCTTGGGCCCGGAGAAGTCCGCGGCCGTGCGCGAGAAGCTTGCGACCCTGAAGGCGGCGCTCGAGGGCACTGCCGATCTGGCCGCGCTGCGCGAGGCCTACTCCACGCTCGAGAACGCCACGTTCGAGATCGCCGAGGCGATGTACGGTGGCAACGAAGGCGAAGCCTGAAAGAACGATGTCCGAAGCCGAGCCCGTGCGGACCGTCGGCCGTTACCAACTGGTCGAGCGCATTGGCGAGGGCTCGCTGGCCGAAGCCTGGCGCGCAAAGAGCTTCGGCGTCGAGGGTTTCGAGAAGACGCTGGTCGTCAAGCTGCTCTTGCCAGAGCTGGCTCGCGACGAGAAGGTCGTGTCCCGCTTCGTTCGCGAGGCGCAACGCGCCGTCCGCCTGAGCCACGCCAACGTGGTGCAGGTCTTCGACCTGGGCCGCGTCGACGAAGGCGGCAGCCCTCAGCTCTATCTGGCGATGGAGCACGTCGCGGGGCGAAGCCTCGAGAGCGTGATGAAGCCCTGGCGAGAAACGCGAGCCCCCGCCCCGCTCGGGCTTTCGCTGTACGTCGCCTCGGAGATCGCGAAGGCGCTCGACCACGCCCATCGGCGCCGCGACGAGAAGTTCGAGCTGCTCGGGGCGGTGCACGGCGATCTTGGCGCCGAGAACGTGCTGCTTTCCTGGGATGGCGAGGTCAAGGTCTCGGACTTCTGCGTGATGCAGGCCCTGTGGGAGCGGGGGGACGCGCGCCGACGCCACGAAGACCCGGTCCTCTCGCCCAAGCTCTGCCACGCGAGCCCCGAGCTGGCCCTGGGCCGGCCGCTGTCCCCGGCCAGCGACCTCTTCGCTCTGGGCGTGCTCTTGTACGAGCTGCTCTCGGGGTGTCACCCCTTCCAGGGCGCCACGCCGCGCGAGACCTGGGCGGCCCTGGGCAAGGGTGCTTGGCCCACGCTGACCGAGCGCCGACCCGACCTGCCCCAAGGGGTGCGAGCGCTGGTCGACCGGGCGCTGTCGGTGGATCCAAGCGCCCGGCACGCGTCGAGCGGCGAGCTGTACGAGCTCTTGGTGGCCGAGCGCTACGTCGCGGGTGCACGCTACGCCGCCGAAGATCTGGCCGAGCTCCTCGAGACCCGACGGGTGGCTCCGGTCAGCCTGCCGGATGCCGCCGAGGACTTCCTGGAGGTCACGCGCTCGGACGTCCGCCGGCCGCCCGAGCTGCCACCCGAGCTGCCACCCGAGCTGCCGCCCGCGCGCGAGCCGAGCATCTTGGGGACGCTCTCGGAGTTGAAGCACGAGCGCGAGCTGTCGGTGCTGGTCACCCGCCTCGGCGCCCGCGGCGCAAGGCCCGAAGTGCAGGGCCATCTGCGCGAGATCTTCACGCGCTACGGTGGGCGCCTGCTCGGCGGCGATTCGACCGACGTGGCCGCGGTCTTCGGCCTGGGCGCCGCCGACACGCGCGACACCGAGAACGCGGTGCGCGCCGGGCTGGTGGCGGTGCGAGCGCACTCGGCCACCAGCGATCTGACGGTGGTGGTCGATCTGGCGCGGCTGACCGTCGACGACGCGGGAACCCTGGTCGAAGACGACCGGGTCGCGGCGGCAACCACGAGCGCGCGCCGGCTGGCGGCGGCGTCGGTGCGCCGGGTGGTGGTCTCTTCCGACGCGGCGCGGAGCATTCGCGGACAGTTCGAGCTGGCGCCCACCTCCCCCGGCTCGAAGATCTGGGTGGTGGGGGAAGGTCGCTCGGTCGAAGCGGGCGTGCTCAAGTTCGTCGGCCGCAAGAACGAGCTCAGGAAGCTGGGCGATGCGTTGAAGGTGGCCGGCCGGCGCGAGCTGCAGGTGATCGGCCTGGTGGGGCCCCACGGGGTCGGCAAGACACGCCTGGTGCACGAGGCCGTCGCGCGCATCTCGCGCGGCTCGTTCAACATCGGTTGTCACATTGCGCGTTGCCTGCCGCGCGGGCGTGGCGAGCCCGAGGGCGCACTGATCGCGATGCTGCGCGCGATGTGCGGCGTGCGCGAGGGCGACCCGCCGGCAGTGGTCGCCGCCGTCGAGCCGCGCCTGCGGGCGCTGGGCCTGATCGACGTCGAGGTCGCCGCCGTGCTGGGTGCGCTGGGGGCCGCCAGCGGCGGCGAAGCTTCGGCAGGCACCCTGGCCAGCGCCGTGGCACGCATGTTTGCCAGCCTGGCAGAGGACCGGCTGCACATCTTCGTGTGGGACGATGCCCACGAGCTGGACGACGAGACGGGCGCCGCGCTGGGGGGTATTGCCGCGCGCCTGGCGACCAGCCGCGTGCTCTTGGTGTTCGCCGGCCGGCCCCGGGTGGACTCGCCGTGTCGCACCCTGCCGGGCTATTCCGAGATCGCCGTCGACGACCTGGACGAAGACGACGTTCGCCGGCTGATCGCCGCGCGTCTGGGGGTGGAAGAAGTGCCGGCAGAGCTCTGCACCTTCGTGATCGAGCGAGCAGGCGGACATCCCATGTTCGTGGACGAGCTGCTGCGCGAGGCCCTCGAGTCGGGCGCCATCACGGTGCAGGGTGGCTCGGTGGTCCGCCTGGCACTCGACGGTGTGCTGGCCGTTCCTCGACCGCTACGCACGCTGATCGTCGACCGGGTGCGCCGGTTGCCCGAGCGCGAGCGCGACCTCTTGGTGGCGGCGGCCATCCTGGGTGCCCCCGTGGACTCGTCGGTGCTGGCGGCAATGCTGGACCTTCCCATCGGCAAGGTCAGTGCGCTGACCGACTCGCTGGTCGAGCACCGACTTCTGGTTCGCGAGGACCCGGTCTCGCTGGGATTCGGCACGACCCTCTTGCCCGAGGTGCTGCTGGGCGAGCTCGAGCCCGACGCCCGCGCCGAGCTGCACCGCAGCGCGGCCAATGCCTACCCCATGGTCCTGGCCGAACGCACCGAGCAAGAGGCGTCGCGCATCGCGCGTCACTTCGCCGAAGCCGGCGAGCGCACGCGTGCGGCGGGCTTCTATGCCACGGGCGCTTACTATCACCTGGGTGCCCAGCGGCTGGAGCGCGCAGCGGCAGACTTCACCCGCGCCATCGACCTGTCCGACTGGCGCACGCAGGCGCCCACCGAGCTTGCCGAGTGGGTCAACGCGCTGGGTCGCGCGGTGCGGCACGTGCGCGCCGGCGCCAAGATCCCCGACGTGGTGCAGCGCCTGTGGCTTCATCTTCAATCGGACTCGCGCTTCGACCCGGAGCTGGCGGTGCGCATCAGCATCGAGCTTTCGCTGATCCTCGGCGCGCTCAGTCGGTACAAAGACGCGCTGCGCCTGCTGGCGAGCGCGGTGACCCGTGCCGAAGCCTGGCCCGAGGTCCGGCAGACCGCGCTCATGGCCGAGGGGGAGCTGGCTGCGCGACAGGGTGAATTCAAGGTGGCACTCTCGGCCCTGGAGCGCGCCAAAGGCCTGGCGCTGGGCGACGCCAAGGACGAACATCGTCGTCTGCTGGCCACGGCCCAGGCGGCGGGCGCCGCCGGTGAGCACGCGCTTGCGCTGGATGCGCTCGACCGAGCAAGCCGGCTCTTCCCGGACGGTGAAGAGCCCGTGCTCGCCCTGGAGCGCGCCAAGGTTCGCGGCCTGATCCACGGCTTCCGCGGCGACTGGGCGCGCTGCGCGGAAGAGAGCGCCGACGCCGCCGAGCAAGCCCGCGCCCTGGGCTTGCCCCACGAGGTGGCCATTCACCTGCACAACCAGGGCGACGCACTGATGCGCGTCGACGAGCTGCCACGGGCGTACGCGGTCTTGACGCGTTCGTTGTCGGTGGCCGAGCGGATTGGCGCCGAGCGACTGGTGAACCTGAACCAGATGATGCTGGCCTATCTGGACGCGCTGAACGGGTCGGATCCGGCGCAGAAGGCGCTGGGGCAGAAGCTGGCCCACGCAGAGGCGCAAAAGTGGACCTGGGACGCGCTCAGCGGGCGCACGCTCCTCGGTCGCCTCTTGGCCCGGCGCGGCGACGCAGTCGGCGCTCGCCGCGAGCTGTCGCTGGCCAAGCGCATGGCCCAGGCAACGGCGAACAAGCTGGTGCTCGACGACTGCGAGCGCGCGCTGGCCGACCTGAGGTAGACTTTCTCGTCGCGAGATGTCACGTATTCGAGTCCACCTCGACACTCCCACCGGGAAGCAGCTCTTCCCCCTCGGGAGCTACACCATCGGTCGCGCCGACGAGTGTGACGTCGTGTTGGCGAGCGGTCGCTGCTCGCGCCACCACGCGCGGCTGGTCGTCTCGGAAGCCCAGGCAACCCTCGAAGATCTGGCGAGCGCCAACGGTACCTTCGTGAACGGCGCCCGGCTCACCAGCGCCCAGGTGCTGAGCAACGGGGACTTCGTGGTGGTGGGTGGCGAGATCGGGATCGAGGTATCGATCGAGATCGAAGCGGCGCCGTCGGAGCCGCACATTCGCGAGCGCTCGCCCAGCCGCACGGAAGAGAGTGGCCCGCACCTGCCACCCACGGCGCGGGTCTCGATGGACGAAGTGCTCGAGGCCGCGGCAGATCACCTGATCTCGAACGGGCAGGCCGAGCTGGCAGAGCGCACGCTGGGGCGCTGGCTCGAAACGGCGATGGCGGCAGCCCAGGGCGGAGAGTGGCGCGAGGACACGCTGATCGACATGTCGGTCCGCTGCGCCGCCAAGTTGGCCCGGGCGCTGCCGTCGCGCCGCTGGGTGGATTACGTGCTCGAGCTCTCGAGCGCGCTTTCGCGGCCGATGAGCGAGGATCAGGCCAATCTGTTGAACGACGCCATCGGAAGCATCGGCGTCTCGCCCGAACCCCTGGGCCGGTACATCGACATGCTGCGCGCGCTGTCGGCCCATGCAGACATCGCGCGGGCGATGGACGAGGCCGAAGCCTGGCGCGAATGCTGTGGCTGACCCCCGGGTGATCGAGCTCGGTTTTGCCGTGCGACCTCGCGACGTCGCCGCGGTGTCGGCGCGGCTGTTCGCTGCCGGGGCGGGCGCGGTGGAAGAGCGTGAAGGTCCGACGCTGGTGGTCTGGGTCGAGAGCGAGTCGGCCGCCAAGGCGCTGATCTGCGCGGCGGGCGTCGAGGTCACGCGCCGCGCGCTCGATCCGAGCTGGCAGACCGAGTGGCTGCGCCACCTGGGCCCGGTCGCCCTCACCCAGCGGATCGTGCTGCAGCCCACCGGAAACGCGACCAAGGTCCCGCGCGGCAAGCGGCGCCTCTGGTTCGCGCCGGATCAGGCCTTCGGCGACGGCAGCCACGCCACCACGCGGCTCGCGGCGCGCGCCACCGAGAGGCTGTGTCGCGAGCTCTCACCCGCGCGCGTGCTCGACGTGGGAACGGGCAACGGAGTGTTGGCGCTGGTGGCGGCGATCTCGTGCCGCGGGCGCGTGCTGGGGCTGGACGTGGATCCGGCGGCGCTGGGCGCAGCCCGGAAAAACGCCACCAAGAATCGCCTCTCGGATCGCTGCAAGTTCTCGCGGCGACCGCTCGCCCAGGTCCGCGGCCGCTTCGACTTGGTGCTGGCCAACATCGAGGCCTGGGTGCTGCTCGAGCTCGCCGGTGACCTCGCACGGGTGACGGCCCCGGCCGGGCACCTGGTGCTGTCGGGACTTCTGTGCGAGCGCGGCGACGAGCTGCTGGCGCGGCTGCGGGCCGAGGGCCTGTCAGAGGTCGGCCGAGATGAAGAAGACGGCTGGCTCGGCCTCGTGCTACGACCCTCGGCCCGAGCATGACGGAAGAAAACGGGAAACCGGAGGCCTCCGAGCCCGAGGCACCCGCCGCGGAGCCGGCGGAGTCGGCAGGGCCGGTGGCCGAAGCGGCCGCCCGGGCGGGCGACAACCGTCCGCACTGGGCACGCGGGGGCATCATCGCGCTGATCGGCGCTGCGGCGCCGTTCTTGCTCATGGCCACCACTCAGCGCTGGTCGTTCAGCGTGCCGGTCGCCGTGGTCGGCGGGCTGGTGGCGTTCTTCGGCATCGCCGACCTGCTGGGCACTTTCGACGACGCCGAGGCCAAGGTCAGCGCGCGTCCCGAAGGCGCGAAGCTGAGGCCCGCGGTGCTCGAGCTGATCACTGCCGGGGCCGCCTGGTTCGTCGCGTTGCGCCTGGCCGTGGCGGGCGGGCTGCCCTTCCCCATCCTGAGCGCCGCCGTGCTGGTCACGGGCACCTTCCTCTGGATGGTCACCGCGGCCTTCCGCACCGCGCAGGCGCTGGGCGCGTGGCAGCTCGACGAGGCCGGCGCCGAGCGGCCGTTGCTGCGCCGTCACGGGTTCTGGCTGGTCACGCTCACCACCCTGCTCTACCTGCCGCTGCTCGGCAGCTACTCGCTCTCGGACCCGTGGGAGACGCACTACGGCGAGGTGGCCCGCGAGATGCTGGTGCGCGACGACTGGATCAGTCTGTGGTGGGCCCAGGACGGCTGGTTCTGGTCGAAGCCGATCCTCGACTTCTGGATGCAGGGCGTCTTCTTCTCGGCGCTGGGCGTGCGGTACATGCCCGACCAGATGCTGTCCAGCGTCGCCTCGGGGCGCTTTCCCCAGCCCGAATGGGCGGCGCGGGTCGGCGTCTTCTTGCTGACCGTGCTCGCGGTGTATTTCTTGTACAAGGGCGTGGCGAAGGCGTGCGGGCGGCGCGCCGGGTTCATCGGCGGCGTGGTGCTCACCACCATGCCTTACTGGTTCTTGATCGCGCACCAGTCGATGACCGACATGCTCTACGTGGCGCCGCTGTCCGCCGCGATGGGGCTGGCGCTCTTGGCGTTCCACACCGACCCAGATGAAGAGGCCCGCGTCTACGAGATCGCGGTCGGGCGGTGGAAGCTGCGTTTCTCGCTGTGGCACCTGGTGTTCGGCGCGATCGTGCTCCTGGTGCTGCCGCAGGTGCTCTACCTGCTCTCGCGCAACCTCACGCTGCACCTGAGCGGCTCGCGCGGGTTCCGCTGGCACCTAGATCAGTTCTTCTCGGGTTCGGGCGGGGGCAACTGCGGGCTGCCGGGCAACGAGGCGTGCAAGAACCAGCTGCCGATCAACAAGGCATTTCAACCCTGGCACGCGGCGCTGCTCTGGTCGGGCGTGGCCGGGGTGTTGCTGTGGATCAACCGCGGCGAGCGGCGGCTCTCGCGCCTCTACTTCCTGGCGGCGTGGGTGTTCGTAGCCCTGGCCACCATGGGCAAGGGCGCTCCGGGTCTGGTGCTGCCCATCGCCATCATCGGCGCGTACGTCGCGGCCACCCGTCGCTGGCGCGATCTGGAGCGGGTCGAGGCGCTGAGCCTGGGCTTGATCGTGGCCTGCGTGGCGCTGCCCTGGTTCGTCCAGATGTACCTGCGTCACGGCCAGCCATTCACCGATCGGCTGCTGTTCCACGACATGTACAAACGCGCGTTCGTGCACGTGCACGACACCAACGTCGGCGACGACGTGAGCTTTCGCTATTACATCTGGCAGCTGGGTTACGGGCTGTTCCCGTGGACCGGGCTCGCGGTCGCCGGCCTGGGCTGGTGGCTGCGCCGTCCGAACGATCGTAGCGACGCCCGGGGGGACGCCGGCGCGTTCTTGGCGCTGTGGTTCGTGACGGCGTTCGGCATGTTCACCATCACGCTGACCAAGTTCCACCACTACGTGTTCCCGGTGGTTCCGCCCACGGCCATGCTGGTGGGCTTGATGCTCGATCGGGCCCTGGGCGAGCGCCAGCTGCCGAGCGGGCGCTCGCTGGCGATCACCGTCGCCGGGCTGGGCGCCGCCGTGACGCTGGCGGTGTACGGAGCGATGCGCTTCTTCCCCGGGGCCATCAGCGGCCGTTTGGTCGGCGACAAGCCGCCGGCGCCGGTGAAGTGGCTGGGGTGGGTGTGCATCGCGCTGGCGCTGGGCATCGGCTACTGGGTGATCCGCCGCGCGGGGGCGCCCGGGGCCGAGGCGCCCGCCAGTGGCCGCGGCAGCGCACCCGGCGAGGCGTTCGCGCTGTCCGGTGCGGCCGACCCAAGCCCCGAGGGCACGGCTCTGGCAAGCGTGGTCGACACGCGCTTCTACGACGGCCTGGTGATCGGCGCCGTGGCCATCGCGTCGGCCTTCGTGCTGGTGATTGCGGGCCGCGACATGTTCTACACCATGCAGGGTGACATCGAGGGGCAAGCCCGGCTGATGCACCTGTTCACCTACAACTATCGCCGCCCCTGGCCGACCTCCCTCGATTTCAAGGCCATCCTCACCGCCTTCACCTTCGTGCCCGCGGCCCTCAGTCTGCTGATCGCCGTCCCGCGCCTGCGCGCCCACGCCACCGTGGCACTGCTCGCGGCCAGCGTGCTGTGGGCCGCCTGGGGCGTGAACGTCTACCTCTACAAGGCGGCGCCGCACTGGGGGCAGCGCGAGACGCTGCTGGCCTATTATCGCGATCGTCAGAGCCCGGACGAGCTTCTGATCTCGTACCAGATGAACTGGAAGGGCGAGAACTTCTACACCGGCAACAAGACGCCCGCCTTCGTGTCGTCAGGGGCGAAGTTCAAAGAGTTCATCGACGAGCAGAAGAAGAAGGGCGTCACCACCCTCTACTTCGCCACCGAGCACGGGCGGTCGCACTCGCTCAAGGGCGAGATCGGCGAGCACAAGAGCTTCGATGCCATCACGGACGAGAAGCTGAACAACAAGTTCTTCATCGCGCGCGTGCGGTTCTAGCGTCGGGAGCCCCGGGAAGGCCGGGGGCGGCCCCGTCGCGGTCAGCCCAGGCGCCCGAGCAGGTACCAGGCCGCCGCGGTCAGCGTGGCGAGCCACACCGTGTGCAAGACCCGTCCGATCAGGGCCCTTCGCCGCCGCACTCGCGCTTCGTACCGCTCGCGCGCCTCGTGTGCTTCGGTGATCGCGCGGAGCACGGGACCGTTCTCCGCCGTGGCGCGCCGGCTCATCCGCCGGGAAGCGACCCCGATTGCCCGGGCAGCCGCCACCCGGGCCCTCCCCTCGCGGCCCAGTCGGTCGTCCTCGGCGCTGCGCTCGGGCAGACGCTTCGCTTCCAACTCGGTGTCGTAAGCGCTGCGGCGCTCGGGGTCTCCGAGCGTCTCGAACGCCTCTCGCATCTGGCGCAGTTGGCTCTCGAGCGCGATGACCCGGCCTCGATGGCGAGCGACAGTCCGCCGCCGGTAGGCCCGGGCAATCTGGTCGCGACTGGCCAGCGGCGAGACCCCGAGAAGCGCGTAGTAATCGACCATCTTCCGGATCGCGCAGTGTAACACGAAGCACGGACGGGGCGGGTCGAGTCTTGGCGCGTGGACACGCCCGAACGGAGGACTCTCGGGCCCGCCGCCCGTTTCGCGGGGTGACCCGCAACGTGGCCGCGGGGTTGTGGCGACCGCCGCGCGGCCGGGTCACTTCGGCTTGGCGGGCGGCGCCTTCGGCGCGGGCGTGGCCGCCGGCGCTGGCGCTTTGCCCGTGGGAGTGGGCGCGGGCGTCTTGCCGGCCGCGGGCGCCGTCTTGGCGCTGGCCGCGGGCGCCGTCTTGGCGCTGGCCGCGGGCGCGGGGGTCTTGGCCGTGGCCGCCTTCGGGTCACTCTTGGGCGCCGCCGCCGGCGTCTTCAGATCCGGCGCCTTGGGCGCGGGCGCCTCGGCCTTTTCGTCCGCAGCGCCACCGCCCGCCTTGGGTGCCACCCACTGCTTGGCCCAGCCCATCAGCGCCTGGGTGAATTCGGCCTGCTTCACGTCGCGCTCGCTCTTGAACATCCAGATCATCGGGCAGTCTTTGTCGACCTTCAGCTCGAAGGTCTTCTTGGCCACTTGCTTGCCGGTCTGGGTCTCGATCACCACCATCTCGTACGAGGCATCTTCGAGATCGAGGAAGTGCACCGGCGTCTTCGAGTCGAACTTGCACTCTTTGACCTTGGTGCTGCTCTTGGCCGTCACGCAGGCCGCCAGCTCGTAGTCCTTCGCCTCGTCGGTCTTCCAGCCCTCGAAGTCGCTGTCGTACGACTTGGTGAACTTGTCGGTGTCGTTCTTGCGCGAAAAGACGATCGTCGGGTGGATGCGCCCGGCGGCGCCGTCGTAGGCCTTGGCCTCTTTCATGGGCAGCTCGTTGCAGACCCGCGCCAGATCGAGATCGCTGATGAAGCGGCCGGGGGTCGGCGCCGGTTCGGTCGGAACCACCGGTGCCGCGCCGGTGCTGGCCGGTCCGGTGCCGGTGGCGCCGGTGTCGGTGGCTGGCGCCTTCTTCTTGCACGCGAGCAGGGCAGAGACGACCAGGGCCAGGGTGACGAGCGTGGAAGCGCGGCGCATCATGGCCGCGGAGTATCGACCGACTCGCCGGGCCTCTGCAACCCAGTCCGGCCGCGCTCACTTCTTCAGCGCGCGGCCCACGGTGTTGCGCCCCACGCCCAGTCGCTTGGCGGCCTCGGTCTTGTTGCCGCCACAGGCGTCGACGGTGGCCTGTATGTAGCGCTCGATCGCGCGCTCGAGGGTGAGGCCCGCGGGAAGGGTCACGCCGGCGTCGCGCTGCCCGGCGCTCTCCGGCGCCGGCTCGCCACCGCGCCGCGACTGGGGCCACAGCTCGTCGGCGATCCGCCCGTCGGGCGACAGCACCACGGCGCTCTCGACCCAGTGCTCGAGCTCGCGCACGTTGCCCGGCCACCGGTGACGGCGCAGCACGGCCATGGCCTCGGGCTCGAGCACCGGCACCGGCCGGCCGTAGCGATCGGCGTACATCTCGGCGAAGTGGCGCGCCAAGATCTCGATCTCGTCGGGGCCACGCTCGCGCAGCGGCGGCACGTCGATCACCACCACCCGCGTACGAAAGTACAGGTCTTCGCGGAACTTGCCCTCGGCAACCAGCTTCTCGAGGTCGCGGTGGGTCGCGCACACCACGCGCACGTCGGCCCGCAGCGTCTCGCGCCCGCCCACGCGTTCGTAGCTGCGCTCTTGCAAGAAGCGCAGCAGCTTGCCCTGCATTTCCGGCGGCAGCTCGCCGATCTCGTCCAAGAAGAGCGTGCCCTCGTGGGCCAGCTCGACCTTGCCCCGCACGCGTCGCTCGGCCCCGGTGAAGGCGCCGCGCTCGTGCCCGAAGAGCTCGCTCTCGACCAGCTGCGCCGGCAGCGTGGTGCAGTCCACGGTGACGAACGGGCCGCCTTGCCGCGGCGAGTTCACGTGAATGGCTCGGGCAAACAGCCCCTTGCCGGTGCCGGTCTCGCCGCGCAAGAGCACCGTGGCGTCGGTCTGCGCGGCCAGGCCCACCCGCTGGTAAACCTTGCGCATGGCAGCGCTGCGCCCAACGATGCGATTGAACGGGCCGCGCAGCATCAAGCCTGGGCCCGACTCGTCGGGCGCCCGCAGCGTGGTCAGCGACAGCGCCCGCGCCAGCTGTTGCGCCAGCGCCTCCAGATAGCGCTCGTCTTCCGAGTCGAAGGGGCCGTCTTTGCGGTTCAAGAGCTGGATCACGCCGCGCACCGGCGCGCGCCCGTGCTCGCGGATAGCGGCCACCAGCATGCTCTGCGTGTGATAGCCGGTGGCGCGGTCGGCGCTGGGGTCGAAGCGCGGATCGCTGGCGGCTTCGTCCACGCGCACCGTCTCGCCCGTGCGCGCGACGTGCCCGGCCAGGCCCTGACCCATCGGCTGCCTGAGCTCGGGCACCTCGGGCAAGAGCGCCACGCGGGTGACCAGATCGCCGCGCTCGGCGTCGACCAGCCAGATGCTGGCGCGGTCGGCCCGCAGCGACTCGGCCATGCGCTCGCAGGCCGTGGCGAGCAGGGTGTCGAGGTCGACCTCGCGCCCGAGCAGCGAAGCGAGATCGATGAGCAGAGAGAGGCGGGACATGGAGAGCGGGGTGGCCGCCAGCATACCCGAGGGCAGGCGGCCACCCGAGCCCGAGCCCAGGGGCAGCGCGATCACGCAGCCACCGCGCGCGCCGGAAGCTCGATCACCATGCCCTCGCGGGCCGCCACCGAGCCGGCGAAGAGCGACTGCGCCAGGCGCTCGACGTGCGCCACCTGCTCGTCGTTGCGGCGCGGGTCGTGGTGGAACAGCACGTACTGCCCGACGTCGGCTGAGTGGGCCAGCTTGGCGCCGTCTTCGTAGGTCGAGTGACCCCAGCCCACCTTCGACGGGCCGCACTCGCCGCGGTACTCCGCGGGGGTGTACTGCGAGTCGTAGATCAGCACGTCGGCGCCCAGCGCCAGCGCCCGCAGCGCGGGGTCGACACACGAATAGTGCTCGGTGTCGGTCGCATACACCACACTCCGCCCGCCGTAGTCGATGCGGTACGCCAGCGATCCGCCGGGGTGGTTGGCCTTGGCCACGCGGATGCGCGCGCCGCCCAGCTCGAGCACGTCGCCTGCCATCACCTCGCGGGTCTCGAGGGCGCACGGCAGCTCTTCCAGCCGCACCGGGAAGACCGGGCTCGACATCTGGTGCTCGAGCACGTCGATGTTGCTCAGCCGGTCCGTCTGCGGGCCCACCACCGTGAGCTTGGTGGTCGGGATGTAGATCGGCGTGAAGAACGGCAGCCCCTGGATGTGGTCCCAGTGGTGGTGCGAGAGCAGCAGCGTGGCCTCGACCGGGCCTTGCTTCATCAGCGCGTCGCCCAGGGCACGAATGCCGGTGCCCGAGTCGAGGATGAAGCGCGATGCGCCGCACACGACCTCGACGCAGCTGGTGTTGCCGCCCACGGTCGCGGTCTCGGGGCCCGGCGCCGCAATGCTTCCACGAACTCCCCAGAATCGAATGCTGAACGTCATCTGTGATGCCTCCTGCCCGGGAGCCACTGCGAAGGGCATGCCGGCAGAAAACCGCTGAATTCTGCGGTGATCGGCCGCGGACGCACGGCTTTGGTGCACCAATCGGGAGCGGCTGCTCGACCGTGGGGCGCCGGAAGGGAGGGCGGCTACTCGGGCTTCTTGGCCGAGACCCCGAGCTTGGCCTCGAGCGCGGCGAGGCGCTCGGCCAGCTCGGCGCGCTCGTGCTCCGCGCGCAGCCGCTCGGCGCGCTCGCGCTCCTTCTCCGCGCGCTCGCGCTCCTTCTCCGCGCGCTCGCGCTCCTTCTCCGCGCGCTCGCGCAGGGCGGCCTCGTCGGCGGGCAACCACTCGTGCTCGCCGCGGGCGTCGTCACTCACGACCAGGTGACGCCCGCGGACACTCACGAAGGCGTCGAGCCCCTCGACGTAGACCGGCCCGGGGCCCGCGTACACGCGCTCGAAGGCGCCCATGGCATCCATGCGCCAGAGCTGGATGGGGACCGGCCCACCCAGCGAGGCAGGACCGGCCAGGAGCGGATCGAAGACCACCAGCTCGGGTGTGCCCAGCGCGGCGTAACGCTCGTGCACGTCCCGGTAGTCCTTGTGCGGGTGGCCGGCGCTCACGATCTCGAAACACACGGTGGGCGCGTGGTGCTCTTTGCGCCAGAGCCGCAAGCTGTTCGCGTCGTCGAAACCGGGCGGCGGCGGGTCGAGCACGCACACGTCGGGATCGATTCCGACCTGTGGCGTGTCTTCGACCCAGCGCACTGCCAGGTTGCGAGCGACGGCCACCGGCCGGTCGAGGCCCTTGGCCCACTCGGACAGGACCGACTCCAGACGTTTGGCAGCGCGATCGTGGGGGACGGACTCCGGCACTTTGCCCTCGGGAAGCACCCAGGCCAAAGGCTGCGGTCGAACCGCGTACCGAAGCGCGACGAAGCTCGTGCTCACAGGGCGGATCTTAGCGGGTTCGGGGTGCATGCGCGAGGGACTGCACGGGCCGTGCCGCGAGAGAAGCGGCAGTCTGTCAGCGATTTTCGCGGCCAGGGGCTGGCGAATCGCCGGCGACAGCCCGGCGATGGCCAGGCTACTCGGCGGCCAGGGCCGCTGCGATCGACTGGTTTCTCACGGCGTAGCCGGCGGTGGTGTGGTGAATGCCGTCGCTGAACGGCGCGCTGCCCGTGGCAGCCACCTTGGCCCAGTCGTAGATCTTCAAATTGGGCCAGCGCGTGAGCGCTTCGGTGAGCGCCGCGTTCCACAGCAGCATGTTCGCGTTCGACCAGTAGCCCGTGGTCTTGGTCGTATGGGCGTTGACCCACAGTACCGGCTTCGTCCCCTTGGGGTCGATGGCCGTCATCATCTGGTCGATGGCCTGCGCGCGGGTGTACCACGCGCCGGCGGCGATGTTCGCCGTGTCGTTGGTGCCCAGCGCGACCACCCAGCAGCCCGAGAACCCGGCGGCGACGAAGTCGAGCGCCGCCTGCTTGCCCGTCTTGGGATCGGCCGGCAGCTTCTGGATGATGGCGCGACCGCCATAGGCATCGACCTGAGCGCTGATCCCGACCTTGGCATATGCCTGCTTCAGTGGATCGATGGTGTAGGCCGTCAAGCTGTCGCCGATGTGAGCGACTTCAGTGCAGCCCCAGCCCGCAGCCGCATCCGCGGACGCTTCGGCGGGCGCATCGGGCGCGGAAGCGTCGCTGCCGGCGTCGGCCGGCCCGTCGGCGACGCCCGTGTCGGCCGGCGCCTCCACCGCGACGTCCTGGGTGGCGTCGGGCAAGCTGGCGTCCTTCGCCGCGTCGCTCGCGTCGTCCGAGCCACACGCCGAGGCGATCATCAACAGTGCGCAGCCCAAGAGTGTCTTCGTCATCACAGCTGCCCCTGCAAGAATGCCACCGCCAAGAGGTGCACCGCCACGTCCACGTCACTCTCGTTCGAGGTGACCACGGTGCGCGACGAGCTGGTACGCGAGACCTGCAGCGAGCTGGCTGCGCGCTGCTTGAGTAAGCGGTCGTCGAACAGCGCGCGTGGCACCTGCTGTCGCAGCACCTGCGTCAGCGTGGTGAAGCTCTCGGTCGTGCTCTTCCCCATCCGCGGACCGAGCCCGGTGTAGTGCAGGCGAGTTTCACGCAAGAGCACGTGCCCGCGCCCGGTGCGGCTCAGCACATACAGCACGCGCTCGGTCTCGAGCGCCGACCCGCGCTGGGTCACGGTGGTGGTCTTCGACCTCACCAGGCCGCCGCTCAGGGCTGCGCGCGACAGGCTCAGCTTCTTCTCGCGCACCTCGCGCGAGCTGTCTTCCTCGCGGGCGTGGGTGGCCATCACCCAGGCGAGCACTTCGGCGTGCGCCACGCGCGCGGCCGGCTGCCCCGGGCACTCGAACACCAGCGCGTCGGGCTCGAACCCGAAGCTCTTGGCGGGGAACATCGCGGCAGATGACGCGACGGACGCGCCGTCGCACGCCACCGCGCCGTGACCACGCCCGCGCAGACCTGCGAGCAGCGCCTTGGCCCGCGCGGGGTCGTCGGTCTCGAGCAGCACCACCGGCAGCTGGCCCGAGAGCGCGAGCCTGAGCTCGTACGCCCCCACGCCGAGCAGCGGCGCGAGCACCTGCACCTCGGCCGCCACCAGCTCGGGGCTTGGCGAACGAGACCAGCGGGTCAGCGCGACCAGGAGCACGGCGACAGTGTCGCAGAGCCGGCCGCGAGCGTCAGCAGATGGCGCCGTTGGGCAGGCAGACGAACACCGGGCCGTTGACCCCCTTGCACTCTTGGCACGTCTCCCCCGCGCCGCAGCCCGGCGTGCAGGTCGACTTCTTCGGCACGCAAGTCTGCTTGCAGTTCGGGCCGGACTTGGCCTCCCAGCCGTCGGCGCACAAGATGAGCGACTCGGGGCACGGCATCACCGGCTTGCCCACGGCCTGCTCGGTGTCGTCCGTCGGCTCCGGCTCGGTGGGGTCGTCCGTTGCCGCGCCGCACGCAGCCAGGCCCACCCCGAAAAACAGCACCACGCCCCTGAAAACGAGTCCCCGAATCGTCATGGGGCGTGGTCCTATCGCGAGGTTTTCGGAACGCGCAAGCCGTGTCAGGCTGGGCGCATGACAAGGCCACGGACGCCTTCCGAATGGCGCTGACCGCCACCATCTACCGCTGGCAGGTCAGCGTCTCCGACGTAGATCGTGGGGTGTACGAAGCGCTGGACCTTCGCCTGGCGTGTCACCCCTCCGAGAGCCTGCGCTACCTGATCACCCGGGCGCTCGGCTACTGCCTGTCGTACGAAGAGGGCATCGCCTTCAGTAAGGGCGGCATTTCTTCCACCGACGAGCCACCGATCTCGGTGCGCGACCCCACGGGCCTCTTGCTGGCCTGGATCGACGTCGGCTCGCCCTCGGCCGAGCGCCTCCACAAGGCCGCCAAGGCCGCGCCGCGGGTGTCCGTATTCACCACCCTGGACCTCGACGCGCTGAGGAAGGGCGCTCAGGCGATCCACAAGGCGGCGTCGATTCAGGTGTTTCGCATCGAGCCCGAGCTGGTCGCCGCGCTCGAAGCGCGCGCCGAACGAAACCTGTCGTTCGAGCTGACCCGCAGCGAGGGGCAGCTGTACGTGACTGTCGGCAGCGAAACCTTTGCTGGCGTCGTCGAGCAGACGCAGCTCGCCGACGGCTGAATTGTCACGACTTCACCCGGGCGCATCGCTAGGATGCTCTGCTCGTGACAAAGACCGGCTCCATTCGGGGGAGCGTGATCCTCTCTCGCCTCGCATTCGTGCGTGGTGAGAAGGGGGATGCGGCGGTCAAACGGGTGCTGCGCGCCCTCACCGACGAGGACCGGAAGCTCTTCGCGGGCACCGTGCTGCCGAACGTCTGGTACCCGTTCGAGGCGGGTGAGCGCCTGGACGCGGCCATCGCGGAAGAGCTGGGCGGGGGCGAGGCCGCGTTCAAGCTGATGGGGGCGCGCTCGGCCGAGTTCAACCTGGGGGACACGCAGAAGCTGTTCGTGCAGGGCCGCGACCCCCACGGGCTGCTGCGCAGCGCCTCGGCCATCTATCGTCTGTACTACGACACCGGGTCGCGCACCTATCACGCTTCGGGTGCACGCAAGGCCGTCTTGCGCACGCTGCAGAGCAAGACCTTCTCGACCTGGGATTGTCTGACGGTGGTCGGCTGGCACGAGAAGGCCATCGAGCTGTGTGGTGGGCGCAATCCTCGCGTGATCCACACCAAGTGCCGCGCCCGTGGCGACGACCTCTGCGAATACCTCTGCGAGTGGGGCTGACGGCGATCGGTTGCGGTGCGCCGTGCGCCGCGCTACGAGGGCCGCACTTCGAGGAGGAGCCATCGTGAAACGTGTCGTACTTGCCACTGAGAAGCCATTCTCGGCTTCCGCCCGGGATCAGATCCTCGCCATCTTGAAAGAGGCCGGCTACGAAGCCGTGGCGCTCGAGAAGTACAGCGGCAAGGGGCCGTTGATCGACGCCGCGAAGAACGCCGATGCGCTGATCATCCGCAGCGACGTGGTCGACGCCGAGGTGCTGGCCGCCACCTCGAAGCTCGCGCTGGTGGTGCGCGCCGGCGCCGGCTACGACAACGTGGACGTCAAGACCGCGAAAGAGCGCGGCGTGGCAGTGATGAACACCCCGGGGCAGAACGCCAACGCCGTGGCCGAGCTGGTGGCCGCCATGATGGTGATGTGCGCCCGCAACCAGTTCGACGGCTCGACCGGCTCGGAGCTGAAGGGCAAGACCTTGGGGCTGCACGCCTTCGGCGCCGTGGGCCGCGCCGTGGCCACCATCGCCAAGGGCTTCGGCATGGACGTGCTCGCCTTCGACCCGTTCGTGGGCGCCGCCGCCATGACGGCCGCGGGGGTCGAGGCGGCCGCTTCGGTCGACGCGCTCTACGAGCGCTCGCGCTACGTCTCGCTGCACATCCCGGCCACCGCCGAGACCAAGGGGTCGATCGGCAAAGACCGGCTGATGCGCATGCCCAAGGGCGCGACCCTGATCAACACCGCGCGCAAGGAAGTGATCAACGAGCCCGAGTTGCTCGAGGTGCTCGAGAAGCGCGACGACTTCCGCTACGCGAGCGACATTGCGCCCTCGGCCGAGACGCTGGCAACGCTGAAAGAGAAGTTCGGCAGCCGGGTGTGGGTCACGCCGGTGAAGCTGGGCGCGCAGACGGGCGAGGCCAACGTGAACGCGGGCCTGGCCGCGGCCCGCCAGATCGTCGCGTTCTTCGAGAACGGCGAGCGGCGCTTCGTGGTCAACCCCTGAGCGCCCACGCCCACAGCGGCACGGTCACGAGGGACAGCGGCACGCCCAGGCCCACCATGGCCGAGGCGAGACGCGGCGCGAGACCGTGCTCCATTGCGAGCAGGGCGCCGGTGATCATCGGGGCCATGGCGGCCTCTGCCACCACCACGTCGCCGCCCAGATCCGTCGAGCCGAACCCCCGCTGCACCAGCAGATAGATCACGAGCGGCGCCACGGCGAGCCGAAGGGTGAGACCAAGGAGCAGCGGGCGAGCGTGCTGGGCCAGCTCTCGCGGCTCGAAGCGCAGCTGCCAGCCGACCGCGAAGAGCGCGAGGGGCACCACCAAGAGCGCGAGCTTCTCGAGCACCCAGGGGATCACCGCGGGCGGCGTCACAGGGCGAAGCAGCAGGGCGAGCACGAAGGCGATGAAGGGCGGGAACACCAGCAAGCGGCGCACGAGCTCGGCAGCGCTGGGGCGCTGCTCGCCACGGCCGGCGCTGGCCGCCAGCACGCCCAGCGTGCTGAGCACCAGGAACTGACCCTGGTCGACCCAGATGGCCCGCGCCAGGCCTTCGCGGCCCCACAGCGCCTCGACCAGCGGAAAGCCGACGAACGACGTGTTGGCGAGGCCGGCGGTCAGCAGCAGGCACGCGCGCACCTCGCGCGACAGCCCGGCGACAGAGAGCGCGAGCCAGGTGACCCCGAAGACGATCCACGGGGTGCCGACGGCGACCGCCAGCTCGACCCAGCGATCGGAGCGGAGCGTGAGCGAGTGCAAGGTGACCAGCGTGAGCGCCGGCAGCGCCAGATCGATCACGATGCGCGTGGCGATCTCGGGCGACCGCGCGGGCATCCAGCCGCTCTTTCTGGCCAAGACCCCGACCAACAGCCAGACGAGGACGAGCAGCGCGCCGGTCACGGCTAGAAGCGCACCCGAAGCGCGGCGGACGACGACTTCGGGCTCACGGTCGCCGTGGCGGCGACGCCTCGCTTCTGATCGAGGATCAGCCAGGCGCCCAGACCGGTGATCACGGCGCCCGCAGCCAGGCCGACCACGCCCAGGGTTTGCTCGCGCTTGGCGGCGTCCATCTCGCCCTGGGCCTCGGGGCTGTTCCAGTACGTGCTGCCCGGCTCGAGGTCGTGGACGTCGTCGTTGCGCGACTTCGCGGACCAGAGAAAGTACCCGCCGCCGATCATCAGCGCGCCACCCACCGCCAGTGTCACGAAGCCCAGGGTCGGCGAGTCCGCTTCCTGCGGCTTCACCGGCTGGGGCGGGGGCTCGGGGTCGGGCCGCTGCGGGGGGCTGACCGGTGCCTGGGCGAGCTCGGTGCGCAGCTTCTCGATGTGACGGGTGAGCTCCACCCGATCCGGGGCCGCGTCGCCGGCGAGCGCCAGATAGCGCTCGTACGACTCGGCGGCGAGCCGCTTGTTGCCCAGCCGCTCGGCGATCAGGCCCACCCTCAACGACACCGCAGGCTTGTCGGCAATGCGCTGCACACAGCTGAGGATCTCGAGGGCGCCGCGGGGATCGGCCGGCTCGCGGCGCAGCGCCTCGTCGAACAACGCGCGACCCTTGGCCTCCATCTGGCGCGGGTTGCCGGTGTCGACCGGGCACGCCGTCACCTCTGCGCGCGCGACGCCCGCGCACAGCAAGAGTGCGGTCAGCGCTTGAGGCACGCCGGGTAATCGAAGCTGTCGGGCGTACAGGGTCGGGTCCCTTTGCTGGGGCCCACGACTTTAGCGGGGGTGCCCTTGATCTTGCCAGTCGGCGGCCGCTCTTTCCGGGCCGGGGCCTGGCTGGGCGGCGCCGAGGGGGGCAGAGCGGGCTCGATGGGCAACGACTCGACGCTGGCAGGCGGCGCCTCGACCGCGCGTGGCGCGGTGCTTGGCGCCTCGGGCACGACCGCTGCCGGGGCAGGCGCGCGTGGCTTGCGCCCGGCGGCGATCACCGAGATCGAAACCAAGAGCAGGGCGACCAGACTGCCCACGATGACGCCGCCCACCACCGCAGACGATCGCTGGCTCTTGGCCGTGGCGGGCGGTGGCGGGTGCGAGGGGCGCCCCACCGGATCGAGCGTGCGCTCGGGTGGGGTGGCGGCGCTCGGCTCGCTGGGGGGCGGGGGGTAGCCGGACACCGCCACGCGACGCGTGCGGGGGCGCTCGTCTTCGCGCGGCGCGCGCGGGGTGCGCTCGCGGGCGGGGGGCCGGCGGAACAGGGTGAAGGTGCGGGTCTCGAGGCGCGGGCGCTTGGGCGACTCGTCGGCGCCGGGCGCGGCGGGCGGGTCGTCGTCGAGCATCAACTCCAGCTCGTGGCGCGCGGTGCCGGCGTGACGCCCGGCGTACTCGCGAAGCTCGCGGATCAGGTCGTCGCCGGATCGGCCGCGGGCCGCCAGATGGTCGTCCAGCGCCCTCGCCAGCTCGGCCCCGTTCGCGTAGCGGTCCTGCGGATCCTTCGAGAGCAGTCGGTCCACGATTGCGGCGTACTCGGCGTCCACGTCGGGCACCGCCGAGCGCAGGCTGGGGGGGCTCTGGTAGGCCACCAGCTTCAAGAGCTCGAGGTCCCCCTTCGCCGCGAAGGGAACGCGACCCGCGGCCAGCTCGTACATCACGATACCCAGCGAATACAGGTCGGCGCGACCGTCCACCGGCCGCCGCAGCGCGTACTCGGGAGACATGTAGGCGATCTTGCCCTTGATGATCCCGGTGCGCGTCTGCGAGCTCTTGCCGGTGGCCTTGGCAATGCCGAAGTCGGTCAGCTTCACGCTGCCGTCGAACCCGACCAACACGTTGCTGGGCGTGACGTCGCGGTGAACGATGTCGAGGGCCCGGCCAGCGTCGTCACGCAGCGAGTGCGCGGCGTGCAGCCCCTCGGCGCAGCGCGCCACCACATACGCCGCCAGCGTGATGTCGATCGGCTCGCCGGCGCGCCGTCCGCCGCTGACGATGCGAGCAAGCGCAACGCCCTCGACGTATTCCATCACCAGGTAAGGGCCGCCGTCGTCTTCACCCCAGCCCACCAGCCCGACCACGTTGGGGTGGCTCAGCGACCCGGTGAGCCAGATCTCGTCGCGGAACATGCGGACGAACTCCGGGTCGCGCGAGTACTCGGGGTGCATGCGCTTGACGGCCACCAGGCGCTCGCCGTCCGAGTCGGTGAGGCGCGCCAGCTCGACGGCCCCCATGCCGCCGCTGGCGATCTCGCCGAGCACGGTGAGGTCCAGCGCGGGTCCGACCACAGACATCCGGGGGATTATCCCAGATTTCGGGGCGGCGACCGCCCGAGCGCCCGTTCAGCGCCCTTCGCCCATGCCGTGCTTGCGCATCAACTTCTGCATCATCTGCCGAGAAACCTCGGCAGATGCCGCGGCGCGGGTCACGTTTCCGCCCGAGCGACCGAGCACGAACTCGAGGTAGGCGCGCTCGAAATCGTCACCCGCTTCGCGCCGCGCGATGCGCAGCGGGACCACGGCGCCGTCGCGGACGAAGCTCTGGGCGATGGACGCCGCGCCGCCCCCCGCCGGGGTGTCGACGTGATCGTGGTGCAGCGGCCGATCGGGCGTGACCGTCAGGCGCTGGACCGCGTTCCTGAGCTCACGCACGTTGCCGGGCCAGCGGTGGTTCTCGAACATCTGCCAGACGTGTGCCGGCACGTCGCCGGGGTGGCGCGGTGGCCGCTCGAGCATGAGGAAGTGCTCGACCAACAGGGGCAGGTCTTCCATCCGGTCGCGCAGGGGGGGCACGGCCACGTGGGTGGTCGCCAGGCGAAAATAGAGATCTTGCCGGAACCGCCCCGCCTGGATCTCGGCGCGCAGGTTGCGGTTGGTGGCGGCGATGATCCGCACGTCGACCGTGAGGGTCTGCCGGGCACCAATCCGACGGATCTCGCGCTTCTCGAGGGCGCGCAGCAGCTTGGGCTGAAGGTCGAGCGGCAGCTCGCCGATCTCGTCGATGAACAGCGTGCCGCCGTTGGCCTGCTCGAACACGCCGATGTGCGTGGCGTGCGCACCGGTGAATGCACCGCGCTCGTGTCCGAACAGCTCGCTCTCGACCATGTTGGGCGCCACCGCGCCACAGTCGAAGACCACGAACGGCCCGCTGGCGCGGCCGCCCTGGGCGTGCACGCTCTCGGCGATCAGATCTTTGCCGGTGCCGGTCTCGCCCTCGATCAGCAGCGTGACCTCGCTGGGGGCGATGCGCTCGAGATCGGCGAACAGCTCGCGCATGCGGGGCGCACGGCCCAGCACGTCACCGAAGCGGTCGGTCTGGACTTGCTCGCGATCGACGGTCTCGCCGAGCCATTGCACGGCGACCCAGGTCTCGCCCATGGCGATCTGGAAATCGCCGGTGACGAAGCCGTCTTTGAGGCGCACGCCGCCCATCACGATGCCGTTCGTGCTCTCGACGTCGCGCACCCGCATGCCCAGCGGCGTGGGCTGAAGCTCGGCGTGGCGGCGCGAGACGGTGTCGTCGGTCAGCACCAAATCGTTCTCGCTCGAGGTCCCGATTCGCACCGGGGTGCCGGCGCTCTCCACGTAAAGCCCGGTGTTGGGCCCGCGGGTCACCGACACCCGGACCTTGGCATACCGAACCACGGTCGGCAGCGGCCTGGCTCGAGTGGGCCCTTCGCTCATGAGCCGCGATTTATCTCACAGCCGGCAAAGGCTGCCTAGCGGGCTCTTGCCCCGGATCGGGCAACGCCGGTTCTTGCCCCGGACCTTCGACCGTCGCGTCTTGCAGCGGTTCGTCGCTGGCGGCGTCGACCTCGAACACCCGTGCGCCGCCGCCGCGGCTCGCGAACAGCGGCCGATATGTCTTGCCGGCTCCCGCCACGAACGCGGCCCGCCCCAGCGGGCGGCTGGCGTCGGCAAGATCGGCGAACGATAGCCGATGACGCCCCGGCAGCATCTCGACGTGCAGGCGAGCATCGTCGGCCACACGCGTCCGGATCGGTTCGCCGTCCAGGCTGACCAGCACGATGCCGCCGTCGCCGTTGACGCGCAGGACGGCGATGCTGTCGGAGGGGCGCACCGGCCCGGGATATTGCTGCACGATGAAGGTGGGCCCACCACAGCCCGACAGCAGCAGGGCCAGGCACGCGCCGGCGACGCGACTAGAACGACACATGGTAGGGGACGTCGTGCGTCTCGGTGCCGGCGTAGGCCGGCACGCGGGCGGCCGTCATGGTCGAGCGAACGCAGAGCGCCCGCCCCGATGCCGGAAACGCCGGATTGACCGTCATCTTGGCGACGTGGCCGGCAGGGGCGAACGTGACGGTTCCGCTGTAGCCGCTGCCGCCGTCCATCTGCTTGCAGGCGTGGGTCGCCCAGTTGGCCTTCACGTTGACGGCGTTGATTGCCACCGCCGAGTTGTAGGGCGGCGGCTCTTTGGGCGCCGCGCTGGCCGACGGCGCAGGCGCTGCTGGCGGCAGCGGCCGCTTGGCGGCGGTCGCCGTCGTCGGGGGCAGCGCCGACGGGCTCGGCGCGGGCGCTGCGGAAGGCACCTCTGCGGCCGAGGCGACCGCGATGGGCGGGCGGCTCGAGTCGTCGGCACCGGGGCGGAAGTAGAGATAGAGGGCGGCTGCCGCGGCCACGCCGAACAGGCCCATGAGCACGACCACCAGCCCGACCGCCAGGCCCAGCGAGCTTCGGCGCGGCTCGGCAGCGGCGGTCACGATCGGCACCGCCGTGGCGCTGGCCAGGCTGGCCGACGGCGGCGACGCCGAGGGCCAGCTCGGCCCGCTGGGGTCGGGCATCACGCTCGGCAGCGGGGCACCGCCCAGCACTTCCGCGAGCAGGGCGTTGCCTGCCTCGGTGGCGGTGGGAAAGCGCTGCGCCGGCTCCCGCGCGAGACAGCGCGCGAACCAGGCATCGAACGCCGGCGGCAAGCCGACCGGTGCACCGAGCTCGGCGGCGCGCTGAGACGCGGGGTGGATCGGCTCGAACAAGATCTCGCGCATCAGCTGCGCGACCGATGCGCCCTGGTGCACGCCGGCCTGCCAGTAGGGCTTGCCGGTCAAGAGCCAGAACGCGATGAGGCCCAGCGCCCAGACGTCGCTCGCCGGGGTGACGTGGCTGCGCAGCTCGGTCTGCTCCGGCGCCATCCACATCGGCGTGCCCATGGCGGCGGTGGACGCGGTGCGCGCGTCGGCCGCCACGCGCGCGATGCCGAAGTCGAGCATCTTGACCACCACCGGGTGGGTGGTGCTCTGGGTGCGCGCCAGAAACACGTTCTCGGGCTTCACGTCGCGGTGCACCACCCCGCGCGCGTGGGCGGCGCCCAGCGCGTGGCACACGGGTCGCAAGATCTCGGCGGCCTCGGCGGCCGAAAGCGGCCCGCGGCGCGCGAGGTGATCGGCCAGATTCTCGCCGGTGAGCAGCTCCATCGCCAGCCACGGCACGCCCAGCGCCGCATCGACACCGGCCCCGACCACCTCCACCACGTGATCGCTGGGCACCATGGCGCCGACGCGGGCTTCGCGCTCGAACCGCTCGCGCATCACCGGATCGGCCACCAGGCTCGAGTGCATCACCTTCAATGCGCGCTGCTTGCCGGTGCTGAGCTGCACCGCCACGTAAACCGCGCCCATGCCCCCAGCGCTCAGCGGGCGCTCGATGCGGAAGTCACCGCCGAGCGTGGTGCCGGGGCCGAGCTGGGTCGCATCCACGCGCGAAGCCTAGCATGCGGCGCCCGGTCGGAAATGCGCTGCCAAGGCGTCCAGCAGGCCGTCGATGGTGTAGGTGCTGGCCGTCACTGTGGGCGTCACGCCGCGCTCTGCGAGCGCACGGCTGGTGATCGGTCCAATGCTGGCCACCGCGACCGCGGCGAGCAGTGCCGGAGCGTCGGCTCCGATCAGATCGCACGCCGACGCCACCGTCGAACCGGAAGTGAACAGCACCACTTCCACCTGGCCCCGGCTCAGCAGCTCGCGCAGCGCGCCGGCGCGCTCGGGCGGCACGGCTCGGGTCTCGTAGGCCGCCACCACCTCGACCTCTGCCCCCGCAGCGCGCAAGAGCTCGGGCAACGCGTCGCGCGCGACCAGCGCCCTCGGAACCAGCACGCGCCGCACCGGGCCGCGCTCGATCAGGGCCTTGCCCAGCGCCTCGCCCACGTACTCGTCCGCCATCAGATCGGCCAAGATGCCGTGCTCGGCCAGCGCCGACCGCGTCCTGGGTCCGATGGCGGCCACCTGGGCGCCGCCGAAACCCCGTGCGTCGCGCCCCTGGGCCGCCAGCGCCGCGAAGAAGCGTTCGACCCCGTTGGCGCTGGTGAAGACCACCCAGTCGAAGCTTGCGGCCTCGCGCGCCGCCCGCACCAGCGCGCCGGGGTCCGGCGGGTCGCAGATCTCGATCACCGGGAACACCACCGGATCGGCGCCCCGGGCACGAACCGCCCGAGCGGTGCTCTCGGCCTGGTGCGGCGCCCGCGGGATCAGCACGCGCTTGCCGAACAGCGGCTGCGAGTCGAACCAACGAAGCTCGTCGCGCAGGCTGACGACCTCGCCAACGATGATCACGGCGGGGTTGGTCACGCCGGCGCTGCGCACGCGACTCGCGATGTCCCCGAGCGTACCGGTGACCACCCGCTGCTCGGGCCGCGTGCCCCACTGAACCACGGCAGCCGGTGTCGTGAGGGGTCGGCCCCCTTCGACGATCGCGGCGGTGATCTCTTCGATCCGCCGCATGCCCATCAGCACGCAGATGGTGTCGGTCGCGGTCGCGAGCTTCTTCCACGCGTCGGGCGACCATTCCTTGCCGGCCTTGTCGCTGCCAGTGATGATGGTGACGCTCGAAGAAAGATCGCGGTGGGTGAGTGAAAGGCCGGCATAGGCGCTGGCGCCCACCGCCGACGGAATGCCCGGCACGACCTCGAAGGGAATGCCCGCGCGGGCCAGCACCGTGGCCTCTTCAGAGCCGCGCGCGAACAAGAACGGGTCGCCGCCCTTGAGCCGCACCACGCGCTTGCCGGCGCGTGCATGGCAGATGATGAGATCGCTGATCTCGGCTTGAGACGGGCTCTCGACACCATAGCGCTTGCCGATATTGACCTTCTCGGCGTTCGGGCAGGCGTCGAGCAGCGAGGGGTGAGCAAGCGCGTCGAACAGCACCACCTCGGCCCGCGCCAGCGCCTCGAGACCGCGCACGGTGATCAGGCCGGGGTCACCGGGGCCCGCGCCCACCAGCCACACTTTGCCAACGCTCATCGTCGCCCGAGCGTAGTGCGAGGCGCCCGCGTTGCGACCCCCGGTGGCGACAACTCCTCGATTTCACGGGTTTGGCACGGCGCGTCGAACCGCCGGCCCTTGACACGCGCTCAGGGCAAATGACAAACGCCCCTTCTTCGGGCGAGCGCCGCGTGCTTTCGCGGGCGCCACCCATGCCGGGCCTCTGGGTCCGGTGCCGAGCAAGGGGCCCGGCGTTCGTCTTGGGGGAAAGCTCATGCAATTGTCATCGGAAATTGGTTTGACCGAACGACCTTCGACTCCGCCCCCCCCGGACAAGACCGATCCGTGCGCGGCGCCCACGCCGGCGCCCGGCGCCGAGCCCGAGGCCGAGGTCCCGGCAGAGCTGGTCGTGGGCCCGCAGATCTCGGGTCTGGATCGCTGGTTCGTGACGAACGGTGTCACCGCGGTCGGCCCGGTCAGCTACGAGCTTCTGCGCCGCGGGGTCGAGTCGGGGCGCATCCCGGCGGGCTCGTTCGTCCGCCACGACAGCTGGAAGGTGTGGCGCCGCCTGGAAGAGCTCGAGCAGCTGTCTGCTGCGAAGCGCGAAGAGGCCGTCGTGCATCTGGCCGCGGTGAGCGCAGCCGCCGAAGAGCGCGCCAGTAACCCCTACAACGCGCCCCCGCCCCCGCCCACCGAAGAAGAGCTGTCGGCGCACGAGCCAGCGAAGCTGCCCTCGATGCGCCCCGCAGCCATCGACCCGGCGGGCGTGCTCGAGAGCGCCACCGATCTCGAGCAGGCCATGCTGCTGGCGCTCTCTACCGCGGTGACCGCCGCCGGCGCCCACATCGGCGTGGTGCACATGACCCGCGTCGATCTCGGCGCCACCGTCACCAGCTTCGCGCACGGGCCCGACGCCGAGGTGCTCTTGGGCGAGCGCCTGGCCCCCAACGACCCGGCCCTGCTCGCGGCCCAGGCTGGCCACACCGTGATGGGCGAGCCGCGCCTGGGCGAGGCCGGGCGATACATCGCCGGGCGCATGACGCGCTGCCTGCCGGGGCCGCGGGGCGTGGCGATGATCCCGGTGATGGTCGACGGCCACATGACCGCGATGATCGAGATCGGGCGGGCGTCGCGCCCGTTCCGCGCCACCGAGATCGCCCGCGTCGAAGAAGTGGCCGAAGCGCTCTCGAAACACATCGTCGCCCTGGGCTGGAACTGACAGACTGCGGGCGATGAAACGGCTGCTCGGCGCTGGGCTCGCGGTTCTGCTTGCAGGGGGCGTGGCACCCGCCTGCAGCGCCCCTTGCGAGTCGGCGGACTCCGATCCCGTGTCGTTCGACGGCGGCGCGCTGAGCGCCGACGGCCAGACCTATGCGACCTCGCCGTGGGAGGGGCCGTACCTGCACTTTCCGGCGGGGCGCCGCTTCCAGATCGCGCACCAGCTGGGCGCCACGCCGCCGGTGGTGATGACCTATCTGGCTTTCGACGAGAACCCGCTGCCCGGAAGCAACACCAGCGAGAGCGCGGGGAACCAGGCGGTGATCGAACGGGTGGACAGCGAGATCGTCCAGGTTCGGAACGACACCTGCGCCGAGTTCTGGCTGCGCCTGGTCGCGAAGAAGTGACGCGCGCTCAGAGCTGGGTCGACTTGGCGGGCAACGAGCGCGGTGCGCGGGCCGGCGCCGGCAGCGCGCGACCGGTCTTTGCCCCGCCTCGGGGCACGGGCAGCTTGCC
>JAKLKA010000240.1 GCA_023150915.1 Polyangiaceae bacterium
TTGCAACAACCTTTACGCCCGCCAGGTCGCCATCTTCTGCCTCCACCGAAGCCGCCCGCGCGACTGGACCTCCTGAAGCCTGCAGCCTGAAGTCTGTAGCCTCGGCTTTCGCCCGAAAGGGCGAAAGCCGAGTCTGAGCCGAGCGCCGAAGAAGCGCCGTGGCCAGGGCGAGCAGAGCCGCCAGCGCTCCAGGTCCCACGGGTCGCGCCGGCGCCGTGAGCGAACAGCCGTCTTCGACGGGAATCGTCCCGGAGTGAACCTCTTCGGCCACGCCGTCGAAGCCGTCGGACTCGTAGTCCGAGTCGTCGGGCACGTCGTCGGTGCCGATGCCCGAGTCGTCGTCGTCGCCCCACCACCCGCCGCCGGCGCCGCTGGCGCCCCCCGACCCGCCGGCGCCGCCCGCGGGCAGATCGGCGTCGGTGATCCAGAAACCAGGGCCGTCGGGCGGGTCTTCGGCGTTCACGCCACCCGCCGAGCCAGCGCCGCCGCTGCCTGTGCCGCCGTGGCCCCCGGCGCCGCCATCTGGCGGCGGGGTGCAGGCCTCGAACTGGTGAACCGTGGCTTCGTAGGGCAAGCAGAAGAGATCTGCCTGCGACTTGCACGCCGAGTCGCTGCCGCCCAAAAGCCAGAGCGTCGTCCGGCTCCCATCGGAGCACTCGACCTTGCAAGCGCACTCACCCGGGCCCGGGCAATGCTCGACGCGCACGCGCAGCTCGGCCTTGGGCCCAAACCCCCGGGCAGAGCTCCACGCCTTGCTGTAATCGCGCAGCCGCCAGCGCGACCTGTAGACGCCGGGCTCGGCCGGCGCCCGAGCGGCGATGCCATCGTGGATGGCCCGCGTGCGCCGACAGCCGCGGCTCATGGTGCACTCCTTGGCTTTGCGATCGCCGCGCACCCAGTCGTTGGCGTTCCACCGCAGGCTGTAGCGCGGCTTGCCCGTCAGCCGGTCGGGCTTTCCGCTGGCGGTCTCGAGGAACACGTCGCTGCCGACCGCGTCGCCGCGGCCGGGCTCGTCGCGCCAGATGGCGCTGCCCATGTTGCGAAACGAGAGCGTGAATCGAAACGCCTCGCCTTCGCACGCGCGAAAATGGGCCTTGGTGCCGTGGTCTTTCGGCAAGTCGCTCCACAGCTTCACCCACTTGCTTGCGCGAAGCTGCGGGCTTTCGATGCCCAGCGCGACCGAGTCGAGATCGGCGCGGTCCGGCGACGAGCACGCCCCGGCGCCCAAGAGCAGGACGCCCAGCACCGCGCGCAGTGAAACCGACGCCATCTGAAGCCCGTGCCCCCAAAGCAGGAGGCGTTCCATCTGAAGAGTACCACGGGGTTGCCCCGTTCGGCCTGCGTCGCGCCGAACAGCGCGCTCGGCGGGTGCGAGCCCGCGGCCCCGCGCGAAGCGCGCACGCGGTGTCCGTGACATGTCATGACACTCGTTCGGGCGCCGAGCGGCAGAAATCAGCCAGGCGCTCGCGTTCCGGTGTCAGCAGCGGTGCGGCGCGGCGCGGCGCAAACGGCCGCTTGCGGCTGGCAGGCCCCTTGCACCACGGCACGCCATGCAGCGAGCGAAACGACGCCGCCAGCGCGGCGCGGCGATGGTCGAGGCGGCGGTCATCGCGGTCTTCATGCTGATGATGTTCGCCAGCCTGTGGGCGGCGGTGAGCTACCAAGCGGCCAAGCTCCGCGCGATGGACGACGCTCGCCACGCGGCGTGGGCCGCGGCGCTCGCGCCCTGCCAAGGGGGGGGCGACACCCTCACCGACGTCGCCAACACCACCAAGGACTCGGGCTCGGGGCCACTGCCGAGCACCCAGCAATCGGACCACTTCCTGGACGTGCGCGCCGGCTCGCTCGCCAAGGACTCGGGCTACGTCGACCTGACCCGCGAGCGGCAGGTGAAATTCCCGAAGCTGATGGGTGGGAGCACCTACGAGATGCGCGGCCGGATGTACCTGCGCTGCAACGAGCCCGCGCCACCCGAGACCGCGCGCGATCTGTTCATGACCGCGGTCGGCGTCGCCAAGTACACCTACGGGTTCTGAGGCTTGCCGGGCTCTCCCGCACGTGGCAGCGTCACGCCCGACGCGGGAGAGTTCAGCATGCGCATTCGATCGTTGGCAGTGGTGTTGGCGGGGGTTTCAGGCGTGTTCGCGTGTGGCGGAAGCGACGATTCGGACGGCGGCGGCGGCGGCGCCTCGTCGTGCGCGTCGGACCCGCTGAGCTGCGGCGCCGACAAGACCTGCTGGCTGGCCGACATCGACACCGGCCGCCTCGATTGCTTGATCGCCCCGACGGACAAGGCGCAGGGGGCCGCGTGCCAGAACGTGGTGGGGCAAGCGCAGTGCAACGCGGGGCTCTCGTGCTTCCCGGGCCAATCCGGCTCGGCCAGTGGAACGTGCCAGCCGTTCTGCGGCCCGAACCAGACCTGCTCGGGCGGGGCGCTGTGCACCGCGCTGACCCTGGTGAGCGCACCGAGCTCGGCGCCCATCTACGTGTGCGCACCCGCGGGTACCGGCGGCACCGGCGGGGCAGGCGGAACGGACGGCGGCGGGGGAACCGGCGGGGGCACCGGGGGAACCGGCGGGGGCACCGGGGGAACCGGCGGGGCGGCGGACGCCGGCGGGGATTGACGCGTTTCGGATGACGCCGCGCGCGCTCGGGCAGTGGGCGGTGCTGGCGCTGTTCGCGCTAGAGCCGACCTTGGTCGACGGCGTGCTGCGCGGGCCGCGCTGGACTCTGCTGGGTGGCGCCGTCAGTGTCGCCGTCTGGGGCGGCCTGGCGCTGTGGGCGAAGCACCCGATCAGCCGGGCGGCGGTGGCGTGGGTTTCGAGCAGCGTGATCGCGGTGCAGCTCGCCTTCTTCCGGGGCTACCACACCTTCATCGACCTCGACGCGGCGCGGTGCGCGCAGCGAATGTGGGCCGATGTCGCACCGGTGGTCGCAGCCAACCTGCCGGCCGCGTTCGCGCTCAGCCTGTTCGTGGGCGCGCTCCACTTCGCTGGCTTGAGCTGGGTCCCCACGGGCCACGGCCGCCCTGGGCTGCGTGCCGCGCTGCTCGGCGGCGCGCTCTTGCCCCTGCTCGGCACCACTCCCGATGCGAGCGCCGCGCGAGCGCTGTCGGCGCTGGTGCGCGCACCCGAGGCGCGCGCGTCGGGCAACGTACACCTGCCCGAGCTTCCGAGCTCGCGGCCTGGGCTGCCCCACGTGCTCTTCGTCTTGACCGAAAGCGTTCGCGCCACCGACTACTGCTCCGCGCCCCAGGCCCCGTGCCCGGCGGCGCCCGAGACTGCCGCCGCGCTTCCCGATCGGGTTGCGCTGCGCTGGCTCTACAGTCTGGGAAGCTACTCGGCCATCGCCGTCAACGCTTTGCTCGGCGGTCGCGTCCCCACCGGCGCGCGCGACACCGTGGCAGCGACGCCCTTGGTCTTCGACTTTGCACGTTCGCTGCGCGCGGGCGGCACTCGGCTTCGGGTTCACTATTGGTCGGCGCACGTAGATTCGCTGTTCGAGCG
Source organism: Polyangiaceae bacterium (assembly GCA_023150915.1). Lineage (GTDB taxonomy): Bacteria > Myxococcota_A > Polyangia > Polyangiales > Polyangiaceae > JADJKB01. The sequence continues at coordinate 3,507 of JAKLKA010000240.1, forward strand.
GAGCGACGTGCGGAGCGCGACGGATTCGTTCGTGACGCTGGAGCAGCTGGTGGGCCGCAAGGTCGACAGCCTCGAGCAAGTGCGCGACTGCCAGCCCGACGCGCTCTTGGCCGATCTGGCCAGCCAGCGACTCTCGAGGGCGGAGGGTCCGCTGTTCGTGGTCACGCATTTCTCGGGGACGCATGCACCCTACTGGGTCGACCCCGACCATGCTCCCTTCCAGCCGTCGCGCCACGCCGCGTCGTGGGCGGGGCTGCACGAGCTGCACAACGCATACAAGAACGCCATCTTCACTCAGGATGCTCAGGTGGCGCGGGTGGTGCGCGCGTTTCTCGCGCGCGTGGGGGCTGAGCCTTGGTTGGTGTTGCTGACCAGCGACCATGGCGAGGCGTTCGGCGAGCACAAGGCCATTCACCACGGACAGAACACCTACCCCGAGCAGATCCACGTGCCCGGTTTCGTGGCCTGGGGAAACGGCGCCCTCGACGCCGAGCAGGCCCGTGCGCTGGCGTCGCACGCCATGGACTCGCTCTCGCACCTCGACCTTCTGCCGACGCTGCTCGACGCCTGGGGGGTCTGGGACGCCTTCGCGCTCACGGCGGCGCGCGCCCGCCTCGAGGGCCGGACCCTATTGCGCCCGTTCACGCGCCCCCGCGCTCCCCTACCCTTGACCAACTGCACCGAGCTGTTCCCGTGCCCACTGGAGAATTGGGGGGTGCTCGGTGAGCGACACGCGCTGGTGAGCCAGGCATGGGACAGCGGGTTTCACTGCGTCGAGCTCGCGGGCGGCCGCGACGATCTTGGATTCGACGTGCCCGAGTGCCACGAGCTCTTGGGCGCATCGCGGGCGCTCTGGCCCAGCTTGCCGAACGGCAAACCCAACCGCCAGGCTCCTTGAGCCCGCAGCACTCCCGATCGGTTCTCGTCAGGGCGACCTGCAGCGTCCGGCTCAGGAGCGAGGCGACCGGACCGGGGTCGAGGCGCGAGGCCCGTCTCTTGCCGCCACGGGCGCATCACGCCGCGGCCACACCCCCTTTGTGTGGGGGTGGGCTCGAACCGCATCAGGGCGTGAGCACCGCGATTGCGGCGCGGAGCAGCGGCTCGGGTCGAGGCTCCATTCCACGCGCGCGCACCTGCCGGACGGCTTGCTCGGCCTGGGCTCGCTTGAAGCCTAGACGCACCAGGCCCGAGCGAACCCGCTCGAAGACGTCGGAAGTGGAGACGGCCCCGCAGGCCAGATCCGCGCCCCGGCTCACCCGCCGCCGAAGTCGTCCAGCACACCGACGCCAGTGGGCGTGCTCCACCCGAACCCGATGTATCCGGGCTTGGCAAAGTGCGACCACGACGCAATGCTGCCGCTGAGCTTGATGGTGCCGTTGACATACACGCCCACGGTGCCGTCTGCCAGGATGCGCGCGCCGAGCACGTCGCCATCGTTCAGCGTCAGCGCGGTGGACCCATGCGTGCTCCACGTGCCACTCTCGCAGCTGTCGATGCTGAGCTGTTTCGACTTGGGCAGATAGAGAATCTCGAGGGCCTCGCAGCCGTTGATGGCGTCTTGCCGCTTCAGGCTCAGGTAGAGCTCGTCCGCGGCGGCGTCGACCTTCTTCACGGTCACGTACGCCTCTTGCGTCGCGCAGCGGACGTCTTTCCAGAGCATCACCGCGTCGCCAGCGCTCTTGGGCAGGCTGGCCAGCGCGCCGCTCTCGAGCTTGAAGTCACCCAGCTGCCCGAGCCACTTGGTGATGTCGATGCTCGACGCGCTGAAATCGTCGAGCACCGGGGTGGAAGGGAACGCGCCGCTCAGCACGGGGCACCCTCCGGCGTCGGCGCCGCCGCCCGCGCCGCCGCTGCCGCCCGTGCTACCGCCCGCACCGCCGCCACCGCCAGCACTGCCGCTGCCTCCCGCGCCGCCGCTGCCCCCCGCGCCGCCGCTGCCTCCCGCGCCGCCGCCCGAGG
>JAKLKA010000241.1 GCA_023150915.1 Polyangiaceae bacterium
GGCGCGGGCACCGGCGGCTCGGGCACCGGCGGCGCGGGCACCGGCGGCTCGGGCACCGGCGGCGCAGGCACCGGCGGCACGGGCACCGGCGGCACGGGCACCGGCGGCGCAGGCACCGGCGGCACGGGCACCGGTGGCGCAGGCACCGGCGGCACCGGCGGTGGCGCGAGCTGCACCAGCAGCGCAACCTGCAAGCAGCTGGCTTTCTGTCAGTTCCCGGACAACCTGTGCGGCAAGGGCCAGGCGGGCACGTGCACCACGATGCCCAAGCTGTGCCCGGACGTGTGGTCGCCGGTCTGCGGCTGTGACGGCAAGACCTATGGCAACGAGTGCGACGCCCACGCGGCCGGCGTCAACGTCGCGAGCAAGGGCGCCTGCTCGACGGCCAACACCTGCACCTCGAATTCGGAGTGCGGCACCGGCTACTGCAAGAAGGCCGACGGCGCCTGCACCGCGACGGGCGCGTGCGCTGTGAAGCCTTCCCCTTGCCCCAGCGTGTACGCCCCGGTTTGCGGCTGCGACAAGAAGACGCACGGCAACGCCTGCATGGCCGCGGCGGCGGGCGTGAACGTGTCGACGACCGGCGCGTGCCAGTAAGCGCGCGCCTCACCCCGGCTCTTGCTGCGTGCTGCAGTGGAGCGTTCCGAGCCCCAGCACCAGATCCCGACAGTAGACGCCCACCACGTCGCGCTTCGGGAACAGCTCTTTGATGATGCCGAGGGCGGTGCGGTCGTTCCGGTCGTTGAACGTGGGCACCAGCACCACGCCGTTCGCGATGTAGAAGTTGGCGTAGCTGGCCGGCAACCGCTGGCCGGCGAACACCACCGGCTCGGGCATGGGCAAGGGAACGATCTCGAGCTTGCGATTCCTAGCGTCGGTGGCGCCCCGCAACCGGGCCGCCGCCCGGGACAAGATCCGGTGATTCGGATCGCGGCGATTCTTCTCTTGGCAGAGAACGATCCGCCCCGGCGCGACGAACCGCGCGAAGTCGTCGATGTGACCGCTGGTGTCGTCGCCCTCGATGCCGTCGGGCAGCCACAGCACCTTGGTCACCGCAAGCTCGTCGCGGAAGACGCCTTCGGTTCCCTCGCGACCCAGGGCGCGATTGCGCGCGCGCGGGCCGCTCAGCAAGCATTGCTCGGTGGCCAGCAGCGTGCCGTCACCGTCGACGTCGATGGCGCCGCCCTCGAGCACCACGCGCACGGGCTTGCCGTGCCGCCTGTGGGTCGGGCGCGTCACCTGCGAGGCGTAGCGCGCGGCGATGTCGTCCCCCGCCTGATCGTCACGCTTCCAGTCGGGGTACCGCGCCCAGCCGTTGAACTGCCACTTGACCGCCGCCAGGTTGCGCCGGCGGTCGAGCACGAAGCTGGGCAAGAAGTCTCGGGTCCACGAGCGGTCGGTGGGCGCCACGTGGAAGTCGATGGCGCCGAGATCAACCCCCTCGCGCGAGAGCTTCTGCTTGGCGGCCCTGCGCTCGGCCGCGTTCGCCACGATCAGACGCACGCGCTCGCGCCGGTGAAGCAGGCGCGCCATCTCGACGAACACCCATTCGACCATCAAGCCCTTGCCGGGCCAGTCGGTCTCGTTGTGGGGCCAGGCGAGCCAGGTCGCCGCGTGGGGCTCCCACTCGGCCGGCATGCGAAAGCCGCTGCTCATCGCCGGCCTTGATCCAGGTAGCGCGCCAAGAGGCCGCCGTAGGCGTCGATGCGGCGATCGCGGAGAAACGGCCAGCCGCGGCGCTGCTCTTCGATGCGGCCCAGATCCAGCTCGACCACCAGCGTCTCTTCGCCGGTGCCCGCCTCGGCCAGCACCACGCCCGCCGGGTCACACACGAACGAGTGGCCCCAGAACTCGAGGCCGCCCTCCTTCGGCCCTTCGTGGCCCACCCGATTGACCGCCACCACGAACACACCGTTGGCGATGGCGTGGCTCTTCTGCATGGTCTGCCACGCCGCGAGCTGTGCCGCCCCGTGGCTGGCCTTCTCGTGCGGGTGCCAGCCAATGGCCGTCGGGTAAAACAGGATCTCGGCGCCCGCCAGCGCCGTCAGCCGTGCCCCCTCCGGGTACCACTGGTCCCAGCAGACCAACGGGCCGACCTGGGCGAACGGCGTCGGCACGCTCATGAACCCCAGGTCCCCCGGCGTGAAGTAGAACTTCTCGTAGAACGCCGGGTCGTCGGGGATGTGCATCTTGCGATACGTGCCCAATGCCTCGCCGGTGGGCCCGAGCACCACCGTGGTGTTGTGATACAGCCCCGGCGCGCGACGCTCGAAGATGCTGGTGAGCACCACCACGCCCAGCTCTTTCGCCGCCGCCGCCATGGCGGTGGTCGTCGGGCCGGGGATGGGCTCGGCCAGATCGAACAGCGCGGCGTCTTCCACCTGGCAGAAGTAAGGGGACGCGAACAGCTCTTGCAGACAAACGATCTGCGCCCCGCGCTCGGCGGCCTGCTTCACCGCGGCCAGCGCGCTTTGCAGGTTGGCCGCTCGGTCCTCGACGGCCGTCGCCTGCACCAGGCCGACCTTCACGACATTCTTTGCCATGGCGGGCGGACGCTAGCCGAACCTCGCCGGGCGCGGAACCCCGCGCTCTACTACTTGCAGCCGCCGCTGGGCGCACAGCCGCCGTTGACGCAGTTCTCGCTGAAGCAGACGTCGTCGGTGCTGCATTGCCCGCCCAGCTTCTGACGAGGCTTGCAGGTGCCGCTTTCGCAGCGGGTGTCGGCGCCGCACAGGTCGTCGTCGAACAGCTTGGCGCAGGGCTCCCCGGCCTTGGGCCGCGGGGTGCACGTTCCCGCGAAGGCGTTGGCCGGGACCTTGCAATACTGGTCGGTGGGGCAGCCATCGGGGATGGCGATTTTGCACGCGGCGCCCGCGCCGAAGGGCGCGCCACACTTCGCGTCGATCTGCCCAGTGGTGGTGTCCACCTTCTCGACGATGCAGCGCAGATCGGTGGCACAGCCCGGATTGCCCTGGAACCAGCAGGCGTCCCCCGACTTCCCCGAGAAGCCGTCGGTGAGGTTCTTGCAGCTGCCGGGCTTCTGAGCCTTGTCGTCACTGCCGAGGCAGAAGAGGCCCATGGCGCACTCGGGAGCCGCGCCCCCGCCCTCGCACGCCGCGCCTTCGGCGGCCGGCTGGAAGCACTTCTCGGTCGTCTCGGAGCACGAGAGCCCCGCAGCGCAGTCCGAGTTGCGCTTGCACGCCGCGCCGGCCAGGCCCTTCTTGGCGCACTTCCCCGGGCAGGCGGCGCCCACCTGGCAGAGCGTGTCGCTGCCCTTGCATTCCGCATCGAGCTCGCAGTCGCCGCCGATCTCGACGGTTCCGTCGACGGCCGCGGTGCACTCGGCGGGCTCACCCGAGAGGTTGCAGCCCACCTTCTCGATCGCCGCCAGGCAGGCTTTCACCTGGGTGCCGTCGTACACCACCTTCTTCTGCTCGATGGCTTGCTTCAGGCGTGGCAGCTCGTCGCCCAGCGCGGTGGCATAGTTCTTCTCGCAATCTTCGCCACCCGAGAACACGGAATACAGCGCCCCGAAGCAGCTCTGCACGGACTTGCAGACCGCGCCCGCATACAGCTCGGGCAGGTCGTCGATCGGCACCCCCTGGTCGTCGATGCCCGCGTCGCTCTCGCCGCCGCAGGCCCCCACCACCACCGAGACGAACAAACCCGTGCCCAATAGTCGCAGCGCCGCTCGCATGAAGCTTCCCTCCAGCAACTGGTGTGCCAGGCAGAATGCCACGGTTTCCGCCGAGAAGGCCAGGCGCATCGCGCCCCGGTTCACACCCGCGGCGTGACCGCAGGTCGACGATCACCGTTGCAGAACCCGGGCCAATTCTCTACGAACACGCCCGTGGGAGTGACCCGAACCGACCTCTCTCTGCTCACGCGGTTCGAGCGGGCGGCGCTGCGCTTGGGCGCCGCGGTCAACGAGTCCCCGCGGGCCAAGCGGGTCTCGCGGCTGTTCAACGAGGTGGTCACCGGTCGGTGGATGCACTTCGTTTCCGATCGCCGCATGGTGCTACTGGGCCTGGAGCACGTGAAGGCGCTGCACCCCGATCGCGGCGTGCTGCTGGCGGCGAACCACCGCAGCTTCTTCGACATGTACATGGTGCTCACCCACCTGCACACGCAGGTGCCTTGGTGTCGGCGTACGTACTTCCCGGTGCGCTCGGCGTTCTGGTACGACCACCCGCTGGGCGTGGTGACCAACCTGATGGCCAGCGGCATGAGCATGTATCCCCCGATCTACCGCGAGACGGAGAAGCGGGGCGTGACGCGCGCAGGCCTCGACTTTCTGGCGGCCGAGCTCCAGCGGCCCGGCACCGTGGTCGGCATCCACCCCGAGGGGACCCGCAACAAGGGCGATGACCCGTACGACCTGTTGCCCGCGGAGCCGGGCTTCGGTCGGGTGGTGCTGGGCGCGCGCCCCATCGTGGTGCCGGTGTTCGTGAAAGGGATGGCCAACGACTTCATCCACGAGTGTCGCTCGACCCTGGATGGCACCGGCATCCCGATCATCATCGCCTTCGGGGCGCCGGTCGAGCTCGGCGAGTTGCTCGACGCCGACCCGCATCGGCTCAGGGCACAGGTTGCCGTCGGCCGGCGCGTGCTCGATGCAATCGCCGCGCTGGCCCAGCTCGAGCGGGCCGAGCGCGCACGGCGCAGCGCGCCAGACCCGCGCTAGTGTGCTGAGTCAGCGGCTCGGTCAGTACACGAACGCGTCGTTGCCGTCGGTGACGGTGACCATCACGATGGTGTCCGCGCGGGTGGTGGGCGACACCTGCGGGTAGGCGTTCGCGAGGGCATCCCGGTGCTGCGTGTCGAACGCCAGAATGTGGAGGATCTGCTTCTTCCATGCGTCCGCGGGGACCACGTTCTTGCTGCTGAGCAAGATGTCCCCCAGCTTCTTCTCGAGCAGCGCCTTCGCCACGCTCTCGGCATACGGCGTCCCCGGCGGGTAGGCGTACGCACGGGTGACGCTGACGCCCAGCTTGTAGCCGTCGATCTGCACCAAGAGGTCCGTCTTCTTACCGCCGGCGTCGGTGTAGGTCACCTCGGCCTCGGTCTTGAGCAGCGTGGCGAGCTCGCAGCGATACAGGACCTCGTAGCTGAAGATCTCGGAGTGCAGCGAGCTACCGCCCAGGTTGCCGGCCGCAAAGATCTTCTTCCCGCCGGGCGACAGCGCGTTCTCGTCGAAGGCGGCTGAGCCGAAGTCCAGCGAGTTCTGGAAGGAAAAGGCGCTGGGCGAGAGGATCTCGGTCGCGTCGAGCGGCCCACAGTCCCCCAAGAGCTTGCCAAACCCGGGCAGCGGGACGGCGCCCGCATCGTTGCCGCCCGCACCGCCACCGCCCGAGCCGCCCGCGGCGCCCGCGCCCGCCGCGCCGCCGCTCGAGGCGCCACCGCTGCCCGCACCGCTCG
>JAKLKA010000242.1 GCA_023150915.1 Polyangiaceae bacterium
CCTCGGGCCTGGTCGCCCTCGGCCGCGTCGCCGGGGTCGAGTTTTCGCCGGTCGTGCTGGCCAACGACAAGCAGCACGTGCGCCGCCGCTACAACGACTCGGATCGCACGCTGCTGGTCACCAATCGCTTCTCGTCCCACGCCTCGGTCTCGACCCTGAGCCGCAACTCGGCGCGGGCGGCGGTGGGGATGTTCGGCGCTGGCAGCCTCGAGCGCGCCAGCGGCGCCACCGAGAAGGTCGACTTCGCGCTCAAGGCCGTCACGGGCACCTTCGCCGACGAGAATCGAAACTATCGCGCGGACGGCGCCGAGAAGCCCGGCGCGTTCAACCTGGCCGCGGCCGTCACCCGGCCGCGCACGGCCGAGCCGCTGAAGAAGAAGCCCCCCGAGCCCGAGAAGAAACCCGACGCCAAGAAAGATCAGAAGTCCGATCCCGACGAGATGCGGGCCTTCGTGCTCGCCGACGCCGACGCGGTGACCGACGTGGTGCTGGCCAACGTGGTGGCCAACCAGGTGCTGTTCGCCGACGCGGTGCGCTGGCTCGGTGGCGAAGAGAGCTTCGCCGGCGAGGTGAACACCGAGGAAGACGTGCGCATCGAGCACACCAAGCAGAAAGATCTGGTCTGGTTTTACGCGACCATCTTCGGCGCTCCGGCGCTGATCTTGGGCGCCGGGCTGTTCTTCGCCCGGCGCGGCAAGAAGAAGGGCGGTGCGACGTGATCTCGTGGCGCGCGCTCTCTGGCCACCTGGTGGCCCTGGGCCTGGCGTCGGCCGTGGCGCTGGTGGTGTGGACGCGGAAAGATCCGGCAGCCACCAGCCAGAAGGGCAACGTCGAGGTGTGGGGTGGCTCGGCCGAGGCCGTCGAGCGCATCGCGTTCGAGGCCGAGGGCCGCTCGGTGCGGCTCGAACGTCGCAAGGACGGGCAGGGCCTGTGGTACGTGGGCAGCGTCGACAAGACCGTCGAGGTCAAACCCGCCGGGGCCGACGCCGGGGCCGACGCCGGGGCGCCGACCGAGAAGAAGCGCGAGAGCAGCACCTTCGTCAGCGTCGAGCAGGGCAAGAAGCTGGCCGAGAGCGTGGCGCCCCTGTTGGCGGTGCGGCGCCTCGGCAAGCTGGAAGAGTCCCGCGCCGAAGAGTTCGGCTTCCACAAGCCCGAGGGCACCCTCAAGGTCACCGCTGGCGGCCGCGAGCGCACGCTGATCTTCGGCGGCACCACGCCGGGGGGCGGCGATCGCTACGTGAAAGACGACGCCGGCGAGGCCTTCGCCATCAGCGGAAGCGTGGCCCAGAGCGTGCTGTTCGCCGAGTCGCGCCTGATCGAGCGCAACCTGCACGGCTACGAGGCCGACGAGCTGAAAGGCGCGAAGGTCGAGCGCGGCACGCTGAGCCGCGAGCTGGTTCGGGTGGAAGACAAGAAAGACGGCTGGGCCGACGCCGCGACCCCGACCACGCTGGACGAGACCGCGGGCAACTGGATGAGCAAGCTCGAGCGCCTGCGCATCTCGAGCTTCGTCGAAAGCCCCGGAGAGCTGGCCCCCGAGGCCCGGGTGGTGAAGGTCGAGCTCAGCGGCAAGGGCGGCCGCAAGCTCGGCTTCCTCGAGCTCTTCAAGGCGCCCGGCGAAGGCGGAAAGCCCCGGTTCCTGGTGAAGACCGAGCACACGCGCTGGTACGCCGAGGTGATCGCCAGCGCCGCCGAGCAGGTCGAGCAAGATCTCGGCTCGGTCGTCAAAGCACAGTAGCGCGCGGAGCCTACTCGATCCCCAGCAGCCCCTCGGCCTCGCCGAGCAGCGCTCGGGCCCGCTTCGCGTCGTGGCTCGCCGCCGCGGGATCAGCCGCCAGCAGCTGCAACAGCTCGAGCGCCCGGCGGCGCTTCGGATCGGCGACCTTCGCGAGCTCGCGGGCGTGCAGCGGCTGCGCCGCATCGCGCTTCAGCCCCAGCTTGCTCAACGCGACCTCGATGCGCTGGGGGATGCTGGCGTCGGCCTTGGGCACGCCCTCGGCGTGGCAGCCCCGGCCGCAGCGCGCGCGGTCGACCTGGAAGCCGTGGTTCTTGCCGCGCCCCGCCTCGCCGGCGTGACAGCCCACGCAGCCCTTGGGAACGGCCGCGTGGGCGCCGGGCGCGTCGTGCTCGAACAGCAGCGTGGTGGTGGCCGCATGGCACTCGATGCACACGCGGCTGACGCGGGCGCTGTCGGGAAGCTTGCCGGCGGGCCGGGCGCGCAAGAGGGCGCGATCGAGGTGCTCGCCGTGCGGCGCGTGGCAGGCCGCGCACCCGATGCCAAGCTGAAGGTCGGGGGTGGGAGGGCCCGCATCCTTGCGCACGCCGATCTTCGCGAGGAAGCCGGCGGTGGTGTGGCAGCCGCGACAGCCCTCGGTCTTGCGGGCGCGGTCGTCGCGATCGGCCCGGGCCATGCGCGTCGCGCTCCACGCCTGCACGTGGCCGTAGCGCGGCGGGGCGTCGTGGCAGGTGGCGCACACGTCGCTGCGCAGCACCGCCCAGCGCGCGGCAGGCTCGGGGATCGCGCCGGGACCGTGGCAGGCGGTGCAGGTCACGCCGCCCAGGCGGCGGAGCGGGCGCGGTAGCTCGTTCCATGCCTCGGGGCCCGTCGTGAAGTGCCCGCTCAGCCCTAGCTCGCGGGCGACCTGCGTGAACCCGCCGTCGGGCAGACCGGGCTCGCCGGCCGTGTGGCAGGGCAGGGCGCAGGCCACGTCGTAGCGCGGGATCTGACCGCGCAAGCCGCGCTCGAACACCTGGGTCATGCGCGTGCCCTGGGCGGCGCCCGCCGCCCCGGCGTGGCAATCGCTGCGACCGCAGTCGAGCAGCGTGTCGGTGTGGGTCCCCACCACCAGCGACAGCTCGCGGCCATCACCGTCCGCGAGCACCCAGCGCCCTCGGGCGTCGGGCTGGAACGCGCCGAGCGGGCCGTGCTGCGTGATCTCGGCCTTGCCGCCCTTGGCGTGGTCCTTGACCCGCCAGCCCGCGCCGCCCAAGAGCACCCGCTGCGACAGCGCCAGGCTGGGCAGCCCCGAAGCCCGTGCCGCGGCGCTCACGCGGACCTTCAGCGTGTGCCCGGCCGAGGTGGCGGTGAGCTCGACTTCACCCCGCGTGCGCGGCGACAGCGGCACGATGCCCCACGGCACGGCCGCGTCGAGCGGGCGCGTGCGGCCGCGGACCACGAACCCGTTGTTCTCGGTGATGAGCTCGATGGGGTCACCGCCGGTCTGCTTCCACTCGACCTTGGCGGTCAGCGCCTCACGACAGCCTGGCGTCAGGGTCACGCTGAACGGAGTATCGAAGCCGATCTGAGCCAGATCGCCTCCCGCGACGGACAGCCACGGCTTGACCGTGGCCTTCGCCGGCGCGTCCGCGACGGCGATCTCGAGGGGGCACGCGCCGGGGGTCTTCACGCTCACCGTCGGGGTGCCGGCGCGGATCTGGAGGTCGATCTGGTCGGCGGCGCTGCGCATTCCGACCAGCGCCGACGTCGGCTCGATCTGGCTCTGGGCGAGCGAGATCTGCGAGCCCACCTCGGCGCGGACCACCACGTGCACGCTGGGCTCGGTCGGGCTCGATGAGCACGCTGCGAGCAGAGCCAGCGGAAGTCCGCGCTTCACCGCGGCACCTCGCGGCAGCTGCCGTGGGCGCACTTCTGCCCCGCGCCGCAGTCTTTGTCGATCCAGCAGCCGGGCGCCGGCTCGAGCGGCAAGCAGCGATCCGCGGCGCAGACGCTGCCGAACGGGCAGCCGCCGGCGCACTCGCGGCCCAGTGGCCCGGCGCCGCCCCGCTGGCAGAGGCGTGGTGCCCCCTCGGACTCGTGCGAAAACGAGCAATTCCAGGGCTCGTGGGGCGGGCGATCGGGCGCCAGATCCACGCACACGCGCTCGTGCTGGGTGCCGGCGCGGGCGCCGCAGTACCACCCCAGATCGGGGGGCGCCTGGACCACGCCGGCGGCCTGGGCCCACCCGCGGCAGACCACCACGCCGTCCAGATCCGCGCACTCCCACTCGCCGTCGTCCGGCATGCGTGGGTGGCGCTGGGTGCACTGGGCGTCGTTGCAGGTGAACGCATCGGAGGCGAAGCGGCGATCTTCGCAGCGCTGGTCTTTGCCCTGGCCCGCGCAACGCCAGCCGCGCTCGCTCTGCGGGCGCCCGGCGCGCTCCACTCGGCGCACGTCGGTCGGCCCCGGGCCCCAGCACACGCGGGTGTCCGCGACGTCGCTGCACGCCCTGCCCACGTCCGCCGGGGCGGGGACCGCCATGCGCCGCACACCCAGCTCGAACCGCGGGCGCGCCTCGTCGCGCGAGCAAGCGACCAGACACCCGGCGAAGAGCAGCGCCCGGGCTACTTGCACGTGACGATGGTGCTGCAGTTCCCGATCGACTTGTCGTCCTTCGGGTAGTTCTGGCAGCACTGATTGGCCTTCACGCAGCAGTCGGCGCTGTAGAGCTGGCCGCTGCACCCTGGCGGGGGCGTCTGGGTCTCGATGCACGCGCCCCACTTGCCGTCGCTTCCGCACTTCTGCTTGCCCCAGTGGCAATACTGCGGGTCGTCGCACCAGCGCTCGCTACCGGGCGTGCACTTCTGGCAGTCGATGTCCGAGCAGTCGGTGCTCTTGTCGCAGTCCTCGTCCTTGCCGTCGGTGCACGAGGTCTCGGTGGGGGTGCAACCGCAATCACCAGGACGCTTGCAGTCGGGGTCGTCGCAGTCGATCTTGCCGTCGCAGTCGTTGTCGACCTTGTCGCCGCAGAGCGCCTCGACGAAGAACGGGAACTGCGGCTGGCAGCCGGCGACCTGCTTGCACTCGGTGGCGCTGACGCAGTCGGCGTCTTTGCAGTCCACCTGCCCGTCGCAGTCGTTGTCCTGGCCGTCGCCGCACTTCTCGGCGGTGCAGGTGCAGATGCTGGTGCACGCGGGATCGGCGCAGTCGACCAGCCCGTTGCAGTCGTCGTCCTTGCCGCTCCAGCAGTCTTCATAGGTCGCCGTCGGCTCGCACTTGCCGCCGGTCTGGCCGTCGCAGTCCTCGTCGATGGCGTTGCCCGGGATCTCGGGCGAGGGGAGGACCTCACCCACACACTGACCCCACGAGAAGAACTCACCGAACGACTGGCAGGCCTGCTTGCCGTCCTTGCACGCGCCCTTGTTGCGGCGCTCGGCCGGCCCGCTCCAGCAGTTCTGCGTCGCGTCTTTGGTGCAGGTGCAGCCCTCGTCGACCAGGCCGTTGCCGTCGTCGTCCTGACCGTCGCCACACTTGTCTTGGCTCTGCCCGGCGTCGCCGCTCGAGCCGCCGGTGGCCGCGCCGCCGACGCCGCTGCCGGCCGCGCCGCCGACGTTGCC
>JAKLKA010000041.1 GCA_023150915.1 Polyangiaceae bacterium
ACGAGAGTCGCATGCTTCAGCGAATACACGGGGCGGCCGGGAGGCGTCAATCAGTACCCGGTGGACTTCGGCGCCGGCTGGTTGCTCTTGGCGTACCCCTTGGAAACGACGTAGGTCTCGAAGGCCACGGAGTCTTGGCGCAGCACGTCGAAGAGCGCCGTGACGGCGTCGATGGCGGCGGTCGCCGAGGCGCCGGTGAGGTTCGCGGTGCGACCCTTGGCGTCGTAAAGCTGGGTCGTGATGAAGTGGAAGATGTCCTGCGTCGCCTTGTATGGGAGCTCGCTCTTCGGGACCACGTTTGCAAAGGCCGACTCGACGGCGGCGACGTGGGTCGGGCGCTTCTCTCGCAGGTAGGCCGTGGCCAGCTTCTTCAGCGTCGCCATGTCGGCGTACTCTTGCATGTCGTTGCCCGAGTTCAGCACGTCGGCGTACGACGGATCCCCGGGGCGCAGCTGGCTGCCGACCAGCACCTGGCCGACCACGGGTTTGCCCGTGGCGTCCAGCGCGCCGGGCCGCGCCAGCGCGCGCACCACCAGGCCGTACAGCTGCACGTTGGTCATGTTGTAGCCCCAGCTGAGCGAGGGCCAGCCGAACGCCACGCCGCGATAGTCTTCGATGGCCATCACCGCGAACCAGTCGGTGAGCGCCGAGCGGGCGACACCCGACAGCTGCTTGGCACGGGCGCCGTCGGTCTTGACCAGCATCTCCATCAGGGTGCGGATGTAGATCGTGTCGTCGGTCGGGGCCATGGCGCCCAGATCCAGCAGCTGTCGCCCGAAGGTGCTGGCCAGCGGGCCGTGGGTCGGCGTCTTCATCGCCACCAGACCGATGCGTTCGGCTCGGCTCGGGCGGTCGGTGATGAAGTAGATCATCGAGTCGTCGCCGATTGGGATGCGCACCGCGCGCCCAGCGCCGGTGGAGAAGTACATGGAGAGGGTCGAGGTAGCGAGGCCCATCAGGCTCTCGTCTTTGAGGTTCGCCTTGATCGCGTCGGTGAACTTCTTCTCTTTGGTGAGTCGGCGTGGGGTGATCTTGATGCCGTCGATGGCGTCGGCAATCGAGAGCAGGTTCTGGCTCCGCTGGCTCCAGGTGTCACCCGACATGTACTTCCACTGCAGCGACCCGCTCTTGTACAGTTCGCAGCTGGTGAGGAAGGACTTCACCTTGTAGGCCGACACCGTGGTGAACGACTCGCGATCGCGCTGGGCTGCCGGCGCCAGGTTCTGCACCAGCCACGAGCGATAGGTGCGGTCACCGGGAAGCGTGAGGGTGAGGGTCGGTTTGTTGCGGGTGTCGCGGGCCAGGGTGACGGCCTTGCCGTCGACGGTGCCCTGGAGCTTGTCGTCGTAGACGCTCCACGTACCAGCCAGGACGTCGAAGCTGGTCGGCGGCGAAGCCGCCGTGAGCTGGTCGGCGCTCCGGGTGAGCGCGCTGACGGCCGCACCGTTGGTCCAGCGGATGCCCACGGCAGGCCACGACTCGATCACCGTCGGCTCCCAGGCCAGCTGGCCTGCCACGGTGGTGCGCCACAGCCCGTTCAGATCGTCGTCCGACACCACCGGGGTGGTGGCGGCGCTGGGCGCGTCGAGATCGTGCTCCTGGTCGGTCGCGCCCTCGGACGGGGCGGGGCCTTCGGTCGCGACGGCGCAGCTGGCAAGCAGCAAGAAAGCGGGGAAGAGAGCAAGACGAGTCAGCGTGTTCACGGCGCCTTCGTACGCAGTGCGCCCCCGCTTCTTCCCCGGGGTTTTGGGCGCAGATGCGCTCGCTTTTACCGCCCTTCCCCCCCATACTCGGGGCCGTCATGAGCTCGCGATCGGAGTTCCGTTGCATTGCCGGCTGCTCCGGCGCCTGGCCGGTCACCCAGGCCATCTACCGCTGCCCCAGCTGTCACGGCTTGCTCGAGGTGCGTCACGACGTCGAGGCGCTGAAGACCCGCAGCGCCGCCGCGTGGATGAAGCTGTTCGACGATCGCTACATGCGCAGCCTCTGGCCGTATGGCTCGGGGGTGTGGGGCAAGCGCGAGTGGGTGATGCCCGACATGCCCGACGACCTGATCGTGAGCATGTACGAGGGCGGCAGCAACCTGTTCTGGGCCGAGCGCTACGGCAAACAACTGGGGCTCGACGAGCTGTGGGTGAAGCTGTGCGGCAACAGTCACAGTGGCAGCTTCAAAGATCTGGGGATGACCGTGCTGGTCAGCGTGCTGCGCTGGGCCATGCGCGACGGGCTGAAGGTCAAGGCAGTGGCGTGTGCGTCCACCGGGGACACCAGCGCGGCCCTGGCTGCCTACGGCGCGGCCGCCGGGCTTCCGGTGGTGGTGCTCTTGCCCCGGGGCAAGATCTCCACCGGGCAGCTGGTACAACCGCTGGCGCACGGGGCGCTGGTGCTCGGGCTGGACACCGATTTCGACGGCTGCATGGCCATCGTCGAGCGCCTGGCAGAAGAAGGGATCATCTACCTCGCCAACAGCATGAACGCCTTGCGGCTCGAAGGGCAGAAGACGGTCGCCATCGAGGTGGTGCAGCAGCTCGACTGGCAGGTGCCGGACGTGATCGTGCTGCCGAGCGGCAACCTGGGCAACGCCAGCGCGCTTCACGCCGGGTTCTCGTTGATGAAAGAGCTCGGCTTGATCGCGCGCTTTCCCCGGCTGGTGATGGCCCAGGCCCAGAACGCCAACCCGCTTTATCGGGCGTGGTCGGCCGGGAAGAAAGAGGTCGAGGCCATCAAGGCCGAGGCCACCCAGGCCACGGCCATTCAGATCGGCAACCCGGTCAGCGCTCCGCGCGCGCTCCGCGCGCTGGAAGCGATGAACGGCACGGTGGAGCAGGCCAGCGAGCAAGAGCTGGCCGACGCCGCTGCTCGGGCCGACCGCACCGGCATGTACACCTGCCCGCACACCGCGGTGGCGCTGGCAGCCATCGAGAAGCTGGTGGCGCGGGGCGAGATCTCGCGGAAGGACCGGGTGGTGTGCGTGTCTACCGCGAACGGGCTCAAGTTCACCGAGTTCAAGGTGCGCTACCACGACGGGCAAATCCCCGGCGTCGTCAGCGCGCTGGCCAACCCGCCGGTGATGCTGAAGCCGGACTTCGGCGCGGTGGTGGACGCGATCGGCGCCCGGTTCGCGTAGCGGTGGCTACTCTCGGATCCAGTGACAGGTGTAGCCGCCCGGGTTCTTCGCCAGGTAGTCCTGGTGATAGCCCTCGGCGGCGGTGAACGGCCCGGCTTCGACGATCTCGGTCACCACCGGGGACTTCCACTTGCCGCTGGCGTCGACCCGCGCCTTGACCGCCTCGGCGACCCGGCGCTGCTCGGGCGAAGCCACGAAGATCGCCGAGCGGTATTGGGTGCCCACGTCGTTACCTTGTCGGTTCTTGGTGGTGGGGTCGTGCATGCGGAAGAACCACTTCTCGAGCAGCTCTTCGTAGCTGAGCTTGCTTGGGTCGAACACCACCCGCAGCGCCTCGGCGTGGCCGGTGGTGCCGGTCTTGACCGCTTCGTACGTCGGGCTCGCGGTGCTGCCGCCGGCGTACCCCACCTCGGTGTCGATCACGCCCGGGACCTTGCGCAAGATGTCTTCCATGCCCCAGAAGCAGCCGCCAGCGAGCACGGCCGTTTCGTTGTGCGCCGCGGCAGCGGGCGCGGGCGCGCGGGATTCGGTGTCGGCGGTGGGCTTGGTCATGCAGCCTCCGACCAGGCATGAAGCGCTGATCAGCCTTGCGGTGGTCAATCGGAACACGCTCCCGGACTACGCCGGGAGCGGCCCGGTGGTTTCCGAGGATCAGAACACGAAGCGCGCAGCCGCGCCGCCGCCGTTCGGCGTGGCGTAGGGGGCCACGTTGAAGCGGGCCTTCTGCGGCAGGCGCTTGGCCTTGGCGGCCTTCTCCTTCGCAGGCTCCGAGTCGCCGCTGGTGAGCAAGACCACGCCGGTGACGCCCAGGGTGATCGCCACGCCGAACGCCATGTCCGCGATCAGCGCGTTGCGCTCGACCGCGTCGGCATTGTCGGTGGTCGGATCGTCGTCGAAGTCGCCCTTGGCGCCCAGCGCCTTCACGCCGAAGAATGCGCCCACGGCCGTGGCGGCGCCGGCGATGCCGAGCGTGACGTACGCCGGGACCTTGCTCTTCGGCTGCGGCGGCGGTGCCGGCTCGGCCTTCTCGGGCTCGGCCGGGGCGGGGGCCTCGGTGGGCGCGGGTGCGGGGGTCGGCCCCAGCTCGGCGGCCTTCAGCTCGACGTTCTTGTCCAGCCGCTGACCCGCCGTGACGTCCACCTTGAGCTCTTGCTTCTCGTACCCCGGGTTCGAGATGGTGATGGTGTGCGCCCCGGGGGGCAGCTTGACGATCATCGGCGTCTCGCCGGGCTGCGCGGTGCCGTCGACGCTGACCGATGCGCCGGGCGGCGTGGTCGAGATGTTCACCTCGCCGGTCTGCTTGCCCTTCAGCTCGCCGACCCGCTTCTTGACCTGCTCGATCTTCTCGTCCCCCAGCTTGTTCACGTCGGCGTGACCCAAGAGCTTCTCGAAGGCGGCCGCGGCGTCTTCGGCCTTGCCCTGCTTGTCGAGCGCCATCGCCATCCAGTACTCGGCGTGGGGCGACGGCAAGATCTCGTTGGCCTTCTTGAAGCCCGTGACCGCCTCGGCGTATTTGCCGGCCGCGTAGTCCTTTTCTGCCGCCTGGTACGCCTTGCGAGCGGCGTCTCGCTTCTTGGCGTCGGGGGCCGCGGCGGCGCCTTTGCCCTGCGCCATGGCCAGGGGCATTGCGCTCGTGCTCGCGAGAGTGCCCGCCACGACCAGGGCAAGAGCCTTCGAAAACGAAGCGGAAATCGTGCGTGCCATGTGGGTGCCTCCGGCGCCGCGGTTCCTTGCCGCGGCCGGACAGAGGCTAGACCCGGTAGATTTCGAGGACAAGCCCGCTCGATCCGTCTCGGAAAAGGGCAGCGGTCGCGGTAGAGGTAGGGACGGCGGCGGGGGTTCCGGCGTTCATGACCACACCTTCGGACAACGGATCGTCAAGCGGCAAGGCCCCCCCGGGCCGGTCGACGCTCAGGCCGCCGGAGTGGGTCGAGTCCCGAGAAATTCCTCGGTCGCCGGCGTCGCTCACCTTCGAGCTCACGCTGGCCGACCCGGCGGTGTCTCGCCGCACCGGTCCCCGCGCAGAGCTCACCTCGCTCGGGGCAAGGCTCTCGGCCGCCGCGGCTGCCGGGGACACCGAGGGCGAGCGGCAGCACGCCACCGCGCTGGCGCGGGCGCTGGTCACGCGGGGGGCCGAGCTGGACACCGCCATCAAGCTGGCACGACGCGCACTGCTCTTGGGCTACGACGCCGCGCTGCGCGAAGAGCTGGCAGGCTGGTTCGCCGCGCTCGGCGAACCGGCCGTGGCCGCCACCACCCTGCGCCCGTTGGTCGCCGATGCATCGGGCGCCGAGGCGGCGCGCCTCTTGACTCGCATCGGCGTCCTGCTCGGTCGCTCGGGTGACGCGGCCGGCGCTGCGGATGCGCTGTTCGATGCCGCCCGCGAAGATCCGTCCGATGCCGTGGCGCCCGAGCTGCAGGCCGGGGTCGGCGCGTGGGGACACGGCGCGGTCTCGCCCGAGCGCGCGGCCGAGGGGTATCTCGAGGGCTTCCGCCGGCGCGAGGCCATGGGGGATCGGGCGGCCGCGTTCGAGGACCTCTTGCGAGCGTTCGAGATGGCGCCCGGTGAGCCGCTGCCTGCGGAACGGCTGGCGGGCGCGCTGGCGGTGCGGGGCAGGGTGGGGGCGGCCGACGAAGTGCTGCGCGAGCACGCGCGTGCCGCCGGGGACCGCGAGCGCGCGGTGCATTTGCGCCGTTTGCGCGAGGCGCTGGCGGCCGACGACCTGCCTCGGGCCCTGGGTGCCGCCCTCGATGCGCACCTGGACAGCGATCTCGATCCCGCCCGCTCCCAAGGCTTCGACGCGCTGGCCGAGCGCGCTGGCCTCCACGAGCTTCGGGCGGCCCGC
Source organism: Polyangiaceae bacterium (assembly GCA_023150915.1). Lineage (GTDB taxonomy): Bacteria > Myxococcota_A > Polyangia > Polyangiales > Polyangiaceae > JADJKB01. The sequence continues at coordinate 5,974 of JAKLKA010000041.1, forward strand.
CAAGAGCTGGCTGCCGTCGAGCTGGGCGCGCACGAACGGGCCCTGGCCAAGACCGCCCTGGCAAAGCTGTACTCGGGCCCGCTCGCCTCGCCGGAGCGCGCCATCGACGCGTGGGTCGAGGTGCTCGCCCTCGATCCTTCTTCCGCGCCGGCCCGCGAGGCGCTCGTTGCCGAGCTCGGCGCCACGGGCGATGCCAGCCCGCTCACCAGCGCGCTCTTGCGCATCGCGCGCGCGGGGGGGCCCGATGCCCCAGCTGCGCTGGCGGATCTCGCGCGGCTCGCAGCCACCCGCCTGTCGCTGCCGGGTCTGTGCGTGTGGGCGGGTCGCGCTGCCCTGGCCTTCCGGCACGATGACGAGCTGGCCGAGTGGGTCGCTCGCGCCGAGCCCGAGGCGCGTATCGAAGACGCGCGCCTCGACCAGCTGCGCGGCTCCGGTCCAGAGGTCCTTGCCGAGCGCGCCGGCCTGTTGCGCGGGCGGCCCGACCGCGCGGACGAGTACGTCGCCGTTCTGCGCCAGTTGCTCGATCAGCCCGGCGAGCACCGCAACTGGCAACGCTCGCTCGAACGGGTGCTGATCCGGGAAGGGCGCAGCGACGACCTGCTCGCGGCGCTCGAGCGGGCCCTGGCCCGCGACCCCGGCGCGGACCACGAGCGGCTCGCCATCGCGCTCGGGCTGGGGCTCTGCGCCCGCGGCGACGAGGCCTCGGCGCTGCGGGTGCTCGAGCCGTTGCTCTCGGCAACGACCGCCCACCCTGCGGCGTGCGCCCTCGGGTTGGTGCTCGCGTCGCGGCTCAGCGAGGCTCGGCTCTGGGCGCGCGCGCTGGTTCAGCTCGCCGCACCGGTGTCGTCAGCATGTCGAGCGGTGGTGCTGGCGGCTGCAGCCGAAGCGCTCTTGGCTGCCGGATGCGTCGACGAAGCGCGCTCGGTGGCCGAGCAAGCCAGCCGCGCCGATCCATCCCAGGCCCGGCCGGTGGGCGTCCTTTCGAACGTGGCGCTGGCGCGCACGCCCGATCGCTCGGTGGCCGACGCGCTCGATCGCGCCATGGGGTTCATCGTGCCGCGCGCGGCGCTGTGCGAGGCGCTGGCCGATGCCCACGACGCGCTGGGCGACTCGGCGCTGGCGCTGGTCTGGACGCAGCGCTGGTTGGCGCTGCGCCCCGGCGACGCCCGCGCCGCGAAGACGTTGCTCGGTCGCGTGACCGAAGCCGGCGACGCGCAGCGCCTGGGCGACGCGCTGTCTTGGCTCTTGTCACAGCCGCAGCCGCTGGCGGATCTGGCGCCGGGTCTGTGCGCCGCATTGCTGCGCCTGGCCGAGATCGACACCGCCCGTGGAATCGCCATGGCGCGCCGTGCGCTCGACGTCCTCGGCCCGCGCTCGGAAGAGCTGCGCGAGACGGTGCTTGCCGTGGCCGACTCGGGCAACGAGCCGGGCCTTGCCCTGGCCTTGCTCGAGCGCACGCTGGCGGTGTGCGACCGCCCGGAAGAGCGCATCGCGCTGCTACTGGGGATCGCGGTGCGGCGTCGCGCTGCCGGTGACGCCGACGGCCTTGCTCGGGCCATCGCTCGCGCCGGGGCCGAGGGCGCCCCGGCCGATCGAATCCTGAACGCGCTTTCCGACGCGCTGCCGGCACGCAGCTCGGACGGCGAGATTGCCCTCGCCACCGCCCGGGCCGAAGCCCTTGCGCAGCACGCGGCGGCCGATGCCGAGACCCGCGGGCGTGCGTTCCGTGAGCTCGGCGCGGCCTTGTGGGACCTGGCGGGCGACGTCGAAGGCGCAGTGGTCGCGTGGCAGCGAGCCGCCGAGCTCGACCCGGCGCACGGCGTTCCGCGCCTGGCGCGGGACCTGGTCAGCTTCGCTGGGTCGGCCACGGCGCTGAGGCATCTCGAGCAGTTTGCCGCCCGGCAGAGCCACCCCCAAGACGCCGCACGACTGCTGGGCGTCGCGGCGACCGTGGCGCTTGGCGCGGGGGAAAACGCCGAGGCCTTGCGCATCGCCGTCGAGGCGCTCGAGCTCGATCCGACCTTCGCCGACATGCTGGCGGTCGCCGAGCGTGCGGCCGGCCCGGGTGACGTTGCCGTTCTCGAGACGCTCTACGACAAGCTGTCGCGCGCTTCGCTGGGCACCTTCGGCGAGCGTGCAGTCCACTACCGGGCGGCCCGCTACCTCGAGCGTCGCGGCGAGGACTCGCGCGCGCTGGACCACGCCATCCGAGCGTTCCGCGCCGTGCCCGCCGAGGGCATCACCTTCGTGCTGATGGGCCGCCTGGCCGAGCGCTCGGGTCGCAGCGGCGACGTGGTCCGCGCGCTGACCGAGGTCGCGGAAGCGGCGCGGGACACCCATCAGCGCTCGACCTGGCTCAAGCGCGCGGCGGCATTTGGCGGTGCTGACGAGGACAGCACCCGCCTGCGGGTCGACGTACTCTTGCGGGCGCTGGCCGTCCGGCCCGACCCCGCGGTGCTGGTCACGCTCGGCCAAGCGCTGAGCGAGCTGGCCCGCGTGTCGCCCGAACAGCGCGAGATCGGCGTGATGCGCTTCGAGCACGCACTGGGCTCGCTCTTGCCACGCCTCGAGGGCCCCGAGGGCGCGCGCGCGGCCATCGCCGCCGCGGGCGTGTCGCTCGATCTGGCGCAGCCCGCGCTGGCCCTGGCCGCGCTCGACCGCGCCGCGCAGTGTGACGCCGCGGTCGAGTGGTTCACCGAGCTGGTGGGTCGCGGCGCCGAGCTGGTTCACGACCCCGAGCGCGCCCGTGCCTTCGTCGACAGCGTGCAGCGCGCCAGCGCGGACAAGTACGCCAACGTAGGACGTCACCTGCTCGAGCTGACGGCCCAGGTGGCGCGCTGCCTCGACGACGCGGCCTCTGCCGGCGCGTTGATCGTCGCGGCGGCCGAGCGCGACCCCGACGATCTCGAGCTTGCCGGTCGCGCGGCGCTGGCGGCTCAGCTCAGCGGCGACGCGTCGCTGCTCGATCGCATTGCCACGGCGGTGCCCACCTCCGAGCGCGTCGACAGCTTGATGCAGGCTGCCGCCCACGCCGAGCGCGACGGAGACCCGCTGCTCGCCATCGAGGCGTTCGAGCGCGTCGAGGGCGACGGCGCGGTCGATTCCGAAGATCGAAGGCGAGCGCGGATGCGCCTCCGCGAGCTGTACGGTCAGACCGGCAACCACGACAAGCTCGAGGGTTTGCTCGAGGCCGAGCTGTCGCGCGGCGATCTGTCAGGTGCGGCGCTGGCCCGGGCGGGGCGCGATCTGGCGGCGCTGCTTGCCACCCGGGGCAAGCCGGAACGGGCGCTCACGGTGCTGGAAGAAGCCCTGCGCAGCGTGCCGCGGGACATCGGCCTGCTGGAAGACATGGCCACCCTGGCGCGTCAGGCCCGGGACGGCGCCCGCCGCGCGGCCGCGCTGGGCACCTTGGTCGATCTGGTGTCCGACCGCGCCCGCGCGAAGGTGCTGCGCGAGCTGGCGCCGCTGCTCGAAGAGCTGGGCGACGTCGCCGGTGCGACGGGTCGATTCCAGGAGCTGTCGGCCCTCGACCCGAACGACGTCGACGCGCTCTCTGCCCTCGAGCGCGCCGCCGAGAAGAACGGCGACTGGGAGCGCGCGGTGGCGCTGCTCGCTCGTCGCGCCACGCTGGCGTCTCGGGTGGACGACGTGCGGCGAATTCGCCTGCGTCGGGCCACCTTGCTGGAAGAGCGGCTCGGGCGCTCGGACGAGGCCCGGACCGAGCTCGAGGCGCTGCTCGCGGCCACCGGCGATCACCTCTCGGTGCTGCGCGTGCTGGCCGACCTGCACCAACGGCTCGGCGCTCCGCTTCGGGCGGCACCGCTGTGGATGCGGGCCAGTGCCGTGACCACCGACCGCGCCGAGGCGGCCGATCTCTTGCGCCGGGCCTGCGAGGCCTTCCTGGTCGGCGGCGACGTGGACGCCGCCCGCCGCGTGCTCGAGGGGCTCGAGACCTTTGCGCAGTCCGACACCGTGGCCCTGCTCGCGGTGGCGGTCGAGCGCCAGGGCAGCGACCCGCTGGCCCTGGCCCAGGCGCTGGAAGAGCTGGTGGGGCTCGGCGGTCACGCGCCCGAGCGGCACGTGGCCTTGCTGGTCGAGGCGGCGCGCGCATACGAGCGCGCCGGCCAGCTTGCCGACGCGCTCTCGGTGGCAGAGCGCGCCGCCGCGATCTTCCCGGCCGCGGCCGAGCCGCAGATCTTGGCCCGCTGGCTCGAGTACCGCGTGCTGGGCCCGACCACGCGCGAGCACGCGCGCCTGGTGGTGGCCGCGCTGCGTGGCATCGACGAGGCGTTCACGCCCGACGAGGCCGAGCTGCGCGGGTTCTTGATTGCCGAGGCGCTGGACAGCGCGGTCGGCACGGGTGCGGGCATGCGCGAGCTGATGAAGCTGTCCGTCGATCTCGGCAACGTTCCGTTGATCGCCCTGGGCATCGCCGAGCGGCTGGTGGAAGGCGGCGAGCACGCGCAGTCGCTGCCGCTGTTCGATCTGGCGCTGGCCGGCGACCTGCGCGGCGTGCGCAATCGGGGCCGGGTCGCCATCATGGCCGCCGACGCGGCACGCGAGACCGGCGACTTCGCCCGCGCGCTGGGCTTCGTCGGTGTCGCCGCCAGCGAGGCGGCCACCCGCGACGCGGCGGCGGCCCTGGGCGCGCAGCTCAGGGCGGAAGAGCTGGCCCGCGACGTGGCCCGCGAGCGCGCTGCCGAGCGTCGCGACGTGGCGGTGGTCAAGCGAACCGACACCGAGCCCGGGATCCCCCAGGCCCAGCCTCCGGTCGAGCTTCCGGGCCCCCGAGAGTCCACACCGCCGCCGAAGCCCGCGTCGCGGCACCCCGAGCCGGCGCGGCCCAGCACTACCTACCACTCCACGGCACCGCCCGAGCGCATCCGTCGCACCTCGGAGCCGCCGCCGAAGCGGGCGCACACCCCGCCGGCCCCGGTCATCCAAGAGCGCACGCCCGACCCAGCACCTGACTCGGAGGTCGCAGCTCGGGTCGACATGCCGGTGTCCCTGCGCCGCGTGTCCGGTACGTTTCCCGCGGCCAACCCGATGGAGGCCGATCTGGTGGGGGCGCTCGCCCAGGGCTCGCTCGACGCCGGCTTCGAGCTGGTGCGCCAGCTCGAGAACAGGCGTAGCCGGTCCCACGATCTGGTCGCGGTGTGCCGCACCATGGTCGGCCACGCCCCCGGCAACCGCGAGCTCTTGCGGCAGCTGTACGTTGCGGCGCTGGCCGACAAGAACCACGTGTATGCCCGCGCGGTCGAGCACGTGCTCGGGCTGTTCGACCCCGCCGCCGAGGCCTCGGCCCCGCCGCCGCTTTCGGAGCAGCCCGAGGACCCGGCTCGGCTCCGGGCGCTGTTGTTCCGTGATCTCGGCAGCCCGGCGTGCGAAGCGCTGGCCTTGGTCTGGGACGGCGCGAGCCACGTCTTCCGCCGCGACCCGGCGAGCTATGGCGTGGCCGGCGCGGCGCGCGTGCCGCTGACCGCGCCCACGCCCCTCGGTCGTAGCTACGCTGCGGCGGCGCGCGTGCTGGGGCTCACGCGTACTCCGCTCTTCCAGCGCAAGACCGCCGGACCGCTCACCCTGGGCGTTGCGCTCTTGAACCCGCCCGCGGTGATCGCCGGCGGCGAGGTGGCGCGCGAGACGCCGGAGCTCGCGTATCACGTGGGCGCGATGTTGATCGCCACGCTGCCCGAGCACGTGCTGCTCTTCGGCTCGACGGAAGAGCAGGCACGCGCGATCGTCAAGAGCATGCTGCTGGCGTTCGGCCCGCCCAGCGAGCACAAGGCCGACCTGGCCAGCGCCGCCAGCCTGGCCGAGGTCCTGTGGGAGCGGATCCCCGCGCGCTCTCAGCGTCGGCTGCGCGAGATCTGCCACGAACCTCAGGGCATCGATTTCGACACCGCCATGGACTACGCGCGCCGGGCGGCGCGGCGGGCGGGGCTGTTCGTCTCGGGAGATCTGGGGGTGGCGCTGCGTCAGACCTGCCGGCAACAGGGGATTGCCCCCGAGACCGTCCAGTCCCCGACGGCGCTGGCCCAGCTGGTGGCCGAGAGCGCCCCGGTCGCCGATCTGGTCCGCCTGGCGACCAGCTCGGAATACTCCGCCGCCCGCTGGCAATCGCTCCGGGCGACCCGCCCACCCGCCCGGGCCTGACCGAATGCGGGTAGCTCTGCCCCCGTCTCGAACCCGGGCTATGGTTAGCCGGCAGATGCCCCGCCGCCCCCCGGCCGCGACACCGTTGTCACACCCGAATACCGCGGGATCGCAGGGATCTCGGCGCAATCGGGGGTTGGCATGTCTGTCGCTACTGCTGGGGTTGGTGGCCCCCGCGTCGTGCATCGTTTCGGAGCCCGCCGAGTACGGCGTGGCCAAGCAAACGCCGCCCTTCTTGGACGCGAAGAACGCCGCACCCAGCGTGCTGCACACCCACAAGCTGGCACTCGGCGACACGGTGCTGGTCAACGTGCCCTTCCGCTCCGAAGACGCCGGCGAAGAGCTGCGGGCGCTGCTCTGGCTCGACAAGGGCGTGATCGGGAAGAAGACCCTGCTCAACTTCCGGGAAATTCCGCCGGGCAAGCTCGAAGACGACAAGCGCTCGATCGACATCCCCGCCGACATCCAGGTCGCCGGCTGTCACTCGATGAGCCTGGTGGTCACCCATCGCAGCAACCTGGACAACAACGAGCCCGTGAACGACGACGACACGGCCATTCTCACCTGGTGGCTCAACGTCGACGACGAGGGCCAGGCTCTGCTCGGTGACTGCCCGACCTTGGGAGGCGGAAGCTGATGCGCGCGCTCTCGCTCTTGGTGGTCGCGGCGCTGTCGGCGGGCTGCTCGGTGCAGGCGCTGGAAGACACCTCGCTCGAGCCTACCGTCAACCAGTGCTCGGTCGACGAAGACTGCGGCACCGGCAAGTGCGATCCGACCCTGAAGATGTGTCACGCCGAACAGGGCTCGTTCGCGACCGTGTTGTTCGAGGTCACGGCGCCGGCCGACGCCGACCGTTACGGTGGGCTCTCGTTCCTGATGCCGCAAGAGATCTCGCCCAGCGGCGGGCCGCTGGACCTGGCGCTGGGCGTGGTCAGCAAGGTCACCGGCACGGTCAAGCCGCAGAAGGCGGACTTCCAGGGCAGCTGCGAGATCGGCTACGGCGCCGCAAACGCCAGCGCCACGCCGGCGGTGAAGGTCACGTTCAGCTCGACCATGAAGCTGCTCGGCCTGCCGGCGCCGCGCTTCACGGCCAAGACCACCTACGACGACGTCGGGAAGAAGTACGAGTTCGAGGCCTGGCTTCCGCCCGACGAGTACGACGTGTACGTCGAGCCGCTGGAAGAGGGGCAGAACCCCGAATCGTGCTCGATCGTCCCGCAGCTGGTGCGTGGCATCCAGATCGAGGCGGGCGACGTCGAGGCACAGATCCCGCTCCAGGCGCCCAGCCTGCTTCAGATCGAAGTGCTGCTGCCGGTGGCGGCGGTGACCGCCAAAGACAAGACGCCGCTGGTGGGTTGGGAGATAGACGTCATCGATCCCAGCTCGGGGCAGCGGCTGTCGGCGCCGACCAAGCTTCAGCTGGTCGACGACCCGAGCGACGTTCAGAACCAGCACTACACCGCGGCGGTCGAGTTCTCGGAGTCGACCGGCGAGAACGTCCAGCCGGGCACCGAGCTGGTCCGCCTCAAGCCCCCGGCAGACACCGACAAGCCCACGGTGGTGATCGAGCGCGCGCACCTGGGCCTGTTCAGCACGGGCCCGGCCAAGATCGAGGCGCAGAAGCAGCTCTGGCCCGAGGCCGTGAAGCTCGATCAGATCAGCGTCTTCGGGACCAACGGGGCGCCCTTCGTGGACGCTGCCACTGCGCGCTTCGTCTCGACCAAGCTCGAGCTCGACAGCGGCAACGGCAAAGATCAGATGGGCCTGGCGTTCTTCGAGAAGACGGTCGAGATCGTCGATGGCGTGGCCAAAGACGTGCACCTGCTCGAGGGGGAGTACGACGTCTTCGTCGCGCCGCCCGCCAGCTCGGGGTTTGCCACCACGCGGACCAAGCTCACGGTCTCGAATCAGGCCAAGCAGGGCGCCACCCAGGGCGGCAAGAGCGTGACGCTCGAGCTGGTCTCGGACGTGGGGGGCAGCGTGCTCGTTCCGGGCGGCAGCAAGCCGGCCACGGGCGCCAGCGTGCAGGCCGTGGCCGCGCCGGTGGACGCCACGCCGCTCGAGATCGCGGTGGGCACCAAGCCGTTCTCGCCCAAGGCCACCTCGGGCATGGTCGGCAAAGAGGGCGAGTTCTCCTTCGAGGTCGATCCCGGCGTGTTCGACTTCTCCGTGCGGCCCCCCGACGGCACCGGCTTCGCCTGGCTGGTGCGGCCGAAGGTCGAGGTGAAGAGCGGCGTACACGACCTGGGCCCGATGACCTTGCCGTTGCCGGTGGTGTACCAGGGCAACGTGAGCGTGCCCGGCACCGCCACGCCGGCGCCGCTGCCCGGGGCGCTGATCCGGGTCTTCATCTACCTGAACGACTCGGGCTACACCGGCGACCGCACCGGCGCGACCACCGCGGTTCAGCTGGCCGAGGCGCGGGCCGACGCGACTGGCGCCTTCCGCCTGTTCTTGCCGGCGAACCTGAACTGACGCGAGCGCGCCGAACGTGCCGCGGGGCCCCCAACCCCCGCGCGAAGCTGGCTGTCACGCGGACCTCGTAATAACCTGGAGGTCGTGAAACGCCCCTCCGCGCGCGCGTCGCCGGCCGAGCTTGCCGCGGCGCTGCACGAGGTCTCCAACGCGCTGACCGTCGTGCTGGGTTGGCTCGACATTGCCGGCGGCCGCGCGGAAGACGGCCCGGCGCGGAACGCGCTGGAGGTGGCCATGAGCTACGCCCGGCTCGGTCACGGCGTGGCCCGGCGCGCCATCGGCGACCACGACGGAGGCTCCGAAGCGCAGCGCAGCGCCGCCGTGATCGCGCGCTCGGCGGTGCTTGGGATCACCCCCGCCGCCGATCGCAAGGGCGTCAGCGTGCGGTTCGAGTCGACCACCAGCCTGGACGACTGGGTCCCCGACGGCGACGCCGTGGCCCAGGTGCTCCTGAACCTGTTGCTCAACGCCGTCGCCTTCTCACCCGCCGGGGGCACCGTCACGCTCAGCCTCGGAGAGACCGACGGCGCGGTCGTGTTTCGCGTGACCGACGAGGGGCCCGGCATCGATCCCGAGCGCGCGGCGGCGCTGTTCGTCGCCCCCGAGTCCACGCGGCCCGGTGGCACGGGGATCGGCCTGGTGAATGCGGCGGCCGCGGCGCGCGCGCGCGGCGGCGAGCTGGCGCTGGCCCGACCCGGCCCGGGCGCGTGCTTCGAGCTGTCGTGGCCCAAGCGCGACGCCCGCGCCCCCTCGCGCGCCCCCACCGAGCCCGTTCGCCTGGAGGGGGTCCGCGTGCTGGTGCTGGAAGACGATCCCGCCGTGCTCGGTCTGATCGAGCTGGCGCTCGAAGCCCGCGGCGCCAGCGTCATTGCCATCACCAGCCGTCACGACCTGGGTTCGTTCGACGCCGACGGCCCGCTGTCGGTCGCGCTCTTCGACCTCTCGCCCATCGCCGACGATCCGCGCGCCGCCCTCGCCACCCTGCGCGCCCGGGCTGGCGACGTGCCCGTGGTGCTGATCAGCGGCTCAGCCAACGGCGCCGCCGAGCTCAGCGATGCCGACGTGTGCGCCTGGATCCGCAAGCCCTTCGAGATGGGCGAGGTGATCGAGATCCTGCGGGGCCTGCTCGTCCGGGCGCCGTGAGGTCGCCCCTACCTCCCCGGACAAAATCAGAGATTGGTCTGAATTTGTCTGGACAAAATCAGAGTTTCCTCGAAACATGTCCGGGGATGATCGAGCGCCGGATTGCCGTGCCGCTGGGCGTGGACCTCTCGAAGAAGATGGTGCTGCTTTCGGGGCCGCGGCAGTGCGGCAAGACGACCGTCGTGCGCGCAGTCACCGCCGAGCGCAGCGGGCGCTATTTCAACTGGGACGAACCCGCCGACCGGCACCAGATCCAGAAGCTGGAGCTCGACTTCGAGGCTCCGCTCTGGGCGTTCGACGAGCTGCACAAGTTTCGCCGCTGGCGCAACTTCCTCAAAGGGCTCTACGACAGCCACCATCGCGGCCACCAGATCCTGGTCACGGGCAGCGCGCGCCTCGAGCTGTACGGGCACGGCGGCGATTCGCTTCAGGGGCGGTACTTCGGTCACCACCTGCACCCGATCACCGCCTCCGAGCTCGCGCGGCGCAAGCTGGTTCCCCTCGACGAGTTGCCCGGCGTGCCACGCGAGCCCGTGCCGCGAGACGTGCTCGACTCGCTGCTCACGCTCGGCGGCTTTCCGGAGCCGCTTCTGGGGGCGAGCGAGAAGGAAGCCGCGCGCTGGCGGCTGGCATACGCCACCCGACTGGTCCGCGAGGACGTTCGCGACCTGGAGCGGATCCGTGAGCTCGAGCGGATCGAGCTGCTCTACGACCGACTGGGCGCCATTGCTGGAGGGGTGCTCTCGATCAACAGCCTGCGTGAGGATCTCGAGGTTGCCTTCGAGACCGTTCGCAGCTGGATCGGCGTGCTCGAGCGGCTCGACGCCGTGTTCCGAATCGCTCCGTACGGGCCGCCGCGCATCAAGAGCGTCAAGAAGGAGCAGAAGCTGTACTTCTGGGACTGGTGCCGAGCAGAGTCGCCGGGCGCGCGGTTCGAGAACTTGATCGCGTTGCACCTGCTGCGGCTGGTTCACTGGGCAGCGGACGTCGAGGGCGAGCGCCTGGAGCTTCGCTACTTCCGCACGCGCATGGGGCACGAGGTCGACTTCATCCTCTTGCGGCGGGGGAAGCCGTGGATCGCCATCGAAGCAAAGCTCGCCGAGCAGCCGCTGGATACCGGCCTGCGCTATCTCCTCGAGCGCGTGCCCGTGCCTTTCGCCTTTCAGGTGCATCGCGACGGCGGCCGGGAGCGGCGCGTCGCCGACATCGGCAGGTGTCGTGTGCGCCTGGTTTCTGCCGCGCGCCTCTTGGCCAGCTTGCCTTGACGGTGGGGTTTGTCGCCGGGCTGCCGCCAGGCCATCTCGGGGCCTCAGGCGCTGCTTTTGCGCCTGCCGCGGCGGATCGAAGCCGCTCCGCAAAGGGACTTGCCGACCCCCGGGTCCTTGAGGTAGACCCCCGTCCCCCACGCGAAGGTGGCGGAACTGGCAGACGCACTAGCTTGAGGTGCTAGCGGGGTAACTCCCATGGAGGTTCAAGTCCTCTCCTTCGCACCAAACGATCTCGAAGACATGCGGCGCGGCCCGAAAGATGGCGCGCCGCTGAAGACCGACCTTCCCCGAAATTCTTCCCCGAAACTCTGAAGCACGCGGCGCGGCTGCTGCCGCTGACAAGACCCCTGAGGTGGTTCCGTGCTCGGCCCCATTTTTGGGGGGCCGAGCTACACGCGTCTTCCGCCTCACGCCGACTGAGTCTTGTGAGGCTCGGCGAGATCCCGCAGCGAGCTCAGGACCGCTGCGTGCTCGGTGTCGGACAAGAGCTCCCAGCGAGTGAGCGATTGGGCAATCCCAGTCAAGTCGGCGCCCCGATAGATCAACTTCTCGAACAGACGAACTGCTTCGTCGAGCGCTTCGCGTGAGGCCTCGATGTCCCTCGATCGATACGCGGCACCCGCTGACAAGTGCCTGAGGTGATCGAGCAGCTCCAGAAGGGCCGCCAGCTTCCGATTAGTGCGCCGAATGCCTTCTTCCATCGAGATCGAGCCGACTTCCGAGGGGGAGAGCACGTCCAGATACAGCTCGTCGTCGAACGCGAATTGCTTCTGGCAATTGAGGCAGTACCGCGTCGATTCCACGTATTGCGGCTCGCCAACGGCCACTTCGTACACATGGAACGCGGTGAAGTGGTCGAAGACGAGGAACGAGGTGACGCAAGAGCAGCTCGGGCAGACGTCGGCCACGACGCCACGACGCGCCGCTTCGGACCTGGTTCCCCACCAAACGACGACGCTCACTTGGAGCCGTCCTTCCGCGTGAGCCCACACGCTGCCGCTGCGGTCTCGAAGCACTCTTGGAACCGGGCTTCTGCGGTCGCCTGTTTTTGGCACGCGGTGAGTTCGTCGAGCACGGATTCCCTGCAGCCAAATCCCACGAGGGTCGTACAGTCTTTGTTTCGAATGAGCGCGACCCGCTTTTCACCTGGCGATGTCGAGCTCACTTGAACCGATGCCGGACTCTGGCGAAACCAGTCGTCCACCTCGGGCAGGCGGTAGAACTCACTTCGCTCCAATGCGATGTCGGTCCCTGCTTTCGCAGGAAACCAACTCTTCGCGTAAACAGTTTCCAGGCGCCAGTAGCACGCCGTCCTCCCTGGGTTGTACAGGCTCTGCGTGGTCGGGACGCCGACAACGAGACGCGATCGAGGCGTGGGTTCGTCCGCCTCTGAGTAACCCAGCTCGTGTCTTCCCGCGCGGATCCAGAGCTCGGGTGGTGGCGCGCCGTCCGCATTCGGAGCGATGACCTGGTACCGCCGGCCATCGATCCAGATCATGAGCGGCACCTTCGATGCATTGTCGACGCGAACGAGCGCATGCGCTTCGCGCCAGCTCACGAGAGCGACCAAGAGGCCGAGCAGGGCGCACGCCGCGATACCAACCGCGGAGAGGCGACGAAACCGCCCTACGTCTTGGAGCGTCTTTCCTCCGCTGAGCGCCGCAAGATCATTGCCCCACTTTTCGGCCACGCAGAACAAGACCACGCTGGCCTGACTCGATGAAACGATCTGCACTGGTGGCCATGCTTGCCCCGGGCCACCAGCCGCGAGGCGCGAAAAGAGATAGAGGAGCGTTCCAGCAGCAAGAGCGGCCGCCCCCGATGCAATTGCGATCACGGCCAGGAACCGGAGCTCGACAAAAAAGCCGACGGCGCCGGCGACCACAGAGGCCACAAGTCCGGCGACCGCGAGGTTGGTGAATTTTCGCGACCACCGGCGACCGCGCAGCCAGCAGTCCCCACAACACGGAACCGAGACAAGTGGTCCCGATCGGAAACGGCGGGACACGAGCAAACGTGTCGTTGCCGGGCTGCCGCACGCCGCGCAATCGCGCGGCAGATGTAATCGCTCCAACTCGGACGAGACGACGATCCCACGCACGCGTTCTCGACGATAATACTCACGGTGATCGCAGTCCACGTCGCTGGTAAGCGTGGGGAGGTTTACAGAACGTCACCGGTTCGGAAGACGGGGCGCGGTCGTGAGTCCCGGAAAGTCGTGGGGACCGAACTACGGGCGACCTTTCGGCCCTTCCTCACGGAAGGCAGGGTACATTCGTGCGGCGTGGCCTGGCCGACTTGGTGGGAGTGGGAGCTCGAGCTGACGTCGCATGTCCAGCGGCGGATGGTGGACCGCGAGTTCACCGAGGTCGAGCTCCGGCGCATGCTCGAGGTGGCGACCGCCTATCGAGACGATCCCCTCATCGAGGGGCGCTTTGTCGTCGAAACCAGGCATCGCGGTGCGGACTGGGAAGTCGTCGTCGAGCCGGATGAAGGCGACCATTGGCTTGTCGTCGTAACGGCGTATCCTTTGTGAGCAAGGTCCGATGAAGCAGCGATATCTGGAGGTCACCTACCGCAAGGGCAAGCCGCTCGCTGCGTACTTGTACCTGCCGCGAGAGGTTGGGGCCCGCGCGGCGCGAACCGAGGATGGCGGACCGGGGCTCCGAGTCGACTACGACGCGAGTGGCAAGCCCATCGGCCTCGAGATCACAGCGCCCTCGGCTGTAACCATCGCGGACGTGAACGCCGTCCTGACCAGGATTGGCGTCGCGGAGCTCGCCGCCGAGGATTGGGCGCCGCTGCGCGCGGCCTGATCCACACTGCAGCGCGTACCCCGCAGCAGGATTGGTGCAAGCGTCGGTCGCCGAAAGACGTCACCAGAGCGCGCGACCACTCACCACGGTTGCTGTCGCATCACCGTAGAAACAATACGCGAGCACGCTGTCCCGTTCGCGCCATCGCTTCGCACGGGAGCGACGCATCGCGCCTGCGATCGGGAGGCCCTCAAGTGTCGAGCGTACAACGTCGACAACGAACTCGCGTGAGTGCGAATCAACCGTCTGCCAGAGCGGTGCGACGAAAGCACTACATCCGCTTCGTTGGATGCTTTCTTCCCAACCTCCGAAGACTCGAATGGCGCGACGACCATCACCCACCTCGCAGGCGCTCAGCACGATGAGAGTCCTTTCCAGCTTTCCTTCGGCCGCGGCCTCGAAGGCAAGGGCAGTGACGACGCCATCGTCGAGGTCAATTGCCGAGCAGAAAGGTGCCTGTTTGATGCATTGGCCATGCCCGGCGAAGTGGAGGATTCCTCCGCCGGTGGTCGCGAGCCGGCGCACGCAAGCAAGGAAGTTTTGTTTCGTCGCAGGGAGAATCATCTCGGCTCCAAGACCTTGTAGGTGACTGGATTCCTCCTGCGCTTCCGGTAACTCCCGCGGCTCGGGGTACGACGGCGCCATGGTGAGAAACGTGTCACCATTGATCGAGGAAGCCAGCGCACCCTCGTGCTCAACCGACCAACGCGCAACATCACACAAGACGTGCATCGGCACGCGAACACCGTCGCGATCCCGAATGGTCATCAATTCCCAGGGGACATCGCTGCGATCGACCAGAAGCTGAATCGCGGGATTCGCGCGAGCGCCTAGCACCGCCGAGAGCGCCGCGGTCAGTTCGGGCGGAGCCAACTTCGCGATTCGATCGCCAATTGCCAGAGCCACCTCCGGCCATTCCTCCGAACCCGCATCGATGAACTCCTGAAAGGCCGCGTCGAAGATCACGACCGCACCTTCGTCGAGCCGACTGGTTCCATGAAGGCGCAGACTGTGCTGCCCAATTGCAGTTCGGATCTGAGGACCAAGAACGAAGTGCCAAGCCAGCGAAGATTCGCCGGTCCGCGCAACTGCAATGCAAAGGTCAGGCGAGCGAGCCTCAGAATCCACTAGAACTTGGCCCGTCGCTGCAACGGGCTGGCTCGCCTCGAGTCGGTAGCCGAGTGATCCGCAAAATCGTCCCTCGTGCATGAAGAGTGCGCGGACTGCGACTGCTTCGGGGAGAACACCAGAAGCGACGAATAGTTTGAAGGTGCACGAGCCTCTGCGTGACGCGCGTCCAATGACGAGCTCGATTTCTGCCTTCTCCGCCAAGCCGCCGGACACGCACAGCAACACATTGACGCGCAACTCGTCCCAGTCCGGTGCCAAGTCTCGCACTACGACACCGCCCTCGTCGTCCAGCGTCAGCGTGATCGCGACATCAAACCAAGTGTCAACCGGAGCGACTTCAGGGCCCTCGGCTGCGGCGAAGAACCGAGCTGTCTGGTTCTCCTGCTCCTGGTGGCTAGGTGATGTGAGGGGAACGTCGTCTGGGTCGCCCCCGCCGCCCCATGTTGGAATAGCGGCACCTACTCTGTTGTAGCGAAGGTAGTACTCGACAAACTCGGCGGCGAGCCTTCGCCGCCTTGACGAAGGCTCCTGCACAACACGCGAAACCTCGCGCATGAGCGCAGCTAGATCGTCACTGTATGCGGCGGCAGCTGCTGCCTGAAGCTGGACCGCACGATCGGCCTCTTCGTGTAGGAAGACCTCGAGAAGCCCGGGAAAGTCTGGCTCGAACCTCCCCAGCGACCAAATGGGCATCGCGGACAGCATTCCGCCGTCCAAGAGGAATTCGAATTCCGGGTGGCGATAGCCGATACGCTCGCGGAGGATGTGCGTAGCGACAAGCCCGGCTAACCTTGGGTTCATTCTCGACAGCCAAACGGTGTTCGGCCATTCCGCTGGCGGTGGGTCGTGCTGATCCAACCAGGGGCTCTGGGTTAGCCACGCACGACCCACCGCGTCCGCTTGCTCCGATGTCAGGACATCCATCACTGGTTCCTCCTGAACGGAGTCGGCCTGTTCGTCTTGTGCGGTTAGAGGCAATTCAGGGGCGGCGCGAGCAGCTGCGAGAATCGCGTCCCGCAAGCGACTCGGTGGGGCCGATTGGTCCAACTCCTGCAACACTCCCGCTGGAAGCCGACGAGCAGCCTCTCTGAGGTTGGCGTGCCGAGGATCCTCGCATCCTTCGCCGTCGGTGAGCTTCAGGTCGGCGAGAGTGAGACCAACGAGCGCTTCCATCAGTTGCCTTGCGTCGCCCGATCGACCCAAGGCGAACGCAAGCCAGAATCGCACGGTGACGTCCGCTTCAGCATCATGCAACTCGCGTATCATCGACTTTGGTGCGGGTGTTTGTGACAAACTCAGGAGGCGCGCAGCGCAGAGTCGGCGGGGTTCTTTCCATGCCCACTCATCCCAACCGTCTTCAGCGGTTACGGCGGATTTCGGCTCGTCTGCGCGATGTAATTCCGCGAGGCACATCGTGGACAAGGAACGGCGTGCGGAGCTCAGTGGCACCGACGAGAGCGCCGCGAGCAATTCGGCAACGTATCGATCGCCAATGTGCTCGCGGTCCGCGAGCACGACCTGCAACGCACTGCCTACGCTCCTCCAACCAGTGAGGGTGAGTGGCAGGCGAACGCTTGCGCGAGCGAAAGCTACTGCCTCCTCATCGCGTGCGTGCGACAGCGCAGCCAAGAACGCGGCCATGGAGTCTGCCTCGAGGGCGATGCTGACGGCCATTAGGGTCGTGCAGTGTACGCTGGTCCAAGCTTGTGAGCCACGCGCGGAGGCACGCTGGCAGAGACGCCGAGCAAGGCGGAAGCCGATGGTTGCGGGGATGGGTTGTTCGTCGCGTACCGGGGAAGCCCAGTCGCCGGAGTCGCCGCGTTTCGCCTCATCGCTGACTATCTCGTGCGCCTCCACCGGCCTGGGAACTGGAAAGGCGCGATTGGGGCGTGTGTGGACAGTTCGTGGACCTGGCGCCGTGCGCTCTATGCGGCCTTCCCAAAATCGTCCGAAGCCGTTTCCCAAACAGTGTGCGAACAGTCCTTGACCACCAGCAACACCCGCTCTGCGGCCGCACGATTCGGGCGCGCGTACTTGTTCGTCGTCGTGATCTGCTTGTGCCCGAGCAAGTACGCCACTCCCACCAGGTTGCCCGACTCCGCCCATTGCGTCGCCCGGGCGTGACGCAGGTCGTACCCCGCGAACGTCTTCGCCTTCTCGGGCGGCAGGGTGACCGCCGCAGCCTTCTCGAGCTGGTCGCGGTAATCGTGCTTGCCGAAGATGATCCCCGCCTCTGGGCATACGGACTCGAGAGCGCCGCGAGCGGCCTCGGTGAGCGGCAACTCCCGCCCGAACCGCACCTTGTCGATCTCGTCAGTGACGACCAGCACCGAGCTGCCGCGGACGAAGTTCTCTGGCACCGAGAGCCGATCAATGGTCTTTGGTCGGAGCGCGGTCTCGAAGGCGAAGCGGAATCGAGCGCGCACCGGGAACGGGTCGACCTTCTTGCTCGCCGACCATTCCGGCAGCGCGGCGATGACCGCCAGCGCTTCTTCGGCGGAGAGGGGAGTGGGGTTCGAGCGGCGCGGCAGCCTGAACGGAGTTCCGGTCGCTCGCTTCGCTAGTGGCGGGACGCGAGGCGCGCGGGTGAGCATGCTCTGTTCCTCGCACCATCCCACGAACCGCCGAAGCGCGCTGAGCTCCTTCTGGACCGTCGGTCGCTTCACCGAGCCGAGTCGTTCTCGCGCATACCGCGCGCACGACGCATCCGTGATCTGCCCGAAGGTGCCGAAGAAGGCCTCGAAGTGCCGCACGTACACCATGAGCGTGGCGACGGTGCCTTCGTCGAGCTCGCGCTCGACGTCGGCGAGCCACAGCGCTGCGACATCCGCCACCGGCGACTGCGGGTCCGCCGCCTTCACCCGGACTGGCGGCTTGCCGGTGTGATACTCGGCGTACAGCTTCGCGGCACGCTCCGCAGCTTCTTCAGGATCTCCCGAGCCCGTGGGGAGCTCAACCCGCTGACCGTCGTGGGTGAAGCGCACGAAGTAGCGGTTCCAGTGCTTGCGAAGTCTCCAACCCTGCTTCGGTCGAGCCATGTGTCCAGGTCTGCCTTTCGAAAAAGCGGTTTGCGCCCGACGCGATGCTCCGGGACGAGAGCGCGGACGTGGGTGTCGAACGCCCGGACGCTGATCCGGAGGTATCGGGCAGCCTCGACGCGCGTCAGGATGGCGTGGCCGTTGCCGGCGCTGGTCTCCTCACGGCACCAAAGCAGGCGTATCGCGCTGGAAGGCGCCCGGCCGCGAAGCCATGGCCTGCGCAAGCGTTCGGCTGCTATCCCCATCATACTGGTCACCAGTATAGTGGTTGAGATTAGCCAGTCAAGTGGATAGAACAGTGGTCATGGCGAAGAAGCGCGCACCGAGAATCGACGTCGACATCAGCGCCCCCGCGCCTACGAAGACCCGACTCTACGTGGACGAGGACGTTGCCAACGTGCTGCGCAAGGTCGCGCGTGCCGAGCGCATGGAGCTCGGCCCTTTCATCGAGATGCTGCTCCGGCATTGGCTCGCGCACGAACGGCCTCAGTGGAAGGTGATCGGGGCTGAACACGATCGGGGTGCTGGTGTCCGTGGTCGCTAGGTCGCCGTGTCCTGCTCGACATTGAGGTCGGCACCGCCGACGCAGCGTTTGATCAATGGTCGTGCGGACCGCGCTCGCCGCCGTAGCGCAGCGGCAAACCGACAACTCACGAGCCGAACCCCCAGGGAGTCCTCCGCCGACGTGGAATGGGAACATCCGCCGCAAGTGTGCCGAATCGGGACCCGGCACGCCTAGCTGATTACTGAAGTGCCTTCGTGCGTGCCTTGCCTGGGGGCATCTGAGAGCGTGTGGCTCTCCTTTCGGATAAGATCGGGCTCATGGCCGAAGTCGAACCTGGGGCTGCACCCGACGTGCGGGAACACGCCGAATCGGATCCACTTGCTGCGCTTGGGGCCGACAAGGATTCGTCAGGTGCCGGTGTCGGTGACGAGCTGGACACCGAAGCCCCGGAGTGCGAGCCGCCGCGCACCAAAGTCGACATTTTTGTCTCGTACAGAGTGATTCCAGATGAACGAAAAGCAGAGGCGCTCAAGCGGCTTATCCAAACGAGCCTCAAGCCGACACCGAACGTGTTCGTCGCCAGTGTGGGGGGCGTCAAGCCTGCGAACATCGGACTCAAACCGCAACTCCAGAAAGCGGTCACTTCTGCAGGGGCCGTCGTCGCTCTGATTACCCCTGAGTCGAAGGAACGGGAATGGCTGGTTTTTGAAGCTGGCGCGGCCTGGGGCCGCGAGCAGGTGTACGCGCCCGTTCTCTTGGGTGTGGAGCCACATGAGCTCGGTGTGACGATCGCCGACAATGTCGCAACCAAAGCATCGGATCGAGAGCAGATGGATCGTTTGATCCAGGCGCTCGGTGAAGAGCTCGGGCTGGCACGACGCGGTTCATTTGCGAACCGCTACCGGGCCTTCGAAAGGCAGCTGAAGCTGATCGCTGAGCCTCAAGCTGAAGCAGTCGATGACAGCGATGCAATTGACCGAGTCTTCCGGTTGCGTGCGTCCGGCGAAAGAGAAAAGGCAGAGGAGCTACTCAAGTCCCTGGTTGAGCAGACGAACGACGACGAGCGAAAAGCCCACCTGTTAGGCCTTGGTGTCGTTCTCAACCACAAGAAAGACGGAGAAATTCGCGCTGGCCTCGAGAAGTTGCCGGACACCGTCAAGGGGACATCGTCATACAACTACTGGCTGTCAACGACAGCAGACAGTGAACAGCAGAAGCTCAAGTTCGTGGAACGGATGATCGAGGTCGAAAAGAACGCAGGAAAGCCGAATGCGTTTTCGATCGCGCTCCGCGGTGAAATTCTCATCAAGACGGGCCGTTTGGCCGAAGGCGTTGAACTCCTTACGACCTCTCTGGCTGATCAGACGCGGAGGAGACGATTTCTCCTCATTGAACCGCTGATTCGTCACGGCAACCTCGGTGCTGTCGCTCGGTTGGTCGCTTTGGCAACGGGTCCCACGCGCGGGGATGGAGTCTTGTTCCGCGAGCTAGCGGACGTCGCCATCGAACACGGCTGGCACGCGTTGGCGATCTTTGCCGCACAGCGTGCGCAGGGCGATGCCGACAATGGGACGTCGCGAAACAACCTGGGACGGGCATACGCAGGACCAGATCTACGGTCCTTGGCATACGAGTCCTTCAAGGCCGCAGCCGCCGCGGGTGTTTCAGTTGGAAGAGTCAATATGGCGAATCAGGTTCTGTACGGCGCGGTTCCGTCGATTGCCCTTGAATTCTTGCGCGATCACCAGGGCGAATTTGATGCATCTGATCCATCGTACCCGTTCCAAATTCGGTGTCGGGCCGAAGAGGCCGTCGCCGACCAGCGCAAGAAGGCGAGCGAGTACAGGGACCGCGGTGCGCTTACACTCGCGATGCTCGGCGAGTTGGCCGAGCAAGCCATAGGTAAGCCATCGATCACCGCGGATGGTCTGAGGGTCGTGCTCGCGGACGGCAGAAGATATGACCTGCAGCGAATCCAACCCTTTCCGAACGCGTGGATGGCCAGCGGTGCGCCGGCTAGCGTCTTTGTGAGCGATGCTGATGAGCCACGCTTGAGGGGTATGGTTGCAGACCTAACGGGCGCCGAAGATCCATCGTGGATTAGTGCTTCTGAGATTTCGCACGAGGTGGTCTAAGCATGCGTACGGGAGGGCCGAAAGCCCTGAGCGACCGCTCGTCGCGTGTTGTTCCCGTCCCACGCCTCAAGGCATCGACATCAGCGCCTCCGCCCCCACAGAACCCGACTCTACGTGGACGAGCACGTCGCCTGCGCCGCGCTTGTCGGCGCGGCCGGCGTCACCATGAAAAGCGTCGGCTCGCCGGCGCCATTGGCACGGCCCCCACAAAAACCACAAAAGGGCCGTGCACGGCACCACGCCCGAAGTCTTGTCAGCGGCAGCAGCCGTGCGGTGTGTGTTTCGGGGAAGCTTCCCCGAAACCCATGCCTCAGCTCGCGTTCTTAGACACCGTCGTGCATCGAACCCCGCGGAAATCCCGCTGCGCTGCGCGACGCCGCCGCCTTGAGGTGCTAGCGGGGTAACTCCCATGGAGGTTCAAGTCCTCTCCTTCGCACTCTGATTTCGTGAACTTGCGCCGCTCGTGACGATTGCCGTGACGATTGAGCGCCCGCGGCGGGCTCCAAGAGCTTGATCGTGACGCTGGGCATGAGCACCGCCGGCAGCGGCGGGAAGGGCACGCCGAAGCCCTCGCGCACCGCCTCCGCCGTCCTGATGTAGCCCTGGGTGGTCGAGAAGTTCTGGTGCCCGGCCCGCTGCATGATCTTGAGCGGCTCGTCACCCCGCACCGCCATCCAGGTGATTCCCGTCGCCCGGAGGTCGTAGAACGTGATCGCCTTCCTGGTGGCCGTGGTCTCGTGCAGCTCGGGCCGCGTGATGCCGGCGCGGAGCAGCATCTTCTTGAGCATGACCGAGAGGTTCTGCGTCCTGGCCGGAAGCTCCACGCGAGCAGTGCCTGCGCGATGGAGCGCAATCAGAAGCGGGATCAGCTCCGGCTCGATGGCAAACCGCCGCGGGGTCTTCGTCTTCGTGGGCTTGGCGTTGCCGTCGCCGTCGAGACTCCGGTGGACGTGGACGGCGCCGTGGTCAAGGTCAACGTCGTCGCCGAGCACCAGGGCCCTAAGCTCGCTCGGCCGCGGGTACAGGTAGACCGCAACTGCCACCGCCTGGCGCCACGCAAGCGGCACAGCCTCGCAGGTCACCAAGCGCAGGAACTCGCTGGGGTAGAGGAACTGCTTCTCCTTGCGAACGCCTCGGTCGGGCCCGGCCACCCCGAGGGCGGGGTTGTCGTCGCGCACGCGCAAGGACTCGACCTTAGACGAGCACGCGTCGCGGCACATGCGGGTGGCCGTGCCCCAGATGTTGGTCGCAGTCTTCCAGGAAATTTCGCCGCCTTGCACCTTGGCGTCGAGCAGGCGCACGAGCGCGCGCAGATCTTCGGGCGTCCACTCTCGGAGGTGTCGGTTCGCGGTTGCCGGCGCGATGTACAGTTCGATGTTGCTCGCCACCGAGCGGACCAACCCGCGGCGCTCGCGATCCGACAGCCAGGCAGCCACCCATTCTGCCTGCCGTGAGCCGTCGCTCTGCGATGTCGCGCGGCTCGCCTGTCGCCGGGCGGGGGCAGCGCCCAGCCCGCGCGCCCAGAGCTGCTCGCTGATGCCGGCCGCGGTCTCGCGAGCCCGAGCTTCAGCCTGGGCGCTCTTGGGCGAAGGGGCCAGGTGGAACAGCGGCCGCGAACCGTCCGGCGCCGAACACCGGACCACGTAGTGCCCTTGGCTCTCGCCGACCTTCGCCGGTTCGTACCGTACGATGGTGCCTGTGCGTGCTCGGGCCATCAGCGTTTGCCTTTCGGCGTAGTGGTCTGAAGGTGGCCGGCTGAAAGCGCTTGATCGACAGCGGCTGTCGCAGGGTCGAGCCGCCGACTACGGGGCCCTCGCGGGCGTGGCACCACCTGGCGCGCGGCAAGGAAGGCATCGAAGGCAGCTTCGGTCGCCACGTAGGCACGGCCGATCTTCGCCGCGCGAAGCTCGCCGCGGTGGATCGCGTTTCGCCACTCTCGCTCGGTCATGCCTACATCCTCTGGGCGGAGCAGCCGTCCGCGCCCTTTTGATTCTGCGCCAATGTCTTCCACATGGACAGGGGCTTCAGGGTTCACCTGCCTGTTCAAGGGCTTCGGGACTTCGCCGGGCTCGACCGCGACCCGCGCCAGCGCGTCCCGCAGCTCCGCCAGCTCCGCGACCAAAGGCCGCTGCGCCTCCGCCACGGCGGAGGCAACGAGCTGGGCGAGGTCGTGGTCGTCCATCTTTTCCTAGGGGGCGAGCGTGTCCGCGGTGTGCTCCGCCACCGCCTCCAGCTCCTCGATGGCGTTCCTGAGCTGCGCCAACGCCGACATCGTTCGCGCGAGCGGGTGCTCCACGAGCGGCAGCTCGCCGTCGATCTCCGCTGCAGTGGCCTGCAAGCGCTGCCGAAGCTCGGCGAGCTGTTCCAGGGCTCGGGCGGCCTCGTAGACGACACCCAGCGCGAACTGCTCACGGTCAGCGTCGGTGACCCGGCCACGGAGGGCGTGGAGGATTTCCTCCTCCGTCACGCGTGCCCCTCGTGCTGTGTCGGCACTGTTGATTCAACCCCCGTCCCATTCGCGTCCCAATCACGTCCAGGGACGTGATTCGGATTCGCGTCCGCGTCCCGCCCCCCTAAGGGGGCGGACGTGAATCGATCCGCTCGGACGGGAGTCATTCGCGTCCCACCCATCGGTGTCTCCGATCCCGGCTCTTGCCGGTGGCGGTTAGCTCGCCGTTGTCGAGCATCACGGTCAGGGCAGCTCGCACGTCGGCCGCCTTCCGGCCGAGCTGGACGGCGATGCTGTCGGCGCCCCCCTGCTCTGGCGCCCGACGGAACAGATCCCGCAGCTCTCCCGCGATGCGCTCCGTGCGCTCTCGTTGCCGAGCGGCCCGGGCGTCGTCGGCGGCGTCCTCCCGCGACGGTGCGGCGCTGGCGGTCACGAGGACGCCGGCTCGGGGGTCGCTCCCGATTTCCGCGTCACTGATGCTCAGGGTGAAGTCCTCCACCAGCCGTCCGCTGACGCGGGCCTTCTCGTGGCTGACCCTCGTGGCCTGCCCCTTGTCGCCCTCGAACACCAGGACGGAGCCGCACGCGTCGAAGATCGCGCCCGATCCCCGAATCGCCATCTTCGCACCACCGGCGGAATCACGCTGCGGCTTGCGGGCATGGTGGATCACGATCACCACGCACCCCGTCCGCTCCGATGCGCGCGTGAGCAGGTCCAGGACGCGGCGCACGCCCGAGTCGTTTTCGTCGATCGTCGGGCACGCCGCCCGGAGCGAGTCGAGGATCGCCAGGTCGAACCCGTCGAGCCGAGCGGCGAGTGCGTCCTCGCTCATGCCGTCGAGGTAGATCCGCGGCATCGAGACGAGCGCGAGCCGATCTCCGAGGTCACTCGGCCCGACGGACATGCCGAGGGCGAGGCGCTGGTAGCGCTCGCGCGTGAGGCGCTTGCCCTGCTCGAAGTCGATGTGGAGCACGCGGCCTTGGGTCGCCGCGAAGGCGCCCCACACACGGTCACCTGCGGCGACCGCGAGCCCCATCGACTGAGCAGCCAGGGTCTTTCCCGAGTAGCCGTAGCCTGCGAGCAGGCCCGGCGCTCCCGGACAGAGGTCGAGCGCCGCGACGAGGAACCGGATCGGGTCGAGGGCAGCGAAGATGGCGGCCACGCCGAGCACGGGCCACACCACCGGGGCGTCCTCGGATGCGCGCTCGGGCGCCGCGTCCGGCGCGTCGTCGTCATCGGGCGTCCAGTCGTCCCAGTCGTCGTCCGGCGGCGGCGACCCGGACCGGCGGCAGTGTTCGACCTGCATCGCATCAACTGCGGCGAGCGCGATGCGCTGTGCGGCGGTCGCTGTCACTCCACGCCCCCGAGACGCGCACGCAGCAGGTCGATCACGAGCAGCGCAGCCACGCACCGCACGTCGTATGCATCGGCATCCAGCCCGAGCACCGCTGCGGCGTCGTCGCGCGCGGCGTCCAGGATCATGTTCGCGTCGCCGGCTGACGTACCGAGGGCGCGCAGTACCGCTACAGCTCGCGCCTCCGCGATGAACGCGCGCCCCTCTGCATCGCTCGCGGCGGCTACTCCGGCCCGGAATCCGCGGCAGTGTGCGCGCAGCGCGTGGAGCGGATCGTCCGGCGTGCTGCGGATTTCGGAGTACTCGTGCGAGACTCCGGACAAACGGGGGACATTCGATCGCGCTAGACGCGCGACCGCGCTCTTCGCCATGGGGCCTCCATCGCGCTCCCCGCGGCTCAGACCCGCGGCGATGGGCGCGTCAAGGGTTTGGTGGGTGGTCTAGGTGCTCAGACGGACGCGCCAGTGCGCCCCGAGCTTGCGGCCCTCGACGCCCAGCCCAGGGTGGGAGACCAGGTGGGCTCCCTCCTGCCGTGCGTTCCGGCAGAGTCGCGCTCGCAGTGCACTCGCTGTCAGGCCGAGGCGAGGCGCCGCCTCGCGGAGCCGGAGCCAGCGTTCGGACCCGGGACCGATGTGCTCAGTGATCGACATCTCGCGTCCATGATGCACGCGCCGTTCAGCGTGCGCCAGCTCGAACAGCCTTCAGCGCCGAGTGAACTCTAAGCGCCAAATTAGGGACGCGCGGTGCGAAGCTCCTGAGCGATCCGCTGTGCTGCGCGTGCGCGAGATTCACCGTCGCGCACCGAGCATCCGAGCGCTCCGCAGTCGAGGCCCAACTCGGCGACCAGCCACGCAGGCCCGAACTGGCCTTGCCCACCGGGCTGGCGCGCCAGCTTCGCAAGCTTGGCTTCGACGCGGTCGAGTGTCAGCCCTTCGAACGACGGGTCACAGGCGATGAGGCGAAGCCGGATTTCCGCGGCATAATCAGCCGGCTCGATGGTAGCCAGCACATCGCGGACTTCGGTGAGAGCCAACGCGCGCCGCTCCGTCATCGGCAAGACCGCGTCGTACGCTGCCTCAAGGCGGCGCTGGTCACCGGAGAGCGCAGCGGCGATAGCTGAGGCCGCGCCTATCGCGCAATTCAGCGTCCACGGGGTCGTTGGCATGTTCAGCAGAAACCGCTGAATGAGATGGAGCCGACGCTGCAGGCTCTCCTCGCGCTTGAGCTTGGCCATCGCCGAATCGATCAGCGCGCGCTCCCTCCCGATGGCCGAGGCCGCGCCGAATCCCACTAGGCCCAGAACAGCCGCACCTTGGCGCGGGTTGGGCTCTGCAACTGCGCGCGAATAGTCGCCCACAAGCACGCCCTGGAAGCCATCGCCCAGCAGGAGCGCGGCGCCCTGCAACTCCTCCCTCGGGCGCTTCGCTTGCGCCGCCAGTCTGACCAAATCGACGAGCGCTCTCCGACGGGCCTGCATCGGCCACGCCGCTTCGGCAAAGCTGCGCGCCCTGCCCTCCGAGCCAACTGCAGCGATGCGCACGCCGGCCGCGGCGACCCGTAGCGCCGCTTCGCGCAGCGGCCCAAGAAGCTCCGCACCCTCGTGTTCCACCATCGCCTCGGCCACCTTCCAGGCATGGCGCGCGGCCCTGTAGTTCGCTTCGACGTAGCTCGACATGGCGCTCATTGTAGCGCAGCTCGCTACGGGGGCGACCGTGACCGCCCAGACCTTGTTGCAGCATATGCTGTGGAATGAGCAACGTCTGCCTCTGGTCGCGTCACCCGCTGGTCGCTAGAGTTCACAGGTGCGCGAGCCCATCAGAGTAGTCCTGACCGACTTCGTCGCGGCGGCCGAGCGCGTGATCGCGCTAAAGGACATGAACTTGCATCAGGTCCAGAGCACAAACACACCAGGCATGCGGGCCGCCAGCGAGCCTGCTTGGTCGCGTCGCATGCGAACGGCCGAAGCAGCGCGAGTTCTGTGCATCAGCGAACACGCGCTCCGGCGCCAAATACGCGCGCATATGCGTGCCGACGGGACCGCGCTGTTCGACGGGATCTGCGCCGAACGGGTGGGGTCGCACTACCGGGTCCGCTTGGCCCGCCGTTGGCTCACTGAGCCCGCCGGGGAAGACGGCGCGGGCGGCCCACCGACGGCGCGCTGAACGAACCAGCGCCGCGATTGGCTCGGTGGCGGGCGGCACCAAGAGCACCGCGTGCGAGCAACCCGGCAAGCTCATGGGTGGTGACGGTCTGCAACTCGTAGACCGACATGTTCAACATGCAGACGCGTAGGTACCGGCGGGCAGCCTCCAAGTCACCAGCTCCTAACTCTGGGTCCCCGGCGCCGACCAGGCGCTCTGCCATCTGCCAGGCGAGGCCCTTGATCTTCGAGTCGGAGACCGCCCGCTCGTACATCGCCTGCTTCCACTCTCGCTCGTCGTCGTCCATGGACTATTGCAGTAGTAATTAGTGCCACCAGCACGGCCTGCTTGTCGATCTTGAAGAACGTACGCATCGGCCGCTTGTGCACGGCCTGCTCGCGGATCGCCTTCGACACCGATGACCGCCGTGGCGCTGCACACGTCCGTGAGCAAGATCGGCCGTGGAGGTCATGGAAATGGCACAAGACGACAAATTGTTGGGAGTGACCGATGTTGCTGCAGAGCTGGGGCTGACCGAGGCCGACGTTCGGCAGTGGGCGCGCAACGACGGAGATGTTGCGAGGATCGGCACGACTTGGGTGTTCCGCAGCGACGACGTGGCTCGGCTCGCCGCAGACTTGGACGAGTACGACAGCAACCCGGACGACGATGACGATGACGATGACGACGGCGACGGCGACGACGACAGCGACGGCGACGACGACAGCGACGGCGACGACGACAGCGACGGCGACGACGACAGCGACGACGAGGACGAATGACCCCGGCCGACCGGGAGGTCGCTTCGTTACTGTCCGACGTGATCGACCTCTGCCTGCGCCGCGCCTGCGCGGACGACAACGCGGCTGACGCTCTTGCCGTCGTCCGCGACGTCGTGGCTCGATGGGCGGGCGCCGACATCGAACGTAAGCGGGTTCACGCAACCCTGTACGCGGTGCTGCGGGCGCTGCG
Organism: Polyangiaceae bacterium; assembly: GCA_023150915.1. Lineage (GTDB taxonomy): Bacteria > Myxococcota_A > Polyangia > Polyangiales > Polyangiaceae > JADJKB01. The sequence continues at coordinate 33,554 of JAKLKA010000041.1, forward strand.
GACAACAGCCACGGATGCCACGGCGGGCACCTTCGAGCGGCGTTACGCCGGTTTGTCAGTCAGCGGCGGCGCGCGGGAGTGAGAAGCGCAAGCGGTTCAACTTCGAGAACAACTGCCAGGCGCTGAACCATCGCCAGCGTCGCGCTCCGCTCCGCGCGAAGCAACGCCCAGATGTGTGACCGTGCAATTCCTGCCCGGTCAGCGACGTGACTCATCGGGAGCCCGCGCGCCTCCGCCATCTGTCGCAGGCGACCGGCGAGAACCCGCTCCAGGGAGCCTGTCCGCGCGGCCTTTTCCACGGCCGGATCATGGGTCGCCAGAACCTGGCAGCTGTCCTGTATACAGAGTATTCTGAATAGAGCACAGCGGTCCTGGGAGGCATCATGCGACGGTTTTCGATCTTGGCGATGGGCATCTTCTTGGCGGCAGTCGCCGCGTCTTGTGGCGGCGACGACGGCGGTGGGGGCACCGAGGCGTGCGGTGCGAGCAACTGCGCTGGGTGTTGCGACAAGGGGGTCTGCAAAGCGGGGACGGACATGGCAGGGTGCGGCGTTCAGGGCGCACAGTGCGCGACGTGCACGGCGGGACAGACTTGCGCAGCGGGCAAGTGCGAGGCCTCGTCCACTGGCTGTGGTCCGGGGAACTGCCCGACCGGTTGCTGCGTTGGTGACACTTGTCGGAGCGGCCTCGACAGCGACGCCTGCGGCCAGGGCGGCGGCGCCTGCTCGCCGTGCAATGCCGGTGAGTCTTGCGAGGCAGCTTCGCGGAGCTGCATTCCGCCCACCAGCGGTTGCAGCAGCACTTGCGCTGGATGCTGCGCGGGCAACGCCTGCAACGCAGGCACGACAGCCGCGGCGTGCGGGCAGGGCGGTGCCGCGTGCACGACGTGCGGGACCGGGCAGGCCTGCGTGAACGGACAATGCGCGAGCGCTACCGAGTGCAGCCCGACGAACCCGGCGGGCGCGTGCGGAACTGGGGAAACATGCGTTGCCGGTTCGTGCTGCGCGAATGCACTGGCGTGTGGCACCAAGTGCTGCGGAGCCGGCCAGCTCTGCATGGATGATGGTCAGGGCAACTACAGTTGCCAGCAGGCTTGCACGACCAACGCCCAGTGCTCCGGGGCGAACGGCTGCTGCGCGCTCCTGGCGAACGGGACCGGGGCCTGCCAGCCGCCGTCAGCGAATGTGCGCTGCCGGTGCGGCACGAGCGCCGACTGCACGGCCATCACCGGCAAGTCGGCCTGCGTTCCGTCGGTGGACAACGGGGTGGTCGTCGCCAAGAGCTACGAATGCCGCCCCAACGACGGCAAAGCGGGCAACGGCTGCAACGGGAGCACTACCTGCGGCTCGGGGTACGACTGCATGGTGGACACCAGCAAGAACCAGTTTTGCACCCTAGGCTGCGCGACCGACGCGACCTGCGGCAACCCGGGCGTCGGCTGCTGCAAGCCGGCGGGATGCGACAACGCGATTTCGAGCTGCAAGTTTCCAAACGCTTGCATGCCCTGTTAGCCGCGCCATGGATGGACAACGCGGAGATCCGGCCGCAACCTTCGGGGCATGCACCGAAGTGCCGCCTACGTTCGCGTCAGCTCCAAGAGCCAGGATCATGCAACCCAGCGGGCGGCGATAGCGCGAGCCGCAGCAGCCCGTGGCGATGCCATCGAGTGCTGGTACTCCGAGAAGCAGAGCGGCAAGAACATGGCCCGCATCGAGCTGCAGCGCTTGCGCGGCGATGCCCGAGCGGGGGACCTGCGACGGCTCTACGTCTTTCGGCTCGACCGCCTGACCCGCTCGGGCATCAGGGACACCCTCGACTTGATCGAGGAGCTGCGGGCGCATGGCGTGGACGTCGTCAGCGTAGCCGACGGCTTCGACCTCAACGGCCCCGCGGCCGAAGTCGTGTTGGCGGTGATGGCCTGGGCCGCCAAGATGGAGCGCATCGCCATCAACGAGCGGATCGCCGCCGCTCGGGAGCGTGTCGAGGCCGCTGGCGGGCGCTGGGGCCGCCAGCGGCGCATGGCACGGGACGAGGTGAGCCGAGCCGCGGCGATGCGTGCAGACGGGCGCAGTGTCCGAGAGATCGCCGTCGCGCTCAAGGTGCCGCGGTCCACCGTCGGCAGGGCGCTCGCGTCCCAAAATGGTGGGCTCGTCGAGCAGCGCTCGTGCCCGTCAGATCCGCCCCCCGAGCCCCCCTCGGCCCAGTAGTCTGCTTGTGGGACAGTTGTGGCGTAGCGCTCAGCGCTCTCTCGGGCACCGCCGCGACGATCAGAACATGCAGATCGGAGCCCCTTTCGCCGCGAACATGGAGTTGGGGAGAGCCGGGCAACCGGCCGACGCATCGTGCGGGACTTTGACCACAAACGACGACGTGGAAGCGTTGCCGCTGGCGTCGCGAGCTTCGACCGTAACGGTATAGGCGCGCCCATCGCCACCGCCGTTTCGATCCGCTTTGAGGCACACACCGGTGGCACCGAAAGCGGAACTTCCGGGCGCAGGTTCGTCGCTGTCGACGGCGACAATTCGGACCGTGGGGGACGGGTCACAATCGAACACTGACACGTTGACGTTTTCACCGAGAATGAATGGCACGTGCTTGCCGTTTGGTGGCCACAGGCAGGTGGGCGAGAAGTCGATTGCGTCGAACACGGGTGGCGAAGAATCGACGCCGCTGCAAATGACGCTTCGGTTTCCACTGGCGGAGAAATTCACTGAGCCAAAGTACCGTTGTGGCTTCGCACTGACCGCTACGAATGCTGGACGGGCGGCACTGAGCCCCGAACCGAAGAACGCGTCTTCGCGCAGGCCCGGTGCATTCGGGGCCGCGCTGAACGCTAACTCGCTCGCTTCGAACACCGCCAGCTTCGGGGGTGTTGGCGGAGTTGTGGGCGGCTCCAGAGCGATGCTGATGGGCGAGGAATCAGTCACGCGAATCAGGGCGGCCCATCCTGTGTTCTCGACGCCGCTGTTGCACCCGGTGCCCTGTCCGCCCGTTGCCAGCAGGTCTTCGAACGGCGCAGAGACGATGATCGCCCCGTTGCTCGTGCCGCCTACGTTCCAGCCGAAGTTGTCGCCGTTGGCAAGCGGGTTCCCCGGGGCCCCACAGGTCTCCGCTGGCCCTGGGATCTTGCCGTCACCTTGACGCCAGAATGCTTGCCCCACCGCTGTGACGCCGGTCGCGCTGCCGCGCAGGACGTGTGCCGCCCCCCTGCCTGTGTCTTCGTTCCAAGCTCCAACGATGAGGTCGTCGAAGCCATCGTCATCCGCGCTCGTTATTGCCAGCGAGCCCCCGAAGGCGTCGAACGGACCGGCACTTCCGGCCACAGCCACTCCACCGAGGACGGTGCCCTCTTGAATGAACTGGCTGCCCGTCGGAGTCAGGCCACCTGACGAGCCGCTGATGATGGTGACGGCACCTTTTCCGATAACTCCTCCCTCGTTGCTTTTTGCTGCGAGGTCGATGCAGGGCCGTCCGTAAGACGAATCGCCGTTGAAGTTGCCCGCGGCGAGCTTCCCGCCGAACGCATCCAGTTGATTCGGACCGTTACCGATTCCAGGGATCGATTGATCTATCCGCTGCCAGCGTTTTGGCTGAGTACCGGCCGTCGGCACTTCAAGCCCGGATGCCGAGCCGTACGCGACCTGCACGACGCCAGCGAACAGGGTCGTTCCCACCGTCGCCGTCGCGAGACCGATCGCCAAGTCCTCATAGCCATCGCAGTTGAAGTCGCCAGCCGTGACCGCGGTGGGCAGCGCGCCTGCGCCGGTCATCCCGAGCGCCGTCATCGGCAGGGTGACTTTCTTGTTTCCGGGGTCGAGCCCAATGCCCGTCTTGCCGTGCACAACATAGACGCTGTCCCGACCCGCGATCGCCAGATCGTCAAAGCCGTCTCCGTCGAAGTCGCCAGCCGCCATCTGGCGCCCGAAGGAGTCCGATGACTGCGGGGCCCCGCCAAACGTCTTGACGTCGAAGTTCTTCCTGACCAAGTCGAACCCGGTGGGACCCGGCGCAAACTTCACGTAGCTGACCACGCCAGCGAGTGGAATCTGAATATCAGGCTTCCCCACACCGCCTGGCACGGCGAGCGTCTTCCCCGGGGCGCCGAACGCGACACCGTCACGGCCCGCGTCCCCATCGAACTTTCCCCAACCTATGGCTGCGCCGAAGCGATCGCCGAATTCGTCCGCGGGGCCTCCGGGACTGAGTATGTTCAGTATCTCCAGGTCCAGGACGTCCAGGTAGGCCTTGTTGGTCGTATCGCGACTGAGTACGTAGCTGACCCCAACCCGCGGGTTGAAGTTGCCGCCGGGGTTGTTGCCAGGCGCACTGATGACCATCGTTTCGTGCTCGGCCTTGTCGAAGAGGTGCAAACCGCGAGGAACCAAGTGCGCGGCGTTCTTGAGTCCCGTCGCAGCGCCCAAGTAGACCGTCTCGTTGCCATCCGCTCGGACGAGGGCCACGTCTGACATGGTGTCCTTGTTGAAGTCACCCACGACAAAGTAGCTGAGCGGGTTAGACACGGACGCGCCGATGTTCCAGCCACCCGGCCCGATGGACGACACTGCACCTGGGAATGTGAACTGGCTCTCTGCCATGCCCTTGAAGTAGAGAGGAACACCAGCGACGTGTCCCACGACGTCTCCTTTGCCGTCTCCGTTGAAGTCGCCCGAGAAGAATCCGGCGAGGGCCGTCGCTGAGACCGGCAAGAATGTGTCATAGGGTCCGATGACGGTTCCCGAGCCGAAGGTAAGCTGCAGAACCGCCGTGTTGCTCGCCGAGATCAGGAAGTCCAGTGACTCTTCTTTGCCATCGCCGTCGAGGTCGAACTTGACGCTTGGGGCGTTGTAGCTCAACACCACGCGGGCAAAATCTCGAAAGCCGGATGCCGCCGAGAAGAACGCGATTTCGGGATTTGGAATACCGCTGGAAGTGGTCTCGCCGTCCCCGCTCTCCAGGATCCCCAGGATGTCGCCGGTGAGTGCAGTTGGGCTTGCGTGATCGATGATCGGTCCGCCCGAGTCGCCGGGGATCGGAATCACTCCGGTCGACGTCGGGAAGAAACCGCCCCCGCGAAGAACGGCGAACTCGTGCGGTGACGGGCCTCGCTGAAGAAGCGCCGCAACCTTCTGCGGATCCGCAGTCAGTCCAGGGAACGGCACGACTGTGAATCCCGCCCACTCAGGCGTGCCGAACAGCGAGTCGTCGGGAGGCCAGGTGGCGGGGGCCGCCGTCAGGCTATAGCCATAGAACGCTTTCTTTCCAGACAAGACGAACTCCGTCGCACCTTTCGAGGTGAGCCATCGACGAAATCCGCTGCCGGAGCCATTGACGATGAGGGGCGAGATCTTCATCAGCGCGGCGTCCCAGCCCTCGTTGTCACGCGCGCTGCCGGCGACGTACCGCGGGTGCGTGAACACCTTGGGGAAGGGCTTGCCATAGACGATGCTCTGGTCGAAGGGGCTTCCCTTCATTGTGATGTACATCTTCTCGGCCGGCGGGACACAGGGCTCCAGCACGTGAGCCGCCGAGAGGAGCCATTCGTTTGTGAGCATCACGCCTGTCCCTACGCTGCAGAACTTGCCGGTCAGACCGTCCGTCTGCGCGATTTGAACAACTCCGATCTTGGCGGCATCGACCGTCGTCCCACCGTAGATCTCGGACTGTTGGCCGGCGGTGTCTTCGAAATCGCGGCCCGTGCAACCGGCGAGCTGAGCGAGCGCCCAAACGGCGATAACGCAAAACAGCACATGGGCGGCTGAGCGAAATGGTCGAGTCATCGCGATCCTCCAGGCCTCGTGGGCGGCAAACAATCATCCGCACTGGCTTTCGTCCGTCGAGCGGAGCTGCTCAACCACAGTGCGAGGGGCCCGTCAGCATGCACCACGCCGACTACCTCGTGGAACGTACCGTCGGTCAGCAGGGATGGATGCGCTCCAGGAGTGCGGTCAATCGGTGAGCCATCTGCGCTCCGGAGTTCAAGCACGACCACCGCGGGCCTGTCGACCGTGACCTGCTCCGAAGTCGCCCGCTCGCACGCGAGTATGCGCGGTGGATCCGCGCAACGCCGGCCAGAGAAGTTGCACTCGCGGAATCCAGTGCCCGTCCAGCCTCGAACTCGGACCGCGACGCCGCGGTAGCTTGCGGGGTGATCGAAGATCGCCGTAATACCCACGGACAGAGGCTCGCCCTTCGGCGGCATACCCTTCGGCGCGCCCGAAGGGCTGCACGTGGCCAGACAGGGAAGTGCTGCAGCGAGCGCGCCGAGTCTGCGGGCTCGAACGCTGAACGTAGGCGTTCGTTCGCTCACAGCATCCTCATCACGCTCTCCCAGACCACGGGCGCACGGAACCCCGTGGTGGATGTCGTATCCGGCGCGACGCCAGCGCCGTAGATCTCCTGCGCGTTGGTCGCGCTGGGTCCATCCACGGGCAGCTCACGAGTCGAGCAGCCGACTGCGGCTGCGCTGAGTGCAGCGAGGGCGGGTCGTCCCGCTCGCGATGCCCCCCCGCGAACGCCGTGCCACGACTCGCAACCCGTCCGCCCGTGCCATGCTCCACCTCCCTGCACCGTGCGATCCAATTCGCCCAACTCAACGCGAGCCGTCAAGGGTGTGAATCGACGCATGCCTCCCCACATGCCGTTACGGCAGCTCTCGCTGCGCGGGAGCCGCGCTCCACGCATCGCGATCGGGCGCGCCGCCGTTTCATTTGCGACCGCGCCGGGAGCGCGCGACGTCGAGCTGGATGGTGCTCGCGCGCGCCTTGCGGCGGCCCTCCAGGTCGTGGGCCAGCGCGGCCACGTCGGACCAGCGGCCTTCGACGGTCGCAGCCACGAGCGCTTCGCACAGCGCCTTCTCGACGGCGTCCGCAGGCAGGGTCGCGGCCAGTTCGGTGGCGCGCGCTACGAGCGCGTGGTGCAGGGCCCGGTCCCACTCGGCGCGCACAAACGAATCGTCGCCATTCGTCACGGCGTGACGCGCGATCACGCACTTAGCGTCGCTATCCGTCGGCGTCGCCGGCCTGCGATCATGCTGAATACCTGCGGAAGGCGACGAGTCGGTCGCCCCGAGGTCAGGTTCAAGTCCTCTCCTTCGCACTCTGATTTCGTGGATGATGCGGCGCGGCCCGGCGAGTGGCGCGCCGGGGGTGGGCGGCGCATGAAGGCGAGATACGTCGAGGTGACCTACAGCAAGGGGAAGCCGCTGGCCGCGTACCTGTACTTGCCGCGCGAGACGGGTGCTCGGGCGGTGCGGACTGAGGACGGTGGGCCTGGGCTCCGAGTGGACTACGACGCGAGCGGGAAACCGATCGGGTTGGAGCTCACGGCGCCCTCGGAGGTGACCCTTGCTGACGTGAACGCCGTGCTTGGCCGGATTGGTGAGCCGCAGCTCGCGCCGGAGGAGCGGGCCCCGCTCTGCAACGTGTGACCGCCGGCGAGGGGCTTTCTCTGCGTGGCGACCGGCGACTGCGGGTCGGCCGCCTTCACCCGGACTGGCGGCTTGCCGGTGTGATACTCGGCGTAGAGCTTCGCGGCACGCTCCGCAGCTCCACAAGACCGGGGGAAGTTCAGACCTACGGTCCCGGGGCGCGGGCTGGATCGAAGCGACCACGATGTCGCCACAGGCGAGTGCGCACTGAGCCGCCAGGACCAGGTCAGCGTTCGGGCTTCTCCGCCGCGACTGCGAAGAACGCAGCGCCTGGGGCATGAAGCCGCCCCAGCAGCGGGTCCAGCGGAGCCATGGCGCGAGCTGCGAGGCCGCTCGGCGGAAAGAACACGGCAGCGCGCATGCGGGCTGCCTTCAGACCGGCACCTTGCACTAGCTGCTCGAGCTCGCTCAGCGACCAAAAGCGAGCGCTGCGCCAGCTCTGGGCGCCAAGCCAACCGCGCAAGCGTCGCTTGGCTGCCCAGACGCTGCGTCGATTGAGCTCGCCGAGGACCAGTCGCCCGCCGGGTGCGAGGACGCGCGCCATCTCACCGATGGCCGCCGGCGCGTCCGATACGAAGCAGAGCACGGTCACCGCGAGCACGACGTCGAGCTCGGCGTCGCCGAGCGGGAGCGCTTCCGCCCGACCTCGTTGGAGGGCGACCGAGAGCCCCCGGCTCGCCGCCCGAGCTCGAGCCGCGTCGAGCATCACCTGCTCGGCATCGAGCGCCGTCACGCTTGCCCCGCGCGACGCGGCTTCCAGGGCGTAGGTGCCGTCGCCCGCGCCCACGTCGAGCACACGCTTGCCGCGGAGCGGTCCCGTGATGTCGAAGATGGCTGCGATCTCGGCGCGCTCCGTGAGCTGGCCGAGCAGAGTGGCCCTCCACCGCGCATACGTTTCTGGAGTGACGTTCACCTCAGGACGAGCTCCTGGCGTCGGCTCTCGCCCCGAGACCTGGGTGGGCGGCGGCGGTCACTGCGCCCACGCTCTCAGCCAGGGTTGCGCGCGGTATCGATCCCACGAGTCTGGCAGGACCGTGACCACCGGCCCTCGAAGGTCGCGCCGGGCGGCGACGCGGAGCGCGGCGACCACGTTCGTGCCGGACGAGCCGCCGACGAGGAGCCCTTCCTCGTGCACCAGGCGCTTCACCATCGCGAAGCTCTCGGCGTCGCTGACGCGTTCGGCGCCGTCCAGCACGTCGCGGTGCAGGTTTTCGGGCGCCTCGCTGCCGCCGATGCCTTCCACCGCATACGCAGCGTCGGCCCCCAGCACTCCCGTTTCGACCCAGTCGGCGAGCCCGGAGCCGAGGGGGTCGGCCAGCACCACGCGGACGTGCGGGAGCGTACGCTTCAGGCGCTGCCCGACTCCGGTCAGCGTCCCGCCGGTGCCCGCACCGCAGACGAACGCCCCGACCTCGCCGCCGGTCTGCTCCAGGATTTCTGCGCCGGTCGTCTCGTGGTGGGCCCGGACGTTGGCCGGGTTCTTGAATTGGTCGGTCAAGAACCAGCCGCGCTCTTCCGCCATGCGTTGGGCCACGTTGCGGAAGTTTTCCGGGCTCGACGGCGGCGCGTTGGGAGTGATCACGACCTGGGCACCGAGCGACGCGAGCGCCACGCGCTTGTCGAGTGACATCTTCTCCGGCATCACGCACACCAGGCCATAGCCGCGGGCGGCGGCCACGAGCGCCAGCCCGACGCCCGTGTTGCCAGCGGTCGCCTCCACCAGCGTCATTCCGGGGCGCAGCACGCCGCGGAGCTCTGCGTCCTCGACGATGGCGACGGCGATGCGATCCTTGATCGAGCCGCCCGGGTTCAGGTGCTCGCACTTCGCGAGCACCGGGACCGCGAGGCCCTTGCCCACGCGCCCGAGCGCCACCAGCGGCGTGTGGCCGATGTGCTGCAAGATGCCGGAACGCTCGACTTCCACGTCTTTTCTCACAGCTTCGAGTACACCGCGGGGGCGTTCGAACATCAACCTGCCGCGGCCCGAGCGGGCGCCAGGGGGCTGCCCCGAAGCGTCTCGCGCATGCGCACGGCGACGACCAGCCCGGAAGCGAAGGTCAGTGCTGCGACGATCCACATCGCGGCAGGAAGGCCGAGCGCGTCGGCCGTGGCGCCGGCGAGCAGCGCACCGATGGCGTAGCCCAGATCACGCCACAGTCGGTACACTCCGACGGAAGACGCCCGCCACGACGGGTGCGCCACGTCACCGATCGCCGCGAGCAAGGTCGGATAGACCATCGCGGTGCCGACACCGAGCAGCGCCGCGCCGGCGGCAAAGCCTGCGAAGCCCTGCGCGAGAACGACGCAAGCGATGCCCGCCGCCTGGACCCACATGCCGGAGGCGATGAGCCACTTGCGCCCTACGCGATCCGACCAGGCGCCGGTGAAGAGCTGTGCCACGCCCCAGGTGGCCGGGTAGATGGCGGCGAGCGTGCCGATCGTGGAAAGGTTCATGCGCGCGGCCGCAAAGAACAGGGGGAACAGGCCCCACGCCATGCCGTCGTTCAGGTTGTTCACCAGGCCTGCTTGGCTGACGCTCGACAGGTTCCGGTCGAAGAGCGTCGTGTTCCAGAAGACCTCGCGCTGCGTGGGCAGGCCGCCAAGTGGCAGCTCCCCGTGGAGCTTCGACTCGGCGGCGACGTGGTGCTTGGTCTCGCGCACGGCGAGCGACGAGAGCAAGAGACCGACGGCGACGAAGACCACGCCCAGATAGAACGGCTCCGGGCGCAGCCCGTAGCGCGCAGCGACGAAGCCGGTGGCGAGCGCGCTTCCGGCCACCGCGAAGTAGCCGGCGAACTCGTTGAGCCCCATCGCCAGGCCGCGCTTCTCCGGCCCGGCCAGGTCGATCTTCATGATGACCGTGGTCGACCAGGTGAGGCCCTGGCTCACCCCGAGCAGCGCGTTGGCGAACAGCACCCACGACCAACTTGGCGCCCACATCAAGAGAAACGGCACGGGCGCCGCGACGAGCCAGCCTCCGATCAGGACCTGCTTGCGCCCAAGCCGGTCCGAGAGGCGTCCGGCCAGGTAATTGGTCAGCGCCTTCGTCACACCGAAGACGACGATGAACGAGAGCACCGCGGTCTTCGCGGCAAGGTGGAAGTCCTGCTCGGCGATCGGCGGCAGGATGGTGCGCTCCATCCCGACCATTGCGCCGACGAAGGCGTTGACGACCACCAGCAGCGAGAACTGCGCGAGGTTGTCGCGAATGCCCAGGCGAACGAAGCGGCGGGGGGGCATCATCGAATCAACTATTCAACCAGATGCTTGAATAGTCAAGCGGCAGGGAATGTCCCGACCCCCGCCGCCGTACCAGGGGGCGATGTGGTGCCGAGTGCTGGCTGTCGGTGCGTTGGCGGTGGGGTGCGGTGGGCCGGCACGGTCCGCGGCTGAGCCGGCTCCGGGGCAGCGCTCGCTGTCGGTGCTCACCTACAACGTCAACTTCGGTCTGGCGGGTGATCCGGCGGGCATCGCCGCCATTCGTGAGGCCAAGGCCGACGTGGTGCTGCTGCAAGAGACCACGCCGGACTGGCAGCGCGCCATCGAGGCCGAGCTCGCCGGTACCTATTCGACGCGCAAGTACCTGACGGCGTCGGCCGCCGGCGGGCTGGCGGTGCTCTCGCGCTTCGAGGTGCTCGAGGACGAGACCATTCCGCCTCCCGAGCGCGGTTGGTTCGCGGCGTGGCGCCTCACGCTGCGCACCGATCTGGGCGTGGTGCAGTGCCTGAACGTGCACCTCAGGCCGCAGATCTCCGACTCGGGCAGCGTGGTCTCGGGCGTGTTCACCACCGGCAAGGTGCGCCGAGCCGAGATCGACAAGTACTTCGCGCACCTCCACCCCGGGCTGCCGACGCTGATCGCCGGCGACTTCAACGAGGGTCAGGGCGGCAGCGCCATCGCCTTCCTCGAGCAGCGCGGCTTCAAGAGCGCGCTCGGCGAGCTCTCGTCCGACACCGACACCTGGCGGTGGAACACCAGCCTGGGCACCGTGCGCACCGAGCTCGACCACATCGTGTACGATCGGCGCCTCGAGCCGCTCTCGGTGCGGGTGATCGCCCGGGGCCGCTCGGACCACTTGCCGGTGGTGGGGCGCTTCGTGCTGGCGCCGGGCTGAGCGCGCGCCTCACAGCGACAGCGCGCCCTCGAGCTTCTCGAGCATGCCCACGCGCCAGCGTGTGACGGCGCTGGTGCCGTCGAGCAGCGCGCGGGTCTCGTCGAGCACGCGTTCGAGGGTGAAGCGCTGAATGGCCGGGTCCGAGGTCTGAACGCCGCCCTCGACCTGCTGGGGCAGCCAGGCCACCATCTGATCCGTCTCGCCGTGGAGCAGCGCATCGAGGGCAGCGAGCCCCAGGCGCCCGCCGACCATGCGGTCTTGATAGGTGGGGTTGCCGCCGCGCACCAGGTGGCCGAGCACCGTGGCGCGCACCTCGACCCCGGGCAGCTCGGCGGCGAGCTCGTCTTGGACGAGCCGCACCAGGCGAGTGCATGGGATCTCGACGCCCTCGGCCTTGATCACCAGCACTCGCCGCTTGTCGCCCTTCTGGGCGAACCCCCGCCGCAACAGGTTGGCCACGGTGGTGACCAGCTCGGCTTCGCTGCGGCCTTGCTCGCGGAACAGGATACCGTCGGCACCCACGGCCACGGCCGAGGCCATGGCCAGGTAGCCCGAGTGCCGCCCCATCACCTCGATGATGAACGCACGGCGGTGCGAGCGGGCCGTGTCGCTGATGCGATCGCATGCTTCGGTGATCACGTTCAGCGCGGTGTCGACGCCGATGGCCGTCGAGGTGCAGCCCACGTCGTTGTCGATCGATGCCGGGACGCCCATCACCTTGACGCCCGTCTCTTGGGCCAGCTTGTGGGCGCCGGTCAGCGAGCCGTTGCCGCCGATCACGATCAGGCCGGTGAAGCCGTCGAGGCGGGCGGCGGCGGCGGCCCGGCCCTCGGGCGTGACGAAGCGGGCGCAGCGCGAGCTGCCCAGGAACGTGCCGCCCAGGTTGCCGGCCAGGCCCACCTCTGCGGTGGTGGTCAGCCCGCCGTCGGCCTTGCGCGTGAGCGCCCGGGTGCGACCGTCAATCAGGCCGTCGTAGCCGTCTTCGAAGCCGATCACCTCGACGCCGTGGATGGCAGCCACCTTCGCAATGGTGCGAAGCGCTGCGTTCATTCCCGGGGCGTCGCCACCCGATGTCAGTACCGCGATGCGGGGCATGCCATCTCCTCTGCCGGCGACTTTCGCACAATCGCCGTCAGTATTCGACCACCAGCTCCGGACCGTTGGCGCCGTTCTCGGTGGCCACGATGCCATACCAGCGGGACTTGCCGGCCGGGTCTTGGCCCTCGGCGTCATAGCGCAGCTCGAAGGCCACGCCGCCGCCCGCCCCGAGGGCGGCCTTCACGTGGCCGGTGACCTCGGTCACCACCCAGCCCACCGGCGTGGTGGGCGCGATCACCGTGCCGAAGTTTGCCGCCGTGGGCTGGCCCCAGGCCGACGTGGTCAGCTGCTGGAAGTCCGTGATCCCCAGCAGCTGCACGCCGCCGGTCGGGTCCTGCTTCTGGGCATAGTGGAAGCGCAGCGTCGCCTTCTTCACCGGGCCCGGCAGGGTGGGGGCGGCGAAGCGCACGTACGCGCGGTAGGTGGCCACATTGCCGCAGGGCACGTCGCGACCGACGTGGATGGCCTTGTATGAAGGCTGGCTGTACGAGTCGATCACCTGATCGCCACACAGCGACGGCTGCGCCAGGAAGCCGTCACCGGCCAGCGCGAGGCCAGGCTTCAACGTCACGCTGCCGCCCGTGCTGCCGCCGGTTGCGCCGGCCCCGCCGCTGCCGGTGCCGCCGGTGCCGCCGCTGCCACCGCTGCCACCGCTGCCGCCGATCGACGGGGCGTCGGAGTTGGCGGCGTCTTGCACACCGCCGGCGCCGCCTGCGCCCGGAAAGCCCCCGCCCCCGTCGATGCCGGCGCCTCCGACGCCGCCCGCTGCACTGCCGCCCGTGCCGCCATCGACCTCGGCGATGCCCAGGCACGCACCCGGGGCGACCGCCAGGGCGGCCCCGGCAATTCGCCAGTAGAACGCGGGTTTCAAGGGGTTTTCCTGCTCGAGCCGCCAGTATAGCGCGGCGCGGCGCCGGCGCCGGCGTTCGTCAGGGCGGCTCCGCAGGCGCTCGGGTATAGTTTTCGCGGTGTCCAAGATCTCGGCTCCCTTTCCGGAGCGCGTGGGTTGGTACGAGCTGCTCGCGCCGATTGGCGCGGGCGGCATGGCCACCGTGTATCTGGGCATCGCCGCGCGCGAGGGCGGGTTTCAACGCCATGTCGCCGTGAAGATGATCCACGGCACTGCCGAGTCCGACTCGCACCTGGCGAACGACCTGCTCAAAGAAGCCAAGCTCGCCGCCAAGATCTGTCACCCCAACGTGGTTCCGGTGCTCGACGTGGGCGAAGACCCTTATGGGCTCTTCCTGGTGATGGAATACGTCGAGGGCGACACGCTGGCGGGGCTCCGGCGCGCCACCAAGCGCCTGGGTGAGCGCATTCCTCTGGAGATCGGGCTCCGTATCGTCACGGATGCTCTGGCGGGGCTGGGCGCGGCGCACGACTTGAAGGGCAAGCACGGCGAGAGCCTGGGGGTGGTGCACCGCGACTTCTCACCCCACAACATCTTGGTTGGCACCGACGGTGTGAGCCGGCTCACCGACTTCGGCATCGCCAAGGTCGCGTATACGGCGGGCCACACGCGCACTGGGAAGATCAAAGGCAAGATCGCCTACATGGCGCCCGAGCAGGCGCGTGGCGTGAAGGTCGACCAGCGCTGCGACGTGTGGGCGGCCGGGGCCGTGGCCTGGGAGGCGATCGTCGGGGAACGCCTGTACGACACCGAGGACGAGATCGGCGCGTTGCTCAAGATCGTCAACGAGGACCCTCCGCGCTTGCGCAGCGTTCGCCCGGACCTGTCCGAAGAGCTGGACGAGGCGCTGAGCTGGGCTCTGACTCGCGAGCTGGAGCAGCGGTGCCCCAGCGCCGACGCCTTGCGCCGCCGCCTGCTGGCCGCGCACACCGTCGCGGACACCGCCGACGTGGCCGAGTTCGTGCGGCGCATCGTGGGTCCGAAGCTTGCCGACCGCGAGAAGAAGATCGAAGAGATCCGCCGGCTGCGGGGCCGCGCGGGCGAGCTCGCGGGGGCGTTGCGCGAGGCCGCCACCACGCAGTCGCCTTCGTCGTGGACGCCGCCCGTGGAGCTGCACTCCGAGAGCGCGGCGGGCGAGCCCGAGTCCGCACACCAGGCCGTGCGCGAGGACACCACGGGCGCCACGGTCGCGTGGAAAGAGCAGGGCCGCCCGGTGCCGGTGCCGGGCGGCAGCGGCGTGACCGACGCCGTTCAGCGCAGCATCAGCGCCATCTTGGCCGATCGACGCCATCGCGCCGCCATCATCGGCATCGCCAGCGGGGTCAGCATCGCGGTGGTGCTGATCAGCGTGATCGTGCTCTCGGTGCGCGGGCACCGCGAAAACCCTGCTGCCGCGCCGGGCGCGTCGGGGTCGGCCGCGCCGACGCTGCCGCTGCCGGCGCCCGAGCCCTCGCCCGCGCTCGAGCCCACGGCGGTGGTGCCCGAGGCCAAGCCCGCCAGCTTCACCATTCGGGCCAACGCCGACATTGCGCGGCTGAAGGTCGGAACGCGCGTGATCTCGATCAAGCCCGCGTCCCCCGAGGTGGGGCTGGACGCCTGGCCCGAGCCGGGGGCGCCGGTGGACGCGATGTCTGCCGACGGTCGCACCGTACGCACCAAGATCCCGGCCGGGGCCAGCGATCTCACGCTCGACTTCGGACGGCGACCCGCGGCGGGCGGCGGCGCCAAGCCGGGCGGCACGACCGGCGGCGGGTTCGCGGCAAACCCGTACACCAAGAAGTGAGCGCGCCTCAGCCGTAGTCGCGCAGCATCTTCTTCAGCTCGAGCTGGTGGCGCTCTTCGGAGCCGATCATGGTGCGCGCGAACTCTTCCAGGTAGACGCTCGCGTTCTCCACCGTCGCGAGCAGCGCCTTGTAGTGCTTCACCGCTTCGAGCTCGTGATTCAGGCTTTCGCGGAGCAAGGCCTGCGTCGAGTGCTGGTTCGACTCTTCCAGCGGCCCGATGCGCATCGACGGATGCCCCTCGAGCCCGGTGAGCAGCTCGCCGACCTGCTGCGCGTGGAGCAACGACTCCTGAGCTTGGGCCGTCAGAAACGCCACGATCGGGATGCGATTGGGACCGGTCACCATCAAGGCATAGTGCGTGTAACGCACCACGCCGGCGAGCTCGTGCTCCAGGATGGTGTTCAAGATGGCCGTGGTCTTCGGTACGTCGAGGTCGCGCATCGGCATGGCGGCAGTTAGGGCGCGCCGCTCCGCGGCGTCAAGCGCACGGCGCCGCGCACCACTCCCGATCGGTTCTCGTCAGGGCGACCTGCAGCGTCCGGCTCAGGAGCGAGGCGACCGGACCGGGGTCGAGGCGCGAGGCCCGTCTCTTGCCGCCACGGGCGCATCACGCCGCGGCCATCGGGGGCGGTGACCGGG
>JAKLKA010000042.1 GCA_023150915.1 Polyangiaceae bacterium
GCGGGCGGTAGCGGCGCCGCAGGCGGCGCGGGTGGCAGCGGCGGCGCGGGCGGCAGCGGCGCCACGGGCGGCGGCGGCAGCGGGGGCAGCGGCAACTGCACGCCCCCGGTATCGGGCGGCCAGTGTGACACCTCGCCCCAGTGCGGTTGCACTGGCGCGCAGGCTTGCCAGGTGACCAGCGAGGCGGGGACGACCCAGTGCGTGGCGGCCGGTTCGACGCAGCCGTATTACGCCTGCACCTATTCGACCGACTGCACCAAGGGGTACTCGTGCGTCGGCGGCGCCTGCAAGCTCTACTGCGAAACCAACACCGACTGCAGCGCGACCGCGGGCACCTGCAACCAGGTGATGAAGTCGCCGGCGAACACGCCGATCCCCGGTTGGAAGATCTGCTCGAAGAAGTGCGAGCTTCACAACCCGGCCAGCGCCTGCGGTCCGCTCTTGACGTGCATCCCGATGACCAAGGCGACGCCGCCGTCGAGCGACTGCGGAAAAGCCGGCACCGCCACCACCGCCGGCGCCTGCCTGAACGACAGCTCGGCCTGCGCCCCTGGATATGCCTGCCTGACCAACGGGGATTGCCGCAAATGGTGCCGGGTGATGTTCAACGACTGTGGCGGAAAGACCTGCCAGGGCTTCTCGACGGGGAATGAAATCGTGATCGACGGAATTACCTACGGAGTGTGCGCCCCGTGACCGGACTCCCCAGCAGCGTGGACGTCACCGAGCTGCGCAACATCGGCCTGTTCGGCGCCCTCAGCGACGAGGTGCTCGCGCACCTGGCGGCGTCGCTCACCGTCAGCACGCCCCCGGCCGGGACGGTGGTTTTTCGCGAAGGGGACGACGCACGAGACATGTTCGTGCTCGTCAACGGCGAGCTCGAGGTGCTCAAGCGCAGCCACCGCGGCATCGACGCCAGGGTGGCCATGCTGGGTCCGGGCGACTGGTTCGGCGAGATGAGCGTGGTCGACGTACAGGCTCGCTCGGCCACCGTGCGCACCCTGGCCCCCTCGCGCCTGGTCCGGATCACCACTGCCGATCTCGACGCGCTGTACCGCTACGACGTGAAGTCGTACGCCATCATCGTGCTGAACCTGGCGCGCGAGCTGAGCCGCCGCTTGCGGGTGGCAGACGGCATCTTGGCTGACTTCATCGCCAACGTGCTCGACAGCTATCTGGTGCGCCGCAGCCCGGCAGCGGGCTGACCTCAGTCAGCGGCGCCATCCCCGAGCGGGCCGTCGTCGCTGGCGTCGCTGCCCGCGTCCGGATCGGCGTCGGTGTCGCCGTCGGGCGAAGCGTCGCCGGCATCGCCCGCATCGCCGGCGTCGCCCGGAGCACCGCCGCTGCCGCCGGTGCCGCTTCCGCCCGCCCCGCCAGAGCCACTTCCGCCCGCCCCGGCGGCGCCACCGCCCCCGGCGGCCCCGGACCATCCGCCCGCGCCCGCACCCGCGGCCGACCCGCCGCTGCCACCGCTCAGAGAGCCCCCGCTGCCGCCGGACGCGCCACCGGCGTCTCCGTCGCCCGAGGGGACCTCGGGCTGGGGGTTCAAGTCACAAGCCGCGAACAGCGCCGCGACCCCGAGCAACACGAGCCAGCGATGGGCCATGTGTCAAACAGCGTAGCACGACCTGCGCCAACGAACATCATCTACACAGCCATGTGAGTAGGGCTGCCGGCGGCACAGTTGTGCCACGCTGCGCCGCCCGAGCGATCGCAGGCGGCACATGTTCAGGTCAGTCGCCGGCGTCCGCGGCGTCGTGCGCGGCGTCCGCGTCGGCCGCCGCGTCGGCATCGTGGCTAGCGTCCCCGTCCAGCGCCGGGTTGGCCTCGCCGTCGACGCTGCTGTCCGACGCGCCCTGGAAGACGCCGCCGCCGCCGGCGTCTCCGCCGAGACCCGCGGCGCCACCCAAACCGCCGCCCCCTCCCGCGCCGCCGACCCCGGACGAGGCCGGCAAGTCGGGCTGCGGGTTCAGGTCACAGCCCGCGATGACCAACAGCCCGAGGGCCGCCCATCCGATCCATCGCCGCACGCTCACCAGTATCACCCAGATCGCGCGCGCCGGCGAGCGGCATCGAGCAGCGCCAGCGCCGCGCCAGGTTGCGACGCCTCGAGATCCGATGCGACCAGTTCGAGCTCGCCGCAGAGCTCGCGCAGCGCGGCGGCGACCTGGTCCGCGTTGGACTCGAAGATGTCCCCCCAGATCGCCGGGTTGCCCCCCGCCGTGCGCGTGGCGCTCTCGAAGCCCGGGCCCTGGGCGGCCTCGGCGCCTCGGCGCTCGGACAGCACCACCAGGGCGCTGGCCAAGAGCTGCGGCACGTGACTGGTGAGCGCCACGGCCCGGTCGTGCTGCTCGGCGGTCATGGCCACCACCCGGGCGCCCAGGCTCGCCACCAGCGCGCGCACCGCCGCCCGGGCCGCCTCGCCCGAGCCCTGCTCGCACACGATCCAGGTCTTGCCGTCGAACAGGTCGGCGCGAGCTTCATCCGCGCCCGCGCTCGGGCCCCCGGCCAGCGGGTGGCCCAGCACCAGGCGCTCTCGATGCGGCGAGCCCAGGGCACGCGCCGCGATCGCGCGCTTGGTGGACCCGCAGTCGGTCACCACACGGGCCCGCTCGAGCACGCGCTCGATCATGCCCGCAATCACGGACACCGGCGCAGCGAGCACCACCAAGTCGGCACTGGAAAGCTCCCGGTCGACCCCCGGCTCGTCGTCGCTGGCCACCCGCACGTCGGCCAGGGCGCGCACGACCTGGGTGTCGATGATCGCGCTCCGGTCGATGGCGACGACCACCGAGCCTTCGGTCCGGGCCTTGAGCGCTGCCGCGATCGACGCCCCGATCAGCCCAAAACCGACGATACACAGCCTCATCGCCGTACGGCCGCACCCACTTCGCGCAGTCGATCGGCCAGGGTCACGGCGTCGTCCCAGCGCAGCGTGGCCGGCACCGAGCTGGGCGCGTCCGCCTTGCCCACCCACACCCGCAAGATCACGCCGTCGGCGCCCGCGCCGATGGCTGCGCAGGCCACGGCAGCCGAATACCGGGTGCGCTGCGCGATGCTCGCCACGTCGACCACGATCGGAAGATGGGTGCGGATCTTGGCGCGGGCAATCGCCGCCACTTCGAGGGTGCGCGCGCCGTTCGGATACTCGCCCCCGGCCTCGAGCAGCACCACGCCCGCTTCACGACGCTCCAGCTCGCGCTCGGCAGCGCCGATCCACTTGTTGGCGCCCCAGCTGGGCGAGCGCTCGACGAACTTGACCTGGCTTGGCGTCGCCGCATGCACGCTGAGTGGAAGACAGCTCAACGACCCGACGCTCTCGGGCACCACGCGCGCGCGACTGACCGCCGCGTCGAACGGTCGCCCGGCGGCGATGGCATAGCCGTTCTCGCTCGACGCCGGACCGTCGACCGGGCCGCCGTCGTCGCCACCCAGACCGATGGGCTCGATGGCGATCCACGGCCGCTCGCCGCCGATGATGCCCCACGGCCCTTCGACCACGCTGGACGCCTCGCGGAAGCGACGCGAGGCGAGCCGGAACGGCTCACTGACACGCACCACGTCGGCGACCCACTCGAGATCTTTGGCGACTGCCACGTGCTCTTGCGTCACGTCGCCCACCACGCCCAGCAACGTTCGCGTCTGACCGCTGGAACGGTGAACGTCGAACCCCGCGCCGACCAGAAACGAGATGACCGCTTCGACAGCGGGCTCGGGAGCATTCGGCTCCATGACGATGACCATGGACGAGTCAGCGTAGCAAATCGCCGCGTCGTCAGGCGGGCGTTCTCCCGTGGCGTCCGGCGAGCCCGGACGCTATGGTTTCGCCAGCCCCAGTGGACGGCCAAAGTACAGGGCGGGTGCCCATGGCGAGCCAGCCGGACGACCTGATCGGGCAGGTGGTCGCGGGGCGCTACCGCGTGCTCGGCCGCCTGGGCCAGGGCGGCATGGGGACCGTCTACCTGGCCGAGCACGAGGCAATCGAGAAGAAGGTCGCGCTCAAGGTGCTCCGCCCCGAGTACTCGGCCAAGCCCGACCTGGTCACGCGCTTCCAGCGCGAGGCCATCAGCGCTTCGCGCATCAAGCACCCGAACGTGCTCGACGTGTTCGACTTCGGGCAGCTCGACAACGGCTGCTTCTTCTTGGCGATGGAGTTCCTCGAGGGCCGTGACCTCGCCGACGAGCTGGAGAAGAGTCGCGTGCTCGGCGCCGAGCGCGCCCTGCGGGTGATTCTGCAGGTGTGCAAGGCGCTGGCGGTGGCCCACGGCAAGGGCGTGGTGCACCGGGACCTGAAACCGGAGAACGTGTTCCTGCAGCTGACGGCCGACGGAGAAGAGACCGTCAAGATCGTGGACTTCGGCATCGCGCAGCTGCGCTCGACCGAAGAGGCGGCGGCCACGGAGACCTCGCGGCGACGCCTGACCCGCACTGGCATGATCTTCGGCACCCCAGAGTACATGTCGCCCGAGCAGGCCGCGGGCAAGCAGGCCGATCTGCGCGTGGACATCTACGCCACCGGCATCATTCTCTTCGAGATGCTGACCGGCGCGGTGCCGTTCACCGGCGACACCTTCTTCGCGGTGCTCAACTCGCACATGAACAGCCCGCTGCCGCCCATGCGCGCGCTCAACCCCGAGGTGTCCGTCTCGCCCGAGCTCGAGGCCATCATCGGGCGGGCCCTGGCCAAGAACCCGGACCAGCGTTTCCAGTCGATGCGCGAGCTGGCGGCGGCGCTGATGACCACGCCCGAGGCGGCAGCGCTCGACCCGCTGGCGCGCAAGAGCGCCATCCCCGGCGTCTCGCTGGCTGAGTTCCAGCGGGCGGAAATGCCCTCGACTCCCGATCTGGGCGCCGATCCCCAGGCCCCGGCGGCCGCCCCCACGGCCCTGCGCGAGAAAGATCGCACCGCGCGGGCCGACACCTTGCCCGCGGGCGTGACCCAGGTCGAGGTGCCGCTTCGCCCCGCGAGCAAGGGGATCTGGATCGGGGCCGCCCTGGTGGTCCTGGTCGGCGGCGGCACGGCTCTGGCGCTCAAGCTGCTTCCGGGCAGCGGGCCCGAGATGTCCGGCGAGCACCAATCCACCTTGCTGGCGAGCGCGCGCCCGGTCGACAGCGCCACGCCGAGCCCGTCGGTGGTCCCGAGCGCAGCCATCGTGCCCGCCACCACCGCGCACATCACCATCGTCACCGATCCGCCGGGCGCGGTCGTGACCAAAGAGGGCTTTCAGATCTGCGACACCACCCCGTGCGAGATCGACGTGCAGCGGGACGATCGGCTGACGCTGGAAGCCAAGAAAGACAAGCTCAAGGGGAGCGCCAAGGTCCTGGCCAACAACGATCAAACCGTGAACATCAAGCTGACCGCGCCGACCAACGGCAAGGCGGCGCAGCCCTGCTACCAAGAAGTGATCGAGGGCGAGCTCAAGGTGATGAAGCCCGTTCCGTGCAAGTGAAAGCTGGCGCCGGCCGCTTCACCTTTCGCGGCAACCTGCGGGACACCCGCCACGGTTGGCTGCGGCTGACACCAGCATATTCCCTGCACCTGGTGCGCGAGCTGGTCGCGCGGCGAACGCGAGCCGATCTGCCGGTGCTCGATCCGTTCTGCGGCACCGGCACGACCCTGCTGGCGTGCAGCGAGCTCGGCGTGCCCTGCGACACGCTGGAGCTGAATCCCTTTCTGGTGTGGCTGGCCCGCGCCAAGGTTGCCCGCTACGACCCGGCCGCCGTGCGGCAGGCCCAGGCGCTGCTCGAAACCGCCGCCCGCCGGGCCCTGGCGAGCCGCGCCAGCTGTGAGTGGACCCCGCCGCTCCACAACATCGAGCGCTGGTGGGACCGCGCCACGCTGTGCGCGCTGTCCCGCGCGTGGACGGCGATCCAGGGCGGGGACCTTTCGCCTCGCGCCCGCGATCTGTGCCGGCTCGCGTTCTGCCGATCGCTGGTCGGGGTCTCGAGTGCCAGCTTTCGCCACCAGTCGATGTCCTTCGCGAAGCCCGTCACCCCGACCGCAGCCCGCGCCCGGGCGCGGGTGGCCAGCCTGCTCGGCGAGAGCATGGCTTCGCTGGCCCGGGGCGCGGCCTTGCCCCTGCCCAGCACGCGCCGCCGCGTGGTGCAGGGCGACGCTCGGGCCGTTGCGCAGGCGCTGGGCGGCCGATCCTACGGCACGGTGATCACCTCGCCACCATACGCCAACCGCATGTCGTACATCCGCGAGCTTCGCCCTTACATGTACTGGCTTGGCCACCTGAGCGACGGCCGCAGCGCCGGTGAGCTCGACTGGAGGGCGATCGGCGGGACGTGGGGGCAAGCCACCAGCAACCTGGTCCACTGGCGTGCGCCCGCGGCCGCTCGCCGCGGCTTGTCGAGCCTGGTCCGCAGCATCGCGCAAGAGAGCGCCGTGCTGTCGCGCTACGTCGAGCGCTACTTCGTGGACATGGCCCAGCACCTCGCGAGCCTGCGCCAGCTGGTGGCCGACGGGGGCTCGATTCACTATGTGGTGGGCAACTCGAAGTTCTTCGACGTGGTGGTGCCGGTGGAAGAGCTGCTGGCCGCCGAGATGAAGGCGGCGGGGTTCTCGCGACCCCGCATCGAGCGGCTGCGGAAGCGCACCAGCAAGAAAGAGCTGTACGAGTTCGCGGTCAGCGCAGCCGGCTGACTCAGGCGGCTTCGGCCAGAAGCCCGAAGGCGGCCACCCCGAAACGCCGAAGCTCGCGCCGGATCTCACCCGCGCGGCTGGGCATTCCAGAGAGCGCTGCCACCAGGTCGGCGCACCACGTATCCAGCGTCTCGTCGCAACCCGAGAGGTCGTCGGATCCCCCGGAAAGCACGGCGCGCCACGCGTTGATCGTCGCCGCCATCGGCGCGCTGACGGTGACCCCCGATCCAGAGCGGGCGGCGTGACCACTGGCCACGAGCGCGGCGCACAGCGTCTCTCCGAGGCGGGCGGTGTCGACCACCTGACCGGTCACGAAGTCGGCGAGCACGGCCGCGGCGCGGGTCGCCCCCGCCCCCAGGGCGACCTTGCCGAGCAGGGCCAGGAGTTGCGCGAAGGCGTCGGGCTCGGCCGCGGTGACCACCGCCTGCGGCACGACGACTTCCACGGGCGCGAGCGGGGGCGCCGGCTCAGGCGCGGTCGCGACCACCGGCGGGCGCGCCACTGCCCGCGGCCGCCCGGTCGGCGACATCGACACCCACACGGCGCCGTCGTGCAGCAGCGGGTTGTCGTTGGGCAGCTCCGAGCAAGCGCTTCTCATGCCGCGCATTTCAGGCGCCCGCGGCCGGTTCGGCCAACAAACCCGGGGCGCGCGAGCGTCCAGCGCCGACCCACGCTATCCTCGCCCGCATGCGTATCGTCTCCGTGTTGGTCGCCGTGTGCGCCCTGGGGTGCTCGGCGAACCCTCCCCCGCGCTGGCAAGAAGGCGGGTCCCCGCTGGTGATCAGCCCTGCGCGGTGGGATCGCCCCGACGACGACTCGATCCAGATCCACGCCGATGGCAAGGTCACCGAAGACGGCTCGCTCTTGTTCGTGATCGACCGCGCCGGGCGCGTGGTGGACAAGGACTACGAGCCACTGGCCATCGTGCTGCCCGACG
This sequence comes from Polyangiaceae bacterium, assembly GCA_023150915.1. Classification (GTDB taxonomy): domain Bacteria; phylum Myxococcota_A; class Polyangia; order Polyangiales; family Polyangiaceae; genus JADJKB01. The sequence goes on from JAKLKA010000042.1 coordinate 7,590, forward strand.
GTCACGTTGGCGGCCCCGACAACACCCTGCTCGGGCGCATCGGGCACTCGAACGCCGCCCCGCCGGGGTCGGCGGCGGCGTGGCTCGCGGTCATGCCGAACGGCCAGGTGGTGCGCTTCGACGAAGAGGGCGACCGCCACGACGCCGGCGTCTGGTACGGCTGTGAAGGCCCGCAGAAACGCACCTGCACGCTGGTTTCGCACGTGCTCTGGGTGCAAGACTGGGCGCGCCGTTCGCGCGGGGGCGTCTCGGTCGGCGTGGGCGTGATGATGACGCCCTGAGCCGAATTGGTTAGAACCCCGGCACCATGTTGGACGGACGCTGGGTCGCAGACCACCTCGACGAAGCACGCAAGGGGCTCGCACGCCGGTCCCCCGAGACCAGCGCGCTCTTGGACGCCGCAGGGCCGCTGTTCGAACGGCGGCGCGAGCTGATCGGCAAGACCGAGGCGCTGCAAGCCCGCCGCAACGCCGCCAACGAAGAGATGAGCAAGCTGGCGAAGGGCGGCGACAAGGCCACCTTCGCAGCGCGGCGCGACGAGCTGAAAGAGCTGTCGGGGCAGATCAAGACGCTGGAAGACGAGCTGGGCAAGGTCGAGCGCGAGGTCGAAGAGCGCCTGCTCTCGATCCCCAACCTGCCCCACGCCACCACCCCGGACGGTCAGAGCTCGGACGACAATCCGGTGCAGCGCACCTGGGGCGAGCAGCCCAGCTACGACTTCGAGCCCAAGCCCCACTGGGAGATCGGGGCGGCCCTGGGGATCCTGGATTTCGAGCGTGCCTCGAAGCTCTCGGGCGCGCGCTTCAGCGTGCTCTGGGGCATGGGCGCGCGGCTCGAGCGCGCGCTGGTGGCGTTCATGCTCGACCTGCACACCCGCGAACACGGGTACACCGAGGTCTATCCGCCGTTCATGGTCAAGGCCGCGGCGCTGCGCGGCACGGGCCAGCTGCCCAAGTTCGAGGCCGATCTGTTCAAGACCTTCCGCAACGATCCCGAAGATCCCGACGCGCTCTACCTGATCCCCACCGCCGAGGTGCCGGTCACCAACCTGCATGCGGACGAGATCCTCGAGGGCGACCAGCTGCCGCTGGCCTACACGGCGTACACCCCGTGCTTCCGCAGCGAGGCCGGCTCGTACGGCAAAGACGTCCGCGGGCTCATCCGCCAGCACCAGTTCGACAAGGTCGAAGTGGTGCGCTTCGTTCCGCCCGAGCAGGGCGCCCAGCAGCTCGAGCTGCTCACCGGCCACGCCGAGAAGGTGCTGCAGCGCCTGGGCCTGCACTACCGCGTGGTCGCGCTGTGCGCCGGCGATCTGGGCTTCAGCTCGGTGAAGACCTACGACCTCGAGGTCTGGCTACCGTCGCAGAATGCCTACCGCGAGATCTCGAGCTGCTCGTGGTTCACGGACTATCAGGCGCGCCGGGCCAAGATCCGCTTCCGCGCCGAGCCCAAGGGCAAGCCGCGCCTGGTGCACACCCTGAACGGCTCGGGCCTGGCGGTGGGCCGCACGCTGGTGGCTATCCTCGAGCAGTTCCAGCAGGAAGACGGCAGCGTGATCGTGCCCGAGGCGCTGCGCGCCTTCATGGGAACCGATCGCCTGTCGGCGCGCTGAGCTCAGCGGCGCCGCCCGCCCTGCTTCTTGCCGCGACCGCCGCTGCGTTTCGGCGGCGCGCCGCGCTTCGCCGGCCCGGCTCGGCCCCCGCGGGCATCCCGCGCGCCGGGCTTGCCGCGTTCGCCGCGACCCGGCGCCGCCTGCGCCCGGCCCCGGGGTCCGCGATCGCCCGCGCGCCCCAGCCCGCGCAGCGCACGCTCGGGCACCACGCGCCGCGCCAGCGTCATGCGCCTGAGCACGGCCACGTCCTCGATCTCCACCAGCATGCGGTCGCCCAGGGTGATGCGATCGCCCGAGCGCAGGCCCACCACCGAGAGCTCGTCTTCGGTGGCTTCATAGTGGTCCGGGCCGAGCACCTCGAACCGCACCAGCACATCCACGAAAGGCGCGTCGAGCGCCACGAACAGCCCGCTGCCCACGATGGCGGTCACCGTGCCCTCGAGCACGTCGCCGATGCGCGTGCGCATGTGCAGCGCGCGGTACAGATCCACCACCTCGCGCTCGACCTCCATCGCGGCGCGCTCGCGGGTGCTGGCCGAGGTCGCCGCCATGCGCAGGTCTTCCACCGCATTGGGCGAAATGTCGATCTTGCCGCCGCGCAGCACGTGCTTCACCGCGCGGTGCACCACCAGATCCGGGTAGCGGCGGATGGGCGAGGTGAAATGCAGATAGGCCGACGACGCCAGACCAAAGTGCCCGATGTTGGCGATGTCGTATTGCGCTTGCTTCATCGAGCGCAGCATCAACATCTCGAGCACCTGCTTCTTCTCGTGCCCCTGGACCTGCGCCAGAAACGCGCTCACGCCGCGGGGCTCGAGCAGCTCTTCCACCGCCAGATCCAGCCCAATGGTCTCGGCGCAGGCGCCCAGCCGGGCCAGCTTCTGCTCGTCGGGTTTGTCGTGCACACGATAGATCGCCGGGCAGCGCTTCTTGCCCAACCATTCGGCCACCAGCTCGTTGGCCAAGAGCATCAGCTCTTCGATCATCTGGTAGGCACGCTTGATGCCCGGGTCTTGCGCGCGTCGCACCACGTCCAGGGGCTCGCCGGTCTGCTCGTCGAGCACGACCTTGGCCTCGGGCAGATCCATGTCCAGCGCACCCCGCGCCATGCGCCGCTTGCGCAGCTTGCGGGCCAGCTCGTCCAGGACCTTCAGGTCCTTCTTCATGTGCTCGGCCTGGGCGCTCTTGGGCGGCGCCTCGGTGAAGCCCAGCGCGCGGGCCACCCCCGGATAGGTCAGCATGGCCTGCGAGCGCATCAGGCCCTCGACGATCTCGAACTTCTTCACCACGCCGCCGCGATCGAGCTCGGCGATCACGCACAGGCACAGGCGCTCGGCCTCGGGCATGAGCGAGCACAGATCCGCGGCCAGCGCCGCGGGCAGCATCGGAATGGCGCGATCGGGCAGATAGATGGTGCAGCCCCGGGCCCGCGCCTCGGCGTCCAGCTCGCTGCCGGGTTGAACGTATTCGCTGACGTCGGCAATGGCCACCCAGGCGCGATAGCCGTCCCCGGCACGCTCGACCCAGACCGCGTCGTCGTGATCGCGCGCATCTTCCGGGTCGATGGTCGGCAGCGGAACGTGGCGCAGGTCCACGCGCCCGTCGGCATGCAGGCGTGACAGCTTGGCCGCCATGGCCTCGGCCTCGCGCAGCGCGGCGTCGGGGTGCTCTTCTTGGATCTGCTCGCGCAGCAAGATCTTCTCGACCTCGACCACCGGGTCCCCGGGCGCGCCCAGCACGGCCACCAGATCGGCCTCTGCGTTCTCATTGGCGTAGGCCGGAAAGCGCGTGATGCTGACCACGGCCGCGTCGCCGTCGTTGCCCACCTTGGCGTGCGCCGAGACCACGATCGGACCACGGACCCGCGCGTCGTCGGGCTCGAGCCACACGCTCTTGCCCTTGCGCCGCAGCACCCCGGCCAGGCGCGGGCTACGCCGGGCCACGATCGACTCGATGCGACCCTCGACCCCGCGTGACGTGCGCCCGATGGGCGTCACCTGCACCCGATCGCCGTGCATCGCACCGCCGATGCCGTCGGGCGCGATGTACACGTCGTCGTGACCCACCGCGGCGACGAAGCCGAAGCCCCGGGGGTGGACGCTGAGCATGCCCTCCCAGGTGCTGCCGCCGCTCTCGGGCCGCTTCTGCGCCTTGAAGCGTTGCCCCGAAATCGGCTTGACCGTCCCGTCGAGGCTCAGCTGATCGAGCAGCGTGAGCAGCCGCGAGTACGAAGCCTCGTCCACGCCCAGCCGGGTCGCGAGCTCACGCGCGTGCAGCGGCCGCTGGGCCTCTTCCAAGCAGCGCGCGATCTCACCGCGCGCGGGCAGGGGTTTTGCCATGCGCCGGGCATAGCCCGGGCCGCCTCGGCCGTCGCTGGCAAAACGCCGCTCCATCGCCGGCCGTCCCGAGTACTATGGCCCGACCGTGCGCTTCGCCTTCTGGCTCGTCGTTCTGCGCGTCCTTTCGCTGGTCGCTCTCGGGGTGAGTGGCGCGCTCTTGATCGACTACGTGAGCTTCAACCCTTCGTTCTGCAGCCCGGGCTCGGGGTGCTCGGCGGTGCGCGCCAGCGGCTGGGGCTACTTGTTCGGGGGCAAGCTGCCGGTGCCCGCCCTCGGCATCGCGGGGTTCGCGGGCCTGTTCGTGGTCTCGCTCTCGAAAGACCTGCGCAAATGGGTCTTCCCCATGGCCGCCGTGGGCGGGGTGATGGCCGCGATCTTCATCGCCGTGCAGGCGATCGTGATCCGGGAGTTTTGCACGCTGTGCGTCGCGGTCGACGTGGCGGGCATCGGCGCCGCGCTGGCGGCCTACTTCAATTCGCGCCAGCCGAGCGCGCGCGACCCCTTCGCCGGGTGGGCCTGGGTCTGCTTCGCGGTGGCCGCGGTGGGCGCCCCGCTGATCTGGCCCAGCTTCCGCCCCGAAGCGCCGATCCCGCCGGGCATCGTCAGCTACTACCAGAAGGGCAAGATCAACGTCGTCGAGTTCGCCGACTTCGAGTGCCCGTTCTGCCGGGCGTTGCACCCTTTGCTGAAGAAGCTGGTCGCCGAGAACCCTGGCCGCGTGAACTTCGTGCGGCTCAACATGCCGCTGCCCCGCCATGCCCGGGCCCTGGACGCCGCCAAAGCCTCGGTCTGCGCCGAGACGCAGGCCAAGGGCGACCCGATGGCCGACAAGCTGTTCGACGACGACAACCTGTCGCGCACGAACATCCGTCGCATCGCCGTCGAGCTGGGGCTCGACGCCAAGGCGTTCGATGCGTGCATGGAGGCGCCCACCACCGCCGAGCGCATCGCGCGCGAGTCGAAGATCTTGCGCGACGCGGGCTTTCAGGGCCTGCCCACCACCTGGGTCGGGGCACGGCAGATCATCGGTCTCCAGTCCGAAGAGGCGTTTCGCGAGGCGTTCCAGCAGGCGGCCCGCGGTGAAGAGGTCAAGGGCCTTCCCGCCGGGGTGTTCGCGGCGATCGTCGCGGCGGCCGTCGGTGCGGTGGCGTTCCTCGGCCGGCGGGACGACGACGACGAGGAGCCGGCCCCGCCCGCACGCCACGCCGCAGCCGCCGGCGGCGCCGACGACGACCCGAGCGACACCGGCCGCGGCGCCCATGAGTCGGACGACGACGACGACACCTGAACCCGAGAGGCCCTAGCCGAGCCCGCCGTCCGTTGTGGTACACTCGGATATGGCAAAGCAAGATGACCCGGCGCCCTCCGGAGATGGCGCCATCGTCCCCCTCGAAGTCTTCGAGGCCCTTCCGAAAACCGATCTTCACGTACACCTCGATGGCTCGCTGCGGCTCGAGACCATTCTCGACATCGCCAAGGCAGAGCGCATCGAGCTGCCTTCCACCAGCGCCGAGGGCCTGCACGCCGCCATCGGCTGCGGCAAGAACTTCGGCTCACTGGTCGACTATCTCAAGGGCTTCGACATCACGCTGCGCGTGATGCAAACCGAAGAGTCCCTCGAGCGCATCGCCTTCGAGCTGGCCGAAGACGCCCAGCGCGAGAACGTCCGCTACATGGAGGTGCGCTATGCGCCCATGCTGCACACCCGCCGCGGCCTGAAGCTGACCAAGGTGGTCGAGGCAGTGCTCGACGGGCTGCGCCGCGCGCGCGAGACGTACGGCATCAAAGCCAACGTCATCATCTGCGGCATCCGCAACATCTCGCCGGAAAGCTCGTACGAAATGGCCGAGCTGGCCGTGGCCTACAAGGGCCGCGGGGTGGTCGGCTTCGATCTGGCAGGGGCCGAGGCCGAGTTCCCCGCCAAGCACCATCGCGACTCGTTCCAGCTGGTGCGTGACAACAACATCAACTGCACCATCCACGCCGGCGAGGCCTACGGTCCCGAGTCCATCGCGCAAGCCATTCACGTGTGCGGCGCGCACCGCATCGGGCACGGCTGCCGCCTGCGCGAGAACGGCGACCTCTTGCACTACCTGAACGATCACCGCATCCCGCTCGAGTGCTGCCCGTCCAGCAACGTGCAGACCGGCGCCGTGCGCGACGTCGCGAGCCACCCGCTGAAGCTGTATTACGACCTGGGCCTGCGTGTGACGGTGAACACCGACAACCGCCTGATCACCGACACCACGGTGTCGAAAGAGTTGTGGCTGTGCCACGCCAAGATGGGGCTGTCGTTCTCGGACGTGAAGAGCATCATCGTGGCCGGTTTCAAGTCCAGCTTCCGCCCGTTCCACGAGAAGCAGGCGGCGTTGCGTCGGGTCACACAAGAGCTGGCGCGCTATGACGAATCCGGCGCGCTCAAGTCCAGCCCGCCGGTCGCCGTCGAATCCCGCCGCGCCCGCGGCAGCGCCGAGCTGCCCGCCGAACCGCACTCCTGAGGCGGCGTGAAGCACGCTTGCCGGGGAGAGGGAACCAACCGCCAAGGTCGCCAAGGCAAAATCAACCGCAGACGCCGACTTCTGCAACGACCTCGAACTTCTTCTTGGCGTCAGAATCGGATCGCGGCCCGAACGTCGGTGATGGTGGCCGCCTGCAGCGAGTCGACCGCGCGTTCGAGCTCGTCGGACTCGAGCTCGGGCAACATCACCATGAAGCGCACGTACAGATCGCCGTGCTGGCTGCCGCGGCGGACCCCCTTCTTGCTCAGGCGCACCACCTTGCCGCTGTTGGCGTGCTTGGGCACGGTCAGGCTGACCTCACCGTCGGGCGTGGGCACCCGCACCTTGGCGCCGCGATACGCCTCGCCCACGGTGATGGGCAGATCGAGGTGCAGATCGAGCCCCCGTCGCTCGAACACCGGGTGCGGCGTGACGCGGATGGTCAGCACCAGATCACCGGGCTTGCCACCCGGGCCGGGCGAGCCGTGGCCCGCGACCCGCACCTTGTCCCCGTCGCCGGCGCCCGGCGGCACGCGCACGGTCACGTCCTCGCCGCCCTCTTGCACGCGCAGGCTCAGGCTGGCGCCGCGGATCGCGCTGGCAAAGTCCACGGTCACCTCGGCCGCCACGTCAGAGCCCCGCGCCTGCCGCGCGCGGCCGCGCCCCGGCCCGAAGATGTCGCCGAACAGGTCGCCGAAGCCGCCGCCGTTGCCGCTGCCACCGCTCAAGATGTCGTCCAGCGAGAAGCCCTGGCCCGCGCGCCCCCGGGCCCCACCGCCCCGGCTGGCCCGCCGATAGGCCCGCGCGGCGTTGGGGTTGAAGCCCTCGCGCAGGCCCTCTTCCCCGAACTCGTCGTACAGCTTGCGCAGCTTCGGATCGCTGAGCACCTGATAGGCCCGGTTCACCGACTTGAAGCGGCTCTCGATCTTCTTGTCCCCGGGGTGGCGGTCGGGGTGCAGCTTGGCGGCGAGCTTGCGGTAAGCCTTCTTGATCTCTTCGGCGTCTGCGCCCTTCTCGACGCCGAGCTCGGAATAGAAGTCCGCTGCCATGAGCTGACGCCTCTGAACCTACGCCCGCGATCGCGGCTTCGCAACGGGGCGGCGGGTGCGCGCGACCGTGGCGCTGGCCACCAGCGAGTCGGTGTCGGGTCCCGGCTCCTGATCCGAGAAGTCGGCGCTGAACTGGATGTCCGAGAACCCGTTGTAGTGCAGCAGTGCTTCCATCTCTCGCGGGAAGAATTGGCGGTGCGACAGCGGAATGCTGAAGGCTTCGCCCCCCTTGGGCGTCATGTCCATCCAGATCACCAAGAGCTGGCGCAGTGGGTGGTACTCGAAACGCTCGCGGTAGCTCGTGCGCTCGCCGGTGGTGGGGTGGCGGAAAGCAGGCGCGCTGAACGACCGGTTCGGATCCAGCGCCAGATCGGCGGGCGAGGGCAGCGAGAAATCGAAGACGAAGCGCCCGCCCGGGGCCAGGTGCTCGCGAACCCGGCTGAAGAAGGCCTCGATGTCGGGCCGCTCGTACAGGTGAAGCACGGTGTTGAACGGCGCGATGACCAGGGGGAAGCGCCGGCGCAGGCGCACGCTGCGCATGTCGCCGAGCACGGTCTCGACCGCGGCGCCCCCGCGGGCTCGCTTCTGGGCCAGGCTGGCGAGCATGCGCTCGGACAGGTCGACGCCCACCACGTCGAAGCCGGCGCGGGCCAGCGCGAGGGCCACGCGACCGTTGCCGACGCCGTACTCGAGCACCGGACCGCCGTAGCGCTTCGCGAGCGCGACGTAGTACGCAACGTCGCGCTTGCGCGCTCGATACGCCAGGTCGTAGTACGCCGGGTCGTCGTAGTGCGCGCGCGCGCCGGCGTCGCGCACGGCGTCGACGTCGTCGATCACCGGCCCGCGCCCGCCCATGCTCGCCTTCACAGCGTGCGGTCGAACTGGATGCACTCCGCGATGTACTCGCGGACGACGTCGTCAGCGGTGCGGTGGAAGCGCACGCGACCCTTGGCGATCTCGCGCAGGCTGACCACCGCAGGCTTGTTCTTGGCGTTGACGAGCTGCGGGGCGCCCTTCATCAGCTGGCGGCAGCGAGTGGCAGCGAGCACCACCAGGGCGAAGCGGTTCTCTTCTTGCTCCAGGCAGTCCTCGACGGTGACGCGGGCCATTCTCGATGTCGCTCCTTCTAAAGGGGGCGCGGACCATAGCCAAGGGCACCCGCCCGCGCAACCTTCAGAAAAACTCGTGGATTAGCAGGCGGTTACAGCCGCCCAGCCTGGATGTCGGCGAGCAGCTCGCCGGCGGCGCGGATGCCAGAGGTCAGGGCGCCCTCCATGAAGCCTTGGTAGTTGTAGAAGCTGTCGGCGTGCTCGCCGGCGAACTTCAAGAGGCCGGCGGGCACTGACTCGAGCCCGCAGATCGAGGTGAACTGCCCGGGCAGGTAACAGGTGTACGACCCGCGCGAGCTCGACTGCCGGAGCCAGTGAGCGAAGTGCGCCTTGTATGCGCCGCTGACGCTGCGGCTCGCGGCGGCCTTCACCCCCGGATAGACCACGTCGAGATCGGTCAAGAAGGCCTCGACCTGGCCCTGGATGACGGTCTGGTCGATCACCTTCGCAGACGGCGAACCGATGTGACAGGTCGAGCAGCCGGTGATCGGGGTGCCGCCGGGCGGGGTCACCACCGGATACTGCAGCGCCTGGCCGCGCGCACCGCCGCTGTAGTCGGTGAGGATCGCCGTCGGACCCGCCAGGCTGTAGTTGGTCTCCCAGACGTTCTGCACGTTGGCCTGATCCGAATAGACCGTGCCGTTGCTCCCGTAGAGCGTGGCCCACGGCCGGCTGTCGAACTGGATCATGGTCTTGGCGTTGTAGCCGTAGCCCAGGCCGTTGATGGCGCGCAGTTGGTCGGGCGACAGACCCAGGCTGGGGTCGAGCACGATGTTGCGCAGCACCGAGAACGGCAGCGCGATCACCAGGGCGTCGGCCAGCTCTTCCACGGCGGCACCACTCAGGGTCAGGGCATACTGCCCGAACGCGTTCTTGCGGATGTGGGTCACGCGCGCGCCGTGGACGATGGGTCCCGGCAGGCGATCGGCGATCCCGGTGGCGATGGCGTCGTTGCCGCCCACCAGGTGAAAGCGCTCGTCGCTGGTCGCGAAGGGGTCGAAGCTCGAGCGCCGATCGAGGTGGAAGAACAGCAGCATGTTGAGGCAGCTCTGCTCGCTGGGCTCGCGGCCATATTCGGCCACATAGGCCTCTTTCATGGCGGCGGTGGCCAGGGGAAGATCCGGGCCGCGGGTCGCCAGGTACTCCTCGAGGCTGGTGTGGTCGAGCAGCAGATCCGACGCGCTGTGACTGAAGAAGCTGGGTGCGCTGGAGAGCGATTGCAGATCGGGCCGCATGCGCGCCACCAGCACGCGCATCTGATCGACCACGTCCTCTTCGGACCAGCTCTGACCGAAGAAGCGGTACGCCGTCTCGCCCGGCGCCTTGACCAGATCTTCGCGCGCGAGGCCGAACTCCTGGGCGTAGCCCAGCATCAGCTTGTGCTGGTTGTCGATCAGCTCGCCGCCGTTCTCGGCGACCTGCGCGCCGAAGCTTCGGTTCGAGTACACGCGCCCGCCGACTCGGCTGGCGTGTGCTTCGTAGATGGTCGCGGTCACACCCTGCGCGCGAAGCGCGTCGGCGCACGCGAGACCTGCCAGGCCGCCGCCCAGGATGGCGATGCGCGCGTTGGTGGAGTACTTCCCCGCGGCACGCGCCCGGGGCACGACCCCGAGCAGCACGCCGGCACCCGCGGCCGCGCCGCCGAGGAACAGGCGGCGTGAGAGGGTGCTCTGGGCGGCGCTCTCGTGCTCGTCGCGAAGCGCCCGCGCGCTCGCGGTCGACAGCTGCTTCTCTTCAGCGACGCGGGTCAGTCGAAGTGCGCGCCGGAGTGCATCGAACTTGCGTGATCGTGCCATGGTTTCTCTCCCGTCCCGCCCAACACTTACATCAACCTACAGCCCGCGTATCGGTAATTCTCCTGAGCGCACGCGCGGCCGCAGCGATCGCGCGGCCGCAGCGATCAGCGCGCGCGTCACGCTCTGCCCGTTCGGCGCGATGACCTGCCGTTGACGACATCGCGGTGCGCTCGGGTGAGCGCGCGCCGCGCGTCGACCGGACAGCGCGCGCCCGTTGCGCGCGACGTGGAGGAGATCGTGATGCGTGCGTGTCGTCGCCGTGTGTGGCGCGTGGGTGCAGGGGTGTGTTCGCTGGCGGGTGTGATGACGCTGATCGCGTCGTCGGGGAGCGTGCGCGTGGCGGCGGCGAAGAGCGCCGCGGCAAGAACCATCGCGACCGAGGCGCCCGCGAAGCGCGCGCCGGCGGCGAAGCCCGAAGCGCCGCCGCTGCCAACAGGTCCTGTGGTCTTGAACGACGAGCGCGGCACCGCGAACGTGCTCGCCTATCCCGCGCGCCGCGCCACGCCTGCGCCGCGCGCGCCGGTGGTGATGCTGCACGGCATGTGCGACGAGCCCGAGTGGGAGTGCCCGCACTTCGCCAGCTCCACCACCGACCGCGGCTTCTTGGTGTGCCCGCGGGCGAACCTGCGCTGCGACGGTGGCGGGTCCATCTGGTCGGGCGACGCGCGCTTCAAGGCGTCGATCGAAGCCAGCATCGCGCGGGTCGCCGCCGAGTACCCGGCGCACGTGGATGCCGGCGCCAGCCGCACGCTGATCGGCTTTTCACTGGGCGCGATCCGCGCGGTGGAGCTGGCGAACAGCGGCCAGGGTCGCTGGCGCAGCGTGATCGCCATCGGTGCGAAGGTTCACCCGAACGCCGATCAGCTGCGCCGAGCGGGCGTCGAGCGCGTGGTGCTCGCCGCGGGCGATCACGACATGATGAAGTGGCACATGGTGGGCGAGGCCAGGCGCCTGGCCCGGGCGGGCTTTCCGGTGGCCTTCATGAGCATGGGCAAGATCGGCCACACCTTTCCCCGGGACATCGAGGCCCGGATGAAGCGCGCACTTTCCTGGGCCGACGGCGACGACGGCGCGTTCGTGCCCAGCGCCCTCGGAGAGATGGCGTTCGTGCCGGAGGCGAAGTGAGCCGAGCTGACTTACGCTTCGGCCCGCATGGACGCGCGTCGCTCCGCCCCCGCCACCCTGCGCAACCGCGAGCCCATCCTCGAGGTGCTGCGCCGGTTCGTGCCGTCCGGCGCGCGCGTGCTCGAGATCGCCGCGGGCAGTGGCGAGCACGCTTGCTTCTTCGCGGCGCGACTGCCCGTCGCTGAGTGGCAACCCACCGATCCGGATCCGGACAGCCGCGCCAGCATCGACGCCTGGCGCACCCAATCCGGCGTCGCGGCGCTGCGGCCCGCGCTCGCGCTGGACGTGACCGCCGACCCCTGGCCCGTTGCGCACGCCGATGCCGTGGTGTGCATCAACATGATCCACATCTCGCCGTGGGCAGCCACGCAGAGCCTGATGCGCGGCGCAGCGCGCGTGCTCGAGCCCCGCGGCGCGTTGTTCCTCTACGGACCCTATCGGCGCTTCGGCGCGCACACCTCGGCCAGCAACGAAGCGTTCGACGCTTCACTGCGCGCGCGCGATCCGCTCTGGGGCGTCCGCGATCTGGAAGAAGTCACACGCGTCGCCGAGGGTGCCGGGTTGATGCTCGAAGAGCTGGTGGCGATGCCCGCCAACAACTTCTCGGTGGTGTTCCGGCAGCCCTAGCGGCGACGCGGCGATCTCACTTCTTGCCTTCGGCAGCCGGAGCGGGCGCGCCTTCGGCGGCCGGAGCGGGCGCGCCTTCGGCGGCCGGAGCCGCGGGGGCGTCGACGGCGGGGGCCTCGGGGGCCTCGGCGGACGGAGCGGCGGGGGTCGCGGGGGCCTCGGCACCCGGAGCCGGCGCACCGCCGCAGGCAGCAATGCTGCCCAGCGAGGAAGCGAGGGAGAGAGTCAGAGCAGCGGCGTAGAACTTGTCGCGGTCGATTCGCATGGCCGCCCTTTTACCCAATCTTCGCGTCGACCGCCACTATCCACGCTCGAACGGGCCCGGTACCCTGGGGCGTCAGCCGAGGATCCCATGAAGTTGAACCGTGAACAGTTCCTGGTAGCGGCGTTCGCGCTCGCGACGTCGGCGGGCGGCTGCAAACTGGGCGCCAAGAGCGACGACGTGGCGGCCCAGGCGTCCCCCGAGTCTCCGCAAGCGGGCCAGGCCCAACCCGCCGTGCCCGGCGCGGCCGTCCAGCCCTCACCCGGCTCGGCCGAAGATCCGGAGGCCAACAAGGCCCGGGACCAGGCCGGCGCCAACGAGAAGGGCACGCCCGGCTCGGCGCTCCCGAGCAAGGGGTTGGTCGCAGGCCAGGCCAAGAACGTGTCGCCGACCAAAGAGGTCGGGGTGTCACCGACCAAAGAGGCCGGGGTGTCGCCGACCAAAGAGGTCGGGGTGTCGCCGACCAAAGAGGCGGGCGTCTCGCCGACCAAAGAGGCGCTGCCGCCACCCACCAAGGAAGCGCTGCCCCCGCCGACCAAAGAGGCGCCGTACAAGAAGCCGCCGGCGCCGACCAAAGAGCTGTAGGGCGGGGCGGCTCGTTCCGCGGGGAATGCTCACGCGACGCGACGCCGCTCGCTGCCGCTCGCGACGGCCGCGGGAGGGGTGCGACCGGATACGTCGTCGTGACTCGCCATCGCTACTTCACTTCGAACGCGTTCTGCGCCACGCCGTCGATCCCGTCGTTGCTGCCAGCCTTGCCGCCCGCGCCCTTGTTGCCCTGCTTGCCCAGCGTGATCTTCGCCGAGCCGTCGACCGTGGGCTGAGTGCCCTTCCACAGTACCGCGACGCTGATGCCACCGGCGCCGCCGCCACCGGCACCGCCGTCGGCTCCCTTGCCGCCCGCGCCGCCGGGACACGCGCCGACGGCCTGGATTCCCCCGAACCCGACATCCGTCTGCCCCGCCTGCCCGGCTGCGCCGCTCCCGCCGTTGCCCGCGTCCGCGGTCACCAGCTCGCTGCCCGCGTCCAGCGTCACCGTCGAGCCCACCGCGACCAGCGCGATGCTCGCGCCGCCGCCGCCACCACCCGGACCGCCGGCTCCGCCGCAGCCCCCACAGCCGCCACCGCCACCGCCACCCGACGCCGAGCTCGCGCCACCGCCGCCGCCTTGACCGGGACCTCCCGCGGAAGCGTTCGGGGCCTTGGTTGGGGTCCAGGTGGCGTTCGCCAGGGTGCCGAGGGTCGACGCGCCCGCTCCGGCGGTGGGGGGGGTGGCGGGGGAGCCGTTAGCGCCGCTGCCAGGACCTGCGCACACGGCTGTCGCCTTCCCCCCCTGCCCGCCGCCAAGGTTCGGCAGGCCGGGGTTACCGTCCTGAGGCGTCGGGCCGCTGCCCGCGGCCCCCCCGATGCTCTGGTCCCCCGCGGGACACGCGCAGGACTTCACTGCCCCCCCAGCCAGCCCGCTCGCACTATTCCCATTCAACGCGCTCTGCGCCGGGTACGTGTACGCCGTCAGCGTGCCGTTCGCTCCCGCTTGTCCCTTCCCCGCTACCAGCTTCACGCGCCGCAGCTTCACGTCACTGCTCGTCGCGATCGTCGCCGCCACGCTGCTCTCTCCCGCTCCGCTCGCGTCCGCCGACGCGAGCTCCAGATCCTCGATCACCACGCTCGCGCTCACCCCCGTGATCTCCAGCGCCACACCCTTCTTCGGCTTCACCACCGCTCGCTTGCCTGTCTCGTACGACCAGTCGCTGCACGCGAAGCCGCCGAAGACCTTGGCGCCAGAGGTGAGCGTGAGCTGTTCGTCGTAGGTGGTGTCGCAAACCAGAATGAGCTTGCTGCCCGCCGCGGTGATCGCTTCGCTGATGGTCTTGTACGGGCTTGCCTTGGTGCCGGTGCCGGTTGTTGCGGCGAGGCCGTTCACGAAGACTGCGTGCTGGTCATCCACCAGGCACGACTCCTCGCCGGGTGACTTCGTCGTGTCGCAGGTGCTCGCGTCGCCGCCGGCTCCGCCGCCGCCCGACGCGCCGCCGCTGCCCGCGGTGCCTCCCGTTCCCGACGTGCCACCGGTGCCCGACGTGCCACCGGTGCCGCCTGATGCTCCCGTGCCACCCGTGCCACCCGACTGCGCGCACGAGTTGGTGTCCTCGCACGACGACGAACCCCCACACGCCGGCGCCACGAGGGCAGCCAGAACAGCACCGCAACCAGCCACCACCGCGCCCGCACGTTTCCGCAAAGCCATCTTCGTCTCCTTGAAGCTTGAAGCTCAAAACTGTCCCGTCACCATCACACTTCGCCGCATCGGATCGACCGCCACGCGCGGTTTGCCACTCTTCGGCGATGGCCAGAGCAACCACGTCGCGCCCAGGCCGATCACCGCCACACCAGCGCCCACGAAACCGACGGTGCTGAGGGTGGCGTTCTTGCGCGCGCGATCGGCCGCGTCCTCGAGGTCGACGCACACCGAGGCTTCGGGCTGACTCGCGCAACCGTTGGCCCCGACCTCTGCGATGGACCGTTGCTTGAGCCGATCGCGATCGTCCTCCGCAGAGCTCTTCGCGAACAGGTACCCGACCCCGACCCCGAGTCCGACTGCCGCGACCACACCCTCCGCGATCAACACCGTGGTTCGCGCGCTCGACTCATCCGGCTTGTCCCCGCTGGCCGCGCCCCCCGGGGGTGGCCCTTGCTCCGAGCCAGTCGGAACGGGCGCCGCGCCACCCTCGCCGCCCGCGGGCGCCTTGGCTTTCTGCAACCTGAACGCGAGCCGTCGGTCCCCGCCTTTGACCGCCACGACCTTCTCGCGCTTCGTCTCGAATCCTTCCGCCCGCGCCTCGATGGTGTGCTCGCCCGGCTCCAAGAAGACCGCGTCGAGCGGTTGGGGCGTTCCGTCCACCAGCACTCGCGCGTCCGCGGGCTCGACCGTCACCGAGACGGCCGTGACTTCCTTCTTCGCTTCCTCGAACGCGCGCTCCACCGCCGCCTTGCGCTTCGGTGGCTCGCTGGTGGGCATCATGCGAAGCGCCACGCTGAAGTACTGCGCGGCAACGGCGAACCGGTTCAGCTTGAACGCCGCCTGCGCGAGGTTGGCGGCGGCATCGTGCGACGCGCGCTGCGCGAACGATTCGTCGAAGGCTTGGTAAGCGGTCGCCCAATCCTTCTTCTGCATGGCCGCCACGCCCCTTGCGAAGAGCTGCTCGGCTTTCTGGCGGGTTGCGTCGCTCGCGCTCGCGCCGGGCCCTTGCGACTGCGGCTGCGACTGCGGCTGCGACTGCGGTCGCGCGTGCGCGTGCGCGTCCGAGCACAACGCCGTGATCAGGATCGCCAACGGCGTGGCGCAGGCGAACCCGCCCGAAAGAAAGCGTCGGAAGCAGATCGTTGTCATGGGTAGAGCGGTTCGTCGGGTACGCGCGGCGGGGGCGGCGCCTTCCCACTGGGCACCGGGGCAGGTGCGGCTTGGGGTGCGAGGGGCTTCGCCTTCGGCTTCGCCGCCGATGGCTCCGGCGTGGTCGCCGGCAAGGGCGGTGCGGTCGCGGTCACTTCGGGTACGGGCGAGGCTTTGGCCGAAGGTGGCGGCGGAGGTGATGGCGGCGTCGCCCCGCTCGACGCGGTGACGGTCGGCGCCGCCGCTGCGGACTCGGGTGCGCGCGAGCGCAGCGCGACCAGCGCGATCACGATCGCGAGCGCCGCCGCGGCCAGGATGAGTCCCACCCGACCCGCACCCCCCCACGATTGCGGGAGCGGGGTCACGACCGGATCGACCAGCGTGGTGTCGTCGGCGGGCGCTTCGACCGGCGGAACCACGACCGCCGTGAACCCCGTGCTCGGCGGTGCGTCGTCGGCTCCGGGCGCCCCCGCGTGCAGCCCGCGGAGCGTGGGCTCGCGGCGGGTCAGGTCGGGGATCGTGTCCTTCTCGACCACCGGGCTCTTCAGCTTGCGCTGGGTCGGAGCCTTGCGAGCATCGTCCGCCGCGATGGATTCAGGGTCGGGGATCGGGTTGGACGCGGGCGCCACCGCCACCGCCACGGTCTGCATCTCGAAGGTGTCGTGGGCGGTTCGGCTCGGGAGGTCGTGGGGGCCTTGGTACGCGGCGGCGTGGTTCGCAGGGGCGATCGGGGTCCCGTCAGTGGCGGTGACGGCGCTCGCGTTCGCCGCGCCGCCTGCCGCGGGCGCGGGACTTCGGGGGGCCAAGCGCTCGCCGCGCTTCAGACGCTCGATGTCCTCGGGCGACAGGTCGTCGAGCATCCCGGGCTCGAACTCCGCCGTCTCCAGGCGCGACGCGGCTCCGGCGCCCGATTCGCTTGGCTTCGAGGCTCGTTCGGTCATTCGCCCGCTCCCCGTGCTCCCGGACGGAGGAGTACCGCGACCTCGGCGCTTAGCCAAGAAGTGGGGGTCCGGTCTGGATTGGTTCACTGGCCGGGGCGCGTTTCGCTCGATGAACCGCCCCATCGGGCCGAGCGCTGTCCTGGTTGCCAAGAAAATGGCAAGGCGCTGCGAGTAGACTCGCCGCTGCCGCGATCGCCATGCGTCCGAGCGAGCCCAACCCCTTCGAAGGCACCCCGTATCGCGCCTTGCGCCGGCTCGGGGCGGGGGGCATGGGCGAGGTCTACGAAGTCGAGCACGAGATCGTCGGCAAGCGGATGGTCGCCAAGGTGTTGCGGGCCGAGCTCGCCACCGATCCGGGGACGGTCGACCGCATGCGGGTCGAAGCGCAGGCGCTCGCGCGGCTCGATCACCCGAACATCGTCAGCGTGAGCGACTTCCGAGCCACCGGTGATGGCCGTCCCTTCTTCGTGATGGAGCGCCTGGACGGCTGCACGCTGGGGCAAGAGCTGAGGCGGCGCGGCGCCTTCACTGTCGAACAGGCCATCGACATCGCGCGCCAGGTGCTCAGGGCGCTCACCGCGGCGCACGGTCTGGGTCTGGTGCACCGCGACATCAAGCTCGACAACGTGTTCTTGCACCGGACGCCTGCGGGCGATCGGATCGTGAAGGTGCTGGACTTCGGCGTCGCCAAGGTGCTCGGCGGGCACGGTGGCCGCGGGCCAGCGCCGCCGTCACTGCCGACCGCAGAGGGCGTGATCGTCGGCACGCCGCGCTACGTGAGCCCCGAGCAGGTGCGCGGCAAGAACGTCGATCATCGCGCCGACATCTACGGTGTCGGGCTGATGCTCTACACGCTCATCGCCGGCCGTGGACCGTTCGATCACGTCGACGGTCGCAAAGATCTCTTTCTGGCCCACCTGACCGAAGAGCCCGACCCGCCTTCGAAGCTCGCCCAGCAGCCGGTCCCGAACGAGCTCGATACCGCCATTCTGCGCGCCATCCAGAAGTCCCCCGACGACCGCTACCAGACCGCAGAGTCGTTCGAGGTCGCGCTGGCGTCGATCGCTTCGCGACGCAAGGCACCCATCGGCTGGCTCGAGACCGAGCCCAGCCCCGCACCAGGGCCCGCGAAGGTCGCCGTGCCGTCGGTGACCGTGCGCACGGGCGCGCCCGTGTTCGACGAGACGACGAATGATCGGCCCGGGCCGCGGCGCGTGATCCCGACGGAGGTCCTGGATGAGCTCGCGCCGCTGCGCGAGCCGGAGCTCTCGACGCGAACCTCGCGAGCTGCCGATGCGGCAGGTGACGGCGCGCGAGCTCCTGACGCCCCGCCGCCCGCACCTGACCATGCGAGCACGTCCGGCGTGACCTACGTCGCGGGCATTGGCGCGGCGATCGCGACCTCGCTCGCGGGCATCCTGCTGGTGAAGGCCGCGTCCCCGGCCATGGTCGCCGGCTTGATTGGCGCGAGCGTGGTCGCGGCGGCGATCGCGGCAACCATCGCGTCACGCGTCGCGCGCTGATTGTTCCGCGGCTGCTCCGGAGTATGCTGGCGCCGCCCGAGTGAGGGCGACTGGGGCCGTGGCTGGGCAGTGGGAACGATGAACGCGAGCGGGTTTTCCGACCGAGACGATCCGTTCGCGCCGGGGGACCTGGTCGAGGGTCGCTACCGCGTGATCCGGCGGCTCAGCGCCGGCGGGGTCGGCGCGGTGTACGAGGCCGAGCACGCATTCACCGGCCTGCACGTCGCGCTGAAGGCACTCCACAACCAGAGCGGCGACAACCCCGAGCGCATGCGGGCCGAGGCGCGCACGCTGGCCGAGATGCGCCACCCGAACATCGTTCAGATCACCGACGGCGGCGTCACCGATCGGACCGTGTGGTTCACGATGGAGCTGCTCGAGGGCCGCACGCTGCGCGAAGAGATCTTGCGGGCGGGCCCCCTGGGCATCAGCCGCTCGCTGCGCTTCGCCTTGCAGATCGCCGAGGGCGTGGGCGCCGCGCACGCCGCGCAGGTGATTCATCGCGACCTGAAGCCCGAGAACATCTTCGTGGTGGCCGAGACGGACGCCATCAAGATCTTGGACTTTGGCACCAGCAAGATCACCAGCAAGCAACGTCGCTCCGCCATGCTGAAGACGACGGACCGCTTCCGCCTCATCGGCACTCAGGCGTACATGCCGCCCGAGCGCCTGCGCGCGGGCATGGCCGATGCGCGGGCCGACGTCTATGCCATCGGTCACATCTTGTACGAGATGATCGCCGGCCGGCACTGCTGGAGCGAGGGCCCGGGTCCCCTCGATCTGCCACCCCCGCAAGAGCTCGGTCTGCGCCAGATCTACACGACGCCGCGGCCGCTGCGCGAGCACGCGCCGGACGTGCCCGAGTGGCTGGAGCTGCTGGTGCTCACCGCGCTGGCGAAGGATCCCGAGCACCGCCAGCAGTCCATGCCCGAGCTCGCGAGCGCGCTGCGCACTGCGCTCGACAGATACACGAGCGAGCACCCCGTCGAGGCTCCGCGGGCACGCCCGCGCCCATCGCGTTCGCCCGCTCCGACCGCGGCGCCGCCCGCAGCGACCACCACGACCACCACGACCACCACGACCACCACGACCACCACGCGCGAGCAGCCGCTGTGGGCGATGCAAGCCCCGCCGGTTCAGGCCGCCGAGGACCGCGCGCGCATCGACGCGCTTCTGGTCTGTGGTGCCGCCCGTTTCGCCGCGGGGTCCACCGCGCTGGACGACCTCGAGAAGGGGCTCCGCGCGCTGGCCGACGGCGAGCGCCACGATCCGGCGCGCCGTGGAATGGTGCGCGCCCTCGCGCACAGCGCCCAGCAAGCCACCGAGCCGGTCCGCGTGTCCGTGCGAAAGCTGCTCGGGTGGATCGGGAGCACCACGGGCGACGAGCGAGAGGACGCGATCGGGCACTTGCTCCGATCGATGTCCAAGCGGGGGTGGAACCCGGACGGCGACCGCATCGAACCGCTGCCGCACCCCGACCTCGCGATCGGCGCCGCCATGCTGATCGCGCCCGACCGGCGCCTCGACTCGGCCGAGAACGCGCTGGTCCGCCTGCGCGATCACGCAATCGACGTGCAGAGCCTGGCCGTCTCGGTGATGGTGGCGTTCGCGCGCACCCCGGTCGCTCACCACCCCGCGCCGCGCGGCGCCCTGCTCGCGCTGCTGCTGGGCGGCGCCGAGGACTCGGAGCTCGCCCACACCGAGCTTGCGCAGTTCGTGCTCGGCGCGGCCGCCCTGAGCGATCCCGAGCCCCCCAGGTTGCACCCCGCACCGAAGCCCGTCGCGCCGGAGCCGATGCCGCGGACGCCCGTCGCGCCGGAGCCGATGCCGCGGACGCCCATCGCGCCGGAATCGATGCCGCCGACGCCCATCGCGCCGACGCCGCGAGCAGGCGGTTCGCCAACCCCGCCCGCGGTCTCGAGCTCTCGCCGCCCGCCCGAGGTCGTCGCCAGGCCCGCGCACCCGCCACCGGCGCGATCACCCGCGAAGCTGGTGTGGGTGATCGGGCTCAGCGCAGTCGCGTCCAGCGCGGTGGTGATCGGCGGGTTCGCGCTGCGATCGCCGGGCGCGCCGGCGCCGACACCGGACCCTCCGCGCATAGCGGCCGTGGCTCCCGAGCCCAGCGTCGCTCCCACCGAAGCCCCGCTGCCGAGCGCGGTAGCAGCGGCGCCTGCACCCGCGCCTGCGCCTGCACCCGCGCCCGCACCCGCGCCTGCACTCACGCCTGCACCCAGCGCCTCCGCGACGCCCACGCGCGCGACCAGCGCGACGCCGAAGTCCCAGAAGCCGGGCGCGCCGGCGGACAAGCCGGTGTTGCCCGCGTCGGGGTTGTGAGCGGGGGCGGAGCAGGGCCTCGAGCGCCGCGCTGCTACACCACCAGGTAGCCGAGCGTGTTCGCAGCGGCGCTGATCCGGTCACCCAAGGTCGGGTCAACGAGGGCACGATGGAATGTGGGAGCCGTCGGCAGCGCCGAAGACGCGCGTTCGTAGAGCGCAACGCAGGGCTTGTTGGCGTGCATCGACGAGCCGTACCAGAGCCCCTCCACCGCCGGGTAAGCGGCGTATATCGCTCGGGACCACCTTCGCGCGCGAGGTCGCGGCCCCGACGCGATGGCCATCGAGGCGCCTGCCCGCGTTGGCCAAGGGCCGGTCAAGTCGAGCAGGGTCAGGTCTCGCACAGTCTCGAATGCGACCAGCCACGGCGCGCGTGACGTTCGATCGACCACGCGCGTCGCTTGGAACACCTCGGCGAGACAGGTTGTCGGCTCGCTGCAAGCGTACACGATGCCCTTCGCCTGGCCTCGCGGTGGGGGGTCATGATGGTCGAATCGAGCACACGTCGGCCCGTGAGCGCGGAAAGCGTTCCAAGTGGTCGAGTGGGCACCAGCAGAGAAGTACACGCGCCACAGGCGAGTCCGGGCACTCAGGACCTTGGTGATCGCCGCCGTGGACAGCGGGTTCGGCGGTTCGGGGAACTTCGCCACTGCGGATCAGATCTCTTCGGCGAGACTCGCCACGGCATCCGCGTCGCGCCCTGCAGACAGCCATTGCGTCGGTGTCACGGGTCTCTCGTCTTCCCCGACGACCAGGTCCGGATTGGGTGTCATGAACCAGCGCGCGACAGCCAGGGGATGTGCGTCGCGCCTCACGCGGGGCAGGACCCGTTCGAGCCCCCGGATGAGCTTCCGACCACCCTTTTGAAACTGAAACAACGGAATGCGCCACGAGCGGCCCTCCTTGACTCCGAAGAGCGTTCGTTCACTCGGGCCCAGCCGCTGCCGGAGGCGCGCGGCGCTCACGCCCAGCGCTTTCGCAGCCTCCGCCAAGGTCATGCTCTCCGCCATGAGAAGCTCGAGCTCGATTCTCGCGCGGTCCATCGCAGTCGGCGCGTCGGGATCGCCGGCCTTGAAGCCGGCACCGTCGAGGAGCGACGCTTCGGCGTCCGTGAGCTGCGGCACCGCAAGCGGCCCCGCCCCGGCGACGTGATCCACCGCAGCCTCGGCAGCCGCAAGACTGAGGCGCAGGCGTCGCATTTCAGCTCCGCCCGCGCGGCCTCGCTGGCGACTCACGATTGCCTGGCGTCGAGTCAACACCAGGACGACGAGCTCGTCCTCCCCCACGATCGCCTCGCTCTTGGAAAGGGCAATCTCCACCGGGCCCGAGCCAGCGTGCGCTCTCTCGACGTCGCGCCCGATGCCTTGCCAGACCCGCTGAGCGGCGGTCGATCGTGCTCTTGCGGTCGTCATCTTGGCTAACGCAAGCTAGCACCGAAATGTTCGGTTAGCCACAGCGCCCGCCTTCCCCGATCGTCGGGGACGCCACGCAGCGGGACCGCGCCGGCCGGGGCGTCCGACACCAGAGGTGTTGTGCTGCGGCGGCGAGCAATGGCTGAAGCGCGCCTTGCCGAGCGGCCGGCTCCGCCGCGCACACTGCGCTCCTTGCCCTCGGCAATCACAGAAACTTTCGGCGGAGGAGAAGGGATTCGAACCCCTGGTACCCTCACGGGTACGGCGGTTTTCAAAACCGCTGCCTTAGACCACTCGGCCACTCCTCCGGGATGTACTTCAAGACGTTGTAAGCGAGACGGATTCAAGCACGGGTTGCGCCGCAGAGTACGCCCTACGGGAACATGGCATCAAACTGTTGCTCCAGGAGCTCGGCAAACCTGAAGACACGCGGCGCAAGACCTCGCCTCGGATCGCCGAGGGCCCGGGCGACTTGAAGGTCGCGCTCGGGCCATCGGATCGCCCCGTGGACATCTTCCCAAGGGTACTCCAGCTGAGGACCGTGGGCGGGCGCGAGCTGAGGATGAGCGCTCTCGAGCGCACCGACCACCCAGAGCACATCCTCCCAGACCTGCGTTCCACCGAGCGGAGCGACGAGCCTCCTTTGGCGGCGGAGCACGAGAAGTAGACGCGAGGCGGCCCGGTGGCTGCCTTGGACCGCGGCCAAAGACGCCGCACCTTGGCGCAGGAGCGCGGCCTTTGCGAGCTTCTCGAAGACCATCTGGCAGATCATCGCGAGCGCCGAAGGCGACACGGAGCCCATCGCCCTCATGCCGCGGAAGTCCGCACGGGCCTGCTCGAGGTAGCCCAGTGCCCAGTCGCGGTCCGTCGCCACTGGCTAGACGACCTTCTTCAGCCTGGACTTCTCCCAGCCGGGCGGGAGTTTCAGTGTGTCGTTCGCGACCGACTCCCACTCCGAAGGGCTCAAGAGCACGACTATGGATGGATAGGGAACGCCTTCGCCCGGATGCGCTTCGAAACGAACGGGAAACACTTCGCCAGGTCCGCCGTTTCCGAGCGAGCCGGAGACTTCAACCAGGCGCACCTCATCGTCGACACCCTCGACGAAGTACACGTCGGTGGTCTCCGGGTCCTCCTGGACGTGAGCCCTGGCGAGCTCTTCGGCGACCTGCGGCACGGTCTTCTTCATCGCACGTGGAGGATAGCACGCTCACCCCGACAGCGAGGAGGGGCGCGACCTTGGCAACCTTGCGACCTTGCCCTTCCGCCCGGGCGCACGACGGCCCTATCCTCCCGCGCATGCGGTGGATCCCATTGCCTGGCCGAGGGCTGCGCGGACACGCTGAAGGCCATCTGGGAAGCCGGAGCGCGTTGACGCTACTCTGTCGGCCATGAGCCAGTGCGACCACTGCGGCGCGCCCCTGGAGCGTGACTTCGAACGTCAGGCCACCTGTACCTTTTGCGACCGCGTCAACGCGCCCCTGCAGCGCGAGGTCGAGGTGGCGGTGCCGGTGCAGGTCGTGCAGAAGGTGGTGCAGGTCGTGGGGGTGGGAGCGGCCGTGCCCGAGGCGGTGGAGCTGCGCTGCCCGCATTGCCGCAAGCGGCTGGTCAGCGTGGTGGCGAAGGGGGTCGAGCTCGCGGGCTGTGGCGGGTGCGGCGGGATCTGGATCGACAACGCGAGCGCACGCGCCGTGCTGAGCGCGCCGGAATCGGTGTTCGCCGATCTGGCCCGGCGCGCCGGCAGCAACGCGCGGGATCGCAGCGTGCGCGGCCTGCGCGCGAGCTGTCCGGTGTGCACGGCCGTGCTCGACCGCGCGGTGATGAAGGGCATCGAGCTCGACGTGTGCGACGATCACGGGACCTGGTTCGACCCCTTCGAGCTGGCGGTGCTGGTCGACGTGCTCACCGGGCGCGCGCCGACGAAGATGCCGCTGGGCGACACGCGTGCGATCCGCTGCGCGAGCTGCAAGGCACAGATCAGCGCAGACCGCGCCAACATCACCGAAGACGGCCTGTGTTGCGAGGGCTGCTGGCGCAGCAAGCAAGCCGTAGTGCTCGCCGCGGCCGACCGCGAGGCGCAGCAGTCCGGCGCACTCGCCGTGGGCGGCGTGCTGCTCGGCGTGGCGGCGGTGATGCTGGGCGCCGCCGGTTCGTCGAGGAGGCCGTGAAGATGACGCTCAACTCGCTCTGCATGGTGATGGTCCTGTCTGGATTGGCGCTGGCTGGCGCCTGCGCAGCGAATGAGACCGCGGGTTCTTCCAGCGAAAGCGGCGGCCAGACCGGCTCCGGCGGTGCCGGCAGTTCGGGCGGCGCCGCGGTGGGCGGGCAAGGCGCCGAGGGTGGGGCCAGCGGCGCCGGGGCCGGTGCTGGGGCCGGCGGTGCCGGCGGCGGGGCGGGCGGGGCCGGTGGCACGGGAAGCACCGGCGGGGCGGCGGCCGACGCAGGTCCCGACGCCGCCAAGCCGCAGAGCTGCACCAGCGACGCCGAGTGCGGCGGCGCTGGCTACGGCTGCTTTGCAGGCCTGTGTCGCGACAAGTGCGTGCCTTACCTGCAACCCTGCAACTGGAAGCCATCCGGCAACGTGTGCACGCTGGGGGGCCACTGCGTACAGTGCCAGAAGGACGCGGACTGTCCGGGAACCCGCTACCGGTGCGACCTGCCCACGTACACCTGCGTGGACAAGCCGTTCGATCCCAAGCTCACCAAGATCGGCGTCTTCTATCACACGTGGCACTGCCCCTCTGCCAGCGCCGTCCACGACGTCTCGAAGTGCTTGGCGGGACAGCAGCCGTGGCCGCCGTGGCCGTCGGATCCGAACGCGCAGACCTCATTCTGGTGGGGCGAGCCGGCGGCCGGGTACTACTGCCTGACGAACAACGTGGCGCTGCTGACTCAGCACGCCCAGATGCTGCGGGACATGGGGGCAGATTTCGTGTTCGTGGACGTGACCAACCACAACTACAACACCAGCGCGCTGTGCGACAAACCAGAAGACATGATCGTCAAGCCGTTCACCTCGATGGTCAACGTGTGGAAGACGATCCCGGGCGCACCCAAGATCGTTCCTTGGGTGCCGGTGTCCGACTGCCCGACCTACCTGTCGCCCAGCGCCTGCAAGCAGCCCGACAGCAAGTACATCGTCTACACCTTGCTCGACCTGCTGGCGGGGACCAACCTGACGTTCCAGTACCAGGGCAAGCCGTTGCTGCTCGTCACCGAGAACAGCACGTATCCGGTCAGCAGCACCAAGTTGGCGGCGCTGGCGGCCAGCTACACCGTTCGCAAGATGTGGGCCTTCGAGCCCGAGGGCACCGAGAAGTGGAGCTACATCGAGAAGTGCGATGCGAGCCCCCTTGGAAGCCAGCCCTGCGGGCAGCGCTTTGCGGCCAAAGGTGGGGTGACCGAGCAGTTCCCGATCTCGCTGGCGTACGGGGCGGACTACATGAGTCACAAGACCACGGCGACCCCCAAGCACTACGGCAAGACGTTCCGCAAGCAGTTCGAGACGCTACTGAACAACCCCGAGACACCCATCGCCACGATCACGGGGTGGAACGAGTGGGTGGTGGGCCGCTGGGCCTGCGGCTCGCCGGCATGCGACTGCAACAACGCGTTCGACAAGGCCTACGGTTGCTTTCTGGATCAGTTCACCCACGAGTACAACCGTGACATCGAGCCAGCCAAGAACGCCACCGGCGACTACTACTATCGGCTCGTTCAGAGCTGCATCAAGTTGTTCCGCGCAGGCAAGCGCTGCACGCCCGACAACGCCGGCGAGCTCTGCTGTCAGGACTACGCCGGCCCCAAATAGCTGGGGCGCCGGTCTGTCTCAGCTCGCGGCGTGAGCCGTCACTGGATCAGCCCGCTCACATCCACCCGCCCCGTTGCCTTCTTCTTCATCCGGGCCTCGAGCTCGGTGGCGAAGGCGTGATCGGGATCGATGGCGCGCAGATCGGCCACCAGCTCGCCCACGCTGTCGCGGTCGCCCAGGGCGGCCAGGGCAATGGCCTGCTCTTGCGTGCGCACGCTGAGCATGGTGATGGTGGCCTGATCCTTGTGCTCGGCCGTCTGCGCTGCGTCGAGCACGCGCTTGAAGGGGCGGCGGCCCTTCTCCAGGGCCAGGGTGCGATCGGACCGGCCATAGGCGTGGGGCGCGAAGTGCAGCCAGAAGGGCTTGGGGATCAGGTGATCGACCAGGCGCTTGTCCCAGCTCGGATCGAGCTCGACATACAGCGGGCGCGCGTCGGCCAGGCTCGAGAGCGCGCTCTCGCTGGGCTGGCCGCTGACCGCCATGTCGCGGATCAAGGGGGCCAGGGCCGGCTCGACCGCGAGCAACTTGGTCGCGACCGAGCCCTTGCCGATCAGCGGCAGCGGGACCACCACCACGTCGGGGCGCTCGCCGCGAGCGACGCGCGCCGCCCACAGGCGCCAGGCCACGGTCTCGGAGCGAACCAGGAGCAAGCTGCGGGGGGGCAGGCCACCCAGCGCCTCGTCGGTCCAGACCTCGGCCGCGTTCTGGCTGGTGCGGTCGGCGGGGAAGCCCGAGTCCTCGCCGGTGACCAGCACCAGCGTGAAGTCGAAGGCCACGAGCAGCGCCGCGGCGGTGCGAGCGAAGGGCAGGTCGGAGCGCTGCAAGGCGACCGCCGCGGTGTGCACGCCGAGGGCGGCAGCGGCAGCCAAGGCCACCAGCGCGAGCAAGCGGACGGGGGCCAGGGCGTCCGCCGAGAGCAGGCCGCCACGCGTGGCCGGGAAGACCACGTCGGCCACCACCAGGATCGCCAGCGGAACGGCGACCCAGCGGGTTTTGCCGCGGATCAGGCCCCACCCCAGGCCGCCCAGCGCCAGCACGCAGGCGATGATGCCGACCTCGGCGAACCAGGTGGTCAAGATGCCCGAGCGCGCCGCGGCGACGTCGGCGCCCGCCACGCTGGCCGACGAGAGGGTGATTCCCAGGTGCACCCACGCGCGGGCGGCCAGCGGCCGAACGGCGATGGGAATGGCGCAGAGCAGACCTGTCACCAGCGCTCCGCTGGCGGCAAGAGCGAGGCCGCGCTTCGGAGGGATCTCGCCGATGGCGAAGACCTGCGCCGCGAGCGCCACCAGCAGCGCAGCACCGGCCGCGTGGCTCTCCATGCTGGTCAGACCCACGAACGCGCCGAACGCGAGCCACACCCGCGCGTCCCGGGCGCTGGCGCTGGGTCGCAGCAAGAGCCCGGCGAGCACCAGCGCCGCGGCCAGCGTGGCACCGCCGGCGATGGTGCCCTCGAGCTGCCAGGTGGGCGCGAGCGTTGCGGTCAGCGCAGCGGCCAGCGCCAGAAAGGGCGTGAGCCGCGGCGTGAACGCGTTCTGCTCGAGCAGGCGCGCGGTGAGGGAATATGCCAGGCGCGAAGCCAGCGCGAGGCAGAGGGCGCTGGGCAGGGCAGCGCGCAGCACGCGCCCACCGATGGGCAAGAGCGACGCGGCCTGGATCAGCACGCTCGAGAGCGTGCCCTCGCCGCCGATGGGGACGAGCCCCAGCGCGCGTACGATCGGCAAGTCGTCGCGCCACTGGGTGAAGGCGCTGGTGCGCAGCAAGGTGACGACCAGCGGCACGGCGAGGGCCAGCCACCCGCACAGCGGGTAGAGCCAGTGCCGCTCGGGGCGTAGCAGCGGGGGCGGGGGGCGGGCGCTCACCCCCGAGAGCGTTACGATCTGCTGGGAATTCGGCCCAGTTTCCGGGAGACGCCGGCCCGGGGTTTGGGCCTTGGGCCGCGGGCGCGCTAAAAGCGGTGCCCCCCGAAAGGACACCCCCTTGGCCCGGTTCATCGACGAGCTCAAGCGCACTCACGACAACGGCGCCCTGCGCGCCTCGAACCTCGACGAAGAGGTGGTCCTCTTCGGCTGGGTCGACAGCCGCCGCGACCATGGCTCGCTGATCTTCATCGATCTGCGGGATCGAGAGGGTCTGACCCAGGTGGTGTTCGACCCCGACGCCTCGCAAGAGGCCCACGACCTGGCCGAGCAGGTGCGCGGCGAATGGGTGATCGGCATCCGGGGCCGCGTGCGCTCCCGGGGCGAGCAGTTCAGTAAGAAGGAGAACAAGATGGTCTCCGCCGCCAACCCGAATCTGGCCACCGGCGAGATCGAGGTGGTGGTGACCGAGGCGACCATCTTCAACAAGGCCGAGACGCCGCCCTTCGAGATCACCGACCAGATCGACACCCGCGAAGAGGTGCGGCTCCAGTACCGCTACCTGGACCTCCGGCGGCGGCCGCTTCAGCGCGCGCTGCGCATGCGCCACACCATCAACCAGGCCACCCGCAACTACCTGGCTGGCCAGGGCTGCTTGGAGATCGAGACCCCGTTCCTGGTGAAGTACACCCCGGGCGGCGCGCGCAACTTCCTGGTGCCGGCGCGGCTGCACGCCGGGAAGTTCTATGCCCTGGCCGAGAGCCCGCAGATCTTCAAGCAGCTGTTCATGGTGGCGGGGTACGAGCGCTACTTCCAGATCGTGCGCTGCTTCCGCGACGAAGATCTGCGCCTGGACCGCCAGCCCGAGTTCACCCAGATCGACATCGAGATGAGCTTCGTCAACCAGGACGACATCTTCTCGCTGGTCGAGGGCCTGGTCTTCACCATCTGGAAAGAGGGCCTGGGCATCGATCTGAAGAAGCTCTACCCCGACGGTCATTTCCCGCGCATGAAGTTCGACGACTCGATGCGCGACTACGGCAACGACAAGCCGGATCTGCGCTTCGGCATGAAGCACGTGGACCTGACCGATCTGGTGGTCGAGCATGGCGGCGGCGGCGTGCCCTTCTGGCAGCCGATCGCCGACAAGTTCCGCTCGGGCGTGCACCGTCGCGATCTGCCCGCCGAGATCGTCAAGTGCATGGTGGTGCCCGGCGACGCCGGCCTGTCACGCTCCGACACCGACAAGCTCGAGCAGCTGGCCAAGAGCATGGGCGCCGCAGGCCTGGCCCGCGCCAAGGTGGGGGCCGACGGCAGCTGGACGCAGTCGCCCTTCGCCAAGACCATTGACGCCAACCTGCGCGACGCCATCAACGCCCACTGCCGCGCCAAAGAGAACGACCTTCTGCTCTTCCAGTTCGGCAAGGCCAGCATGGTGCACACCGTGCTCGCCAACCTGCGGGTGCACGTGGCCAAGAAGCTGGGCCTCATTCCCGAGGTGGGTCACGGCGACCACTGGAACTTCTTGTGGGTGGTCGACCCGCCGCTGTTCGAGTGGGACGACGAACAGAAGCGCTGGGCCGCGGCGCACCACGCCTTCACCCGGCCGCACGACGACAGCGTGCCCTTGCTGGAGAAGGATCCGGGCAAGGTGCTGTGCCACCGCTACGACCTGGTGCTGAACGGCTTCGAGATCGCGGGCGGCAGCATTCGGCTCCACGACCCCGAGGTGCAGCAGCGGGTGTTCTCGGCGCTGGGCATCGCCGACCAGGACGCCCAGGAGAAGTTCGGGTTCTTGCTCAGCGCCCTGCGCTATGGCGCGCCGCCCCACGGCGGCATCGCCCTGGGCATGGACCGGCTGGCCATGCTGGCCGCCGGCAGCGACAGCATCCGGGACGTGATCGCCTTCCCCAAGACCCAAAAGGGCACCGATGTGATGAGCGACGCCCCGAACCCGGTCAGCCCGCAGCAGCTCGCCGACCTGCACATCCGGACGGCTACCGAAGGCAGCTGAGCGCCAGGCCAAGGCGATTCTTGGTCGTGCTCAGCACGACCCGCTTACAATGGCGCCCCCAATGGGCGCCCGAATCCTCGTGGTCGACGACAGCCCCACGATCCGCAAGGTCGTGGCGTCGATCTTGGCGTCGCAAGACTACGACCCGGTCACGGCCGAAGACGGGCAAGACGCCCTGCTGAAGATCAAGAGCGGCATCGAGATCGACTTGGTGCTGCTCGACTTCGTGATGCCGCGCATGAACGGCTATCAGTTCTGTCGCGAGCTGAGGGCCAACCCCGACCGGGCGAACACGCCGGTGGTGCTGATGAGCGCCAAGGGCGACAAGATCCGCGGCCAGTTCGTCCAGCAGACCGGCGCCATCGACGCCATCACCAAGCCCTTCGACGCGCGCGGCCTGATCGCGGTGGTCGAGGGCGCGCTGAAGAAGCACCAAGAGGGGCGTGGTCCGGCGGTGCCCGAGCCGAACACCATGCCCGACGAGTCGACCATCGCCGAGCCGGTGAGCGCCAGTCAGGTGGCGGCCAGCGACGACCCGGCGCTGCGTCGCGTGCAGACCGCGGTGGTGTTCGCGGCGAACCTGGTCAAGCTGGTGACGCCCGAGCTGGCGTCCACCTCGGGGGTCTCGCCCGACATGGTGGCCAAGCTGAACGACGCGGTGAAGCGCGCCATCACGCCCGAGAACATGGGCTCGCTGACCAGCCTGCTGCGCACCCTGGATTTCGGCGAGAACACCCAAGAAGTGCTGGCCGGCGACGTGTCGGTCATCTCCATTGCCGAGATTTTGCAGCTCTTGCACCTGCAGCACCAGACCGGGGGCCTGGTGATCTCGAACGCCAAGAGCGAGATCACGCTGTTCGTGCGCGAGGGCAACATCGACTTCGCCCGCTCGCGGGGGGTGCGCGACGAGTTCTTGCTCGGTCGCTACCTGGTCGAGTCGGGCGCCATCAGCCGCGAAGATCTGGACACCGTGCTCGGCCAACGCTCGGGCTCGCGCCGGCTGCTCGGCGACGTGCTCAAAGAGCTGGGGCTGGTCGAGCCCGAAGCCATCACCCACGCCATCACCCGCCAGGCGTCCGAGCTGGTGTACGAGGTGGTGCGGTGGAAGACGGGTCGCTTCACCTTCACGGTCGGCATCCCGCCCGAGGTGTCCACCGTTCGCCTGGGGCTGTCGACCAGCGCGCTGGTGATGGAGGGGTTCCGACGGGTGGACGAGTGGCGGCTGATCGAGGGCACCTTCGACTTCGAAGAGGTGATCGCCCAGGACGAGGGCGCCATCGAGCGTCACGGCGACGAGTCGAAGCTCACCAAGCGCGAGCTGGCGGTGCTCGAGGCCATCGACGGCCAGCGCACGGTGCGCGAGGTGGTCGACTTCATGGAAGGCAGCTCGTTCGAGGTGTGCAAGATCATCTACCAGTTCTTGAACTCGCGGCTGGTGCGGCGGCGGAGCGCGAACTGATGGGCAGCGGCGCCGGCATGATCGTGTCGGTGCGGGGCGAACCGCGGTTCCTTCCCGCGCTGGTGGTGCACAGCGTGCACGCCCGCCCGCGCTTGTCGGCCGTGCCGGGCAGCCCCCTGGCCCTGGCCTGGGTCGCGGGCAAGGTGGTGCCGGTGGCGCGCCTGGGCGAGGCGGGCCCGCACCTGGTGGTGTGCCTGAGCGGGGGCGAGGTGGTGGGCCTGTGGGGGGTCGAGGTGCTCGACACCGGCTTCTTCCAGAAGAGCGAGCACGGCGTCGAGCACGCGGGCCAGCCGGTGGCACCGCTGGACGTGGCGCTGGAAATCGAGAAAGCACTGGAGGCCAGCGCATGAAGCTCGGACGCTTGATCGGCGGTCTGCGCGAAACATTCAGCGGCGAGCGGGCCGCCGAGCAGAGTCGCGGAGTCGACGACGCGCTCTTGTTCCGCGCGGCCGAGAACGCCGAGCACGCCGCCGAAACCGCGCTCTCGGCCAGTCAGGCCGCCGGCGCCAGCGCCGCACAGCAACGCACGCTGCTCGACGCCGCGGTCGACGCGGTGAAGCTGCTGTTTTCGCGCGCGCGCGAGGCACGCACCAGCCTGGCGGCGGCGCGAGAGTCGCTGGAGCAGATCCGGCTCACGGCGCTCAACGCCGGGCTGGAAGGCGCGCGGCTGGGCGACCCGGCCGGCAAGCCGCTGGTGCTGGTCGCCGAAGACGTGCGCAGCCACGCGGGCCGTGCCCTGGGCGCCCTCGAGCGGCACGGCGCGCTGTTCGATCAGATGGACAAGGACCGCGACAAGCTGCGAGAGCAGGTCGAGAGCGCCCAGGCGCGCACCGCCGACGTGGCCCGCGACATCTTGCAGCTGCAGGCGGTGCAGCGCGACGTCTCGACCGCGCTCTCCGACGTGTCGGCGCGGGTCAAGCACATCACGCGCACCGACCCCGAGAGCGCGCGCATCGTGGCGGAAGCCGCCGACCACGCCCGCGCGTTGCTCGACGCGCTGACCGCGCTGTCGGCGCGACCCCAGAACAAGTCGCTGCTTGGCTCCCTCGGGCCCACGCTGGGGCCCCTGATCGAGCTGATACGCGATCAGTACCGCGACGAGTCGGACGAAAGCCCGTGAGCCAGGCCGAGCTCGACGCCCTCTTGGCCGACGAGATCGAGAAGCGCTCGGCGGTGTTCGACGACCCAACGGCCGACCCGCGCGAAGTGCGCGCCGCGCTGCACACCTTCCGCGGCTCGGCGGCCATGGCCGGCCACACCGATCTCTCGCTGGTGATCGCCCAGCTTTCGGCGCGCCTGCGCCGGGGTGAGACCGGCGCGCGCCACGACGCTGCACGACTCTTGCGCGCAGCAATGGGCCGCCTGCGCGGGGGCCGCCCGGTGTTCGACACCGAGTGGCCCGAGCCGCCCCCGGGCCTCGGGCCGTCGAGCGTCGATCCGGCCTACCGCGCCGAGTACCAGGCCACGGTGCGCGAGCGCGTGGCCGAGCTCGAGGCCCTGCTCGAGCGCCCCGAGGACCCGAGCGCGCTCACCGACGCCATCCGCGCCGTGCACTCGGTGAAGGGCGCCGCTGCGGCCATCGGCGACGACCTGACCACGTGGTACTGCCATGGCCTCGAAGCCGCGCTCAAGCAGCCCGGCTTCGATCGGCGCCGGCTTTCGGCGGATCTGCCGCGGCACATCAGCGTGCTGATCACCTTGGTCGACGACCCAACCAGCGCGCTCGACACGCTGCGCCCCCGCGAACGGCGCACCTCGGCCGCACCCAGCCGCCGCGCCTCGGTACCGCCGGAAGAAGACACCGGCGAGCAGATGGTACGCGTGCACGGGGTGTCGCTCGAACGCGTGCTCGAGCGGGTCGAGCTGATCCGTTTGGCGCAAGACGAGGTCTCGGGCGCGGCGGCCGTGGCCGAGCACGAGGTTTCGCGGCTGCGCGACCAGCAAGCGGCACTGGCCGAGGCGCTGCGCCTCTTGGGGCCACCACGACCCTGGGGCCCCCCGGCCAAGGCGCTGGCCACGCTGGACGCCGTGGGAAGGTCCTTGGCGGCCGCAGCGGACGACCTGGAGTACGGCAGCGCACTGGGGCGAAAGGGGGCAGACCGTCTCAAGGGCGCCGCCCACGACGTGCGCCGCGAGATCGCGCTGGTCCGCCGCACCTCGCTCTCTTCCATGTTGAACAAGATCGGCGCGGCGGTGGAGCGCCTGGCAGCCCGGGAAGATCGCCCGGTGCGCGTGCTGATCCGCGCCGGCGACGCGCCCCTGGACCGCGAGATCGCCGAGCGCCTGGTCGACCCACTGATGCAGCTGGCACGCAACGCCCTGGCTCACGGGTTCGAGGCCGCCGACGAGCGCGTGGCGCTGGGAAAAGACCCCGTGGGCACGCTCGCGCTCTCGGCCGAACGCATCGGAGACTCGCTCTCGATCGTGTGTGAAGACGACGGCCGCGGCGTCGACATCGAGTCCGTGCGCCGCTCGGCGGTCCTGCGCGGCTCGATCAGCGCCGAAGCGGCCCGCGCCGCGGGCGACGACGACTTGCTCTCGCTGTTGTTCGTGCCGGGGCTGACCACCAAGCGCGAGGCCGATCTCTTGGCCGGTCGCGGCGTGGGCCTCGATCTCGCCCTGAACACCGTGCGGCGCCTGGGCGGAACCATTCGCCTCGAACGGCGGCCCGGCAGCGGCCTTCGTGCCACGCTCGAAGTGCCCAGCGAGCGCTTCACCACCGACGTGATCTGGCTCGAGGCCGGCGCTTTTCGGCTGGCGCTGCCGGTGAGCTTCGCCGGGAAGGTCGAGCTGACGGCGCCGGAAGAGCCGGTGGTGCCGCTGCTGCGCTGCCTGGGCGAGCCGTCCGAAGCCGCCTGCGCTCTTTCCATCGAGCTCGCGCTCCGCGGCATCCCCGCCGTCCGCGTGGGGGTCGACGCCGTGGGCGAGGTAGAAGAGTGCAACCTGCGACCGTTGCCGACCTTGCTGGCAGAGAGCGGCCCCTACAGCGGCGCCATCTTGCGCGGCGACGGCTCGCTCTTGCTCTCGCTCGACGCCGCGCTGCTCGCCGTGCGCGCCTGGGCCCTGTCATGAGGGTGGAAGCAATGACCCCGGCCGATCGCTCGCGAGTGGTCGAGATCGCCGCGCTCACCCAGCAGACCATCGACCTCGAGGCAGAGCTGGCCAAGACCTGGGCGAGCCTGACCGTCGCGCGCGAGACGCCGGCTGCGCCCGCGTGGGCGGTTCTCTTGACCTGGTCGGTGGCCGACGAGCTGCACGTGATCAACGTGGCGACCCACCCCGATTTCCGCCGCCGCGGCGCGGCCCGGGCGCTGCTTTCCGAGGCCCTGGCGCGAGCCATACGCGACCGGAAGCGTCTCGTGCTACTGGAGGTGCGCCGCTCGAATCTGGCGGCGATCAGCCTGTACCGATCGCTGGGTTTCACCACCCACCTGGTCCGTCGCGGCTACTACGCGGACAACTCCGAGGACGCCATCGAGATGAAGCTGTGCATCGACCCGGGCACCGGGCAGATCCTCGCGGGCAGCGACGAAGCGGAGGTCGACTGAGATGGCGCCCCATCGCGCTCAGGTCGTCGCGCCGCTGCTCAGACGCGAGAGCATGGGCAACGCCTACCAGGTGCTCACCTTCGACGTGGGTCGCGACCTGGGCGCGCTGCCCGGTCAGTTCCTGATGGTGCGCGGCGCCGAGTGGGGCGACGCCCCGCTCTTGCCGCGCCCGATGAGCTACCTGAGCGGCGGCGCCACGCCCACCATCTTGGTGAAGGTGGTGGGTGAGGGCACCACGCGCATGGCGCGCGCCGAGCCGGGCGAGCCGTTCTCGCTGATCGGCCCGCTGGGGGTTCCGTGGCGCGCCCCCACGCCAGGTCGGCGTGCCGTGCTGGTGGCGGGTGGGGTCGGCGTGGCACCGCTGTTGTTCCTGGCCCGCACGCTCTCGGCCACGGGCCAGCGCCCCATCGCCTTGTATGGCGGGCGTACCAAGAAAGACCTTCCGCTGGACGACGACCTGGCGCTGATCACCGACCTTCACCTCACCACCGAAGACGGCTCGCGCGGGCAGAAGGGCCGCGTCACCGACGCGCTCGGCGCACTCTTGGCCGAAGACGTCGAGGTCTTCACCTGCGGGCCCGATCGGATGATGGCCGCGGTGGCCGAGATGTGCGCGCGGCGCGACGTGCCGTGCGAGGTGTCGGTCGAGACGCCCATGGCCTGCGGTTATGGCGTGTGCCTGGGCTGCCCTCTGCCAGCCGCCGGGGGCGGCTACATCTATGCCTGCACCGAAGGCCCGTGCATCGACGCGCGGCGCATCGACTGGAGCCGCGCCGAGCGCGCGCCAAGCGCCGGAGGGGCGGCGTCGTGAACCGGCTCGCGGTCCAGATCGGCTCGCTCGAGCTCGAGAACCCGGTGCTCACCGCGTCGGGCACGTTCGGCTACGGGCTCGAGTACGACGACTTCTTCGACGTGGCCACGCTGGGCGGCATCTGCACCAAAGGCCTGAGCCGCGAGCCACGGGCCGGCAACCCGCCCGAGCGCATCTGCGAGACCCCGGCCAGCATGCTCAACGCCATTGGCCTGGCCAACGTCGGCGTCGAGGCGTTCTGCCGGGACAAGCTGCCGATCTTGCGAGAGCGCGGGGTGACGGTGATCGCCAACATCTTCGCCAGCAGCACCGACGACTTCGTGGCCATCGCCGAGCGCCTGGGTGGCGAGCCAGGCGTCCACGCGCTCGAGCTCAACGTCTCGTGCCCGAACGTGTCCCACGGCGGCATCGAGTTCGGCAAAGACCCCACCCTGGCGGCCCAGGTCACCGGTGCGGTGCGCCGGGCGGTGAAGCTGCCGCTCTGGGTGAAGATGAGCCCCGAGGCCGGAGACATCGTCGCGGTGGCCAAGGCCTGTGAAGACGCCGGCGCCGACGCCCTGACCGCGATCAACACCATTCGCGGCATGACCATCGACGTGGACGCCGAACGCCAGCGCCTGGCCAATCGCACCGGCGGGTTCAGCGGGCCGGCGCTTCGGCCCATCGCGCTGCGCATCGTCTGGGATCTGGTGGGCGCGGTGAAGATCCCGGTGATCGGCATCGGCGGCATCTCGACCTGGCGCGACGCGCTCGAGTTCTTGCTGGCAGGCGCCCGCGCCATTCAGGTGGGCACGGCCAGCTTCGCCGACCCGTGCGCCGCCCAGAAGGTGCTGGCAGGCATCGCCGCGCACTGCGAGCGGCACGGCACGACCGTGACCGAGCTGATCGGTCGGGCGCGACGGTGAGGCCATGATCACGAGAGCCGCCTTCGTCTCCGCGTGCCTGCTGGTCTCGGGTTGCCCCTCGCAGGGTGCCAGCGGCAGCCAAGAAAACCAGAATCAACCCAGCCCCAACGCCAGCATCCTGCCCGCACCGCTGCTCTCGGCCGATCCCGCGCCGGCGGTCAAGGCCGACGCCGGGCGCGGCGGCATCCCGGCGGACTCGGCCGGGCGGCTGATCGTCCCCGAGGCCGGGCCTCCCGAGCCCACGGCGTTCCGTGACGACGCAGCCCTGCCGCGCGACACGCTGACCATCAAAGACGGCACCGGCGTCACGCTCGAGGCCGCGTTCAAGTGGCTCGACGTGCCCGGACCGAACGCCACGCCCGAGCTGTCGAACGACGCGCTGAAGAAGGCGCGCGAGAAGACCGCGCTGCGGGTCAGCGTCGACCTGGCTCCGATCGGGCGCATGCGCTTCGCCTTCGCCTCGCCCAGCTTTCCGGTGCCTCAGAACGCCGAGCTGCGGGCGCAGTCCGAGCACCACGGCCACGTCTTGGTCTGGCCCGACGGAAACGCCTACCGCGTGCTGCGCGCCGGCACGCTGCGCGCCCTCTTGTCCGAGGGGCGCGCCGACGCGCTGCCGCTCACTCAGGTCAAGGCCGAGCGCCGGGGCAAGGGTCAGCTGCTCGGCCTCGAGACCAGCAAGCTCGAGATCGCCGCGCCCATGGGAGACGTGTCGCTCGAGAGCGGCAACGTGCCCAATCTGGGGCGCGCCGGCGATCTCTTGTGTCGCCTGATCCTGGATCTGGTGGCGGTGGACCCGGCCAGCAAGATCTGCGACGACGGGCTGACCCCGCTCAAGGCGGAGCTGCGCTGGCCCAAGGGCGGCAAGCTGGCCTTCGAGGTCTCGGCGATCGCCCGCAAGGCCGAGCTGCCATTCGGGCAGCTCTTCATTCCGCCTGCAGGCGCCACGTTCCGCTCGGGCGAGCTGCCCCCCCAAGCTGCCGGCGTGCTGCTCACGCGCGACGACCTCGGCGCCTTCCACACCAAGGCAGTGACCACCGAGCCGGCGGACAAGGCCGCGCCCGGCGAGGGCCTCTTGGCGGTGAACAAGAGTGACTCGATCCGATACGTGCTGATCGACGGCGTGGCGGTGGCGTGGATCCGGCCGCAGTCCGAGCAGCTCTTGATTGGCCCGCTGCCGGGCCGCTACTCGGTGTCCTTTCGTGACTTTCTGGGCAGCACCATCGAGCCCCCGCAGGTGGTGGCCTTGCCCGCCCGCGTGACCGTCGGCGGGCCCCCCGACGCCGGCGCACCACCGAAGTAGCGCCGCGCGATCGGAGCGAGTACCGTCGCGGTTCCCGAAGGAGGAATCGTCATGCGGGCTCGTACGCTGTTTCCGGCTGCAATCGTCATCACCGCGGCTCTCTTGGCCTGCAAGCAGGGCGAGAAGGCCCAGCAAGAGTCGCAACCCGGCGCCAACCCCTTGGCCGCGCCGGCCACGCCGACCAGCAACGACGTGACCTTTCAGCGGCTGGTGCCCAAGTCGGGCGCCCGCGCCACCGTCACCCGCAAGACGACCTCGAAGTTCACCTTCCAGGGCAAGACGTTCCGCGAGACCTCGACCTTCGAGGGCAAGTACACCGTCAAGTCGTCGGACGAGCACCGCATGACCAAGGCCGACGTCGAGGTGAAGGACCTGCACAGCACCTCGCAAGAGGGCACCGCCGCCGAGAAGAAGACAGTCAGCCCGCTCTCGGGCTCGACGTACACCATCACTCGCTACGACGACGGCAAGCTCGGCGCCACCGACACCGGCGGGACGAAGGTGCCCGATGCGACGCTGAAGCTGATCAAGGACGAGTTCAAGAGCATGTTCGAGAAGAACAACGACGGCGCGTTCTTGCCCGATCGCCCGGTCAAGATCGAAGAAAAGTTCATGCCGGCCAACGACGCCATGCTCAAGCTCTTCGGCAGCAAGGACGACGGCAAGACCACGTTCGACGGCGCCGAGTTCATCTTGAAGAAGTCCACCGGCTCGACCGCCTCGTTCGACGCGTCGGTGACCATGACCCAGAACCTGGGCAACGGCATGCGGCTGCGGGTCAAATTCAAGGGAACCATGGACTTCGCGCCCCACGGCACCTGGGCCACGGCGGCCGATCTCAAGGGCCCAATGGCGGTGCTCGACGGGAAGGGCGACGAGAAGGGCAACGGCGACCTGACCTTCGCGTTCACCCAGGTCTTCGAGTGACCGCGCTCACGCCTGGCCAATGGGGCTGATCGTCGGCTCGTAGTCGGCGGGCCCGTACTCCACGTGGGCAAGCCCCGCGCGCGTCAGGCCCAGGCGGGCTTGATCGGCAGCCATCTCCACGACCTCGAAGCGGGTCGAGAGCAACCAGTATTCCGATTCGCTGACCGGTGGCAGGGCCGCCAGCCGCTGCTCCAGGGCCTCGCGATCTTCGCGATCGAGCACCAGCTCGGACGACGGACCGTCGTGGTCGGCCGACTCGAACAGCGCGTCCCAGGCAAACGCCGTGGGGTTGAACGCCAAGAACACTTGCTCGAAGCACAGCTGCCAGCTCCGAGCGTCGCTCGAGGGCAGCCGCCAGAAGCACGGGAGCGTGCGCCGCACCACCTCTCCGAAATAGGCGCCCACGCTGCGCGTCAAGAGCTCGGCCAGCTCGGGCCGCTCGCGAACGCTCTCGCTGGACTGCCGGATGTAGTGATCGAGCAGCGGCAGGGTCTCGGGGGTGTAGTCGAGCTCGGTCCCGACGGCGGTGAGCACGTACTGCCGCGCCGCCTCGGCCAGCTCGACGATCTCGATCGGGGGGAGCGTGATGCCCAAGTCCTCGGGTCCGCCGGCGGTCGCCACCGGGCGAGCTTAGCCCCAAAATGGGCGGTTTCGTCCCCGCGTCGCCCGGGCCCAGGCAAAACCCTGGACACCTGACGTGCACTCTGGCCTTGCCTGCCAGGGCGGATGACGACATATCCGCCGAACGGCCGGGCCCGCCGTGTTAGATTCGGCGTCCCGCCCTGGCACCCCGATGCGCCTCGGAATCCTCAGCGACATCCACGCCAACTACGAAGCGCTCAGCGCTGCCGTCGAGGCGTTCAAGAGCGAGAGCATCAGGGAGTACTACTGCCTGGGCGACACCGTGGGGTACGGCGGCTCGCCGAACGAGTGCGCCGACGTGGTGCGCGACCTGGTCAAGTCGACCATCTTGGGCAACCACGACGCCGCCGTCGCGGGGCGCATGGACTACTCGTACTACTACGAGGCGGCGCGCCACGCGCTGGACACCCACGCGCAGCTCTTGTCGAAAGAGAACACCGACTGGCTGCGGGGGCTGCCCTATCAGATCCGCCTCGAAGCGGTGAACGTGCTCTTGTGCCACGGCTCGCCCGTGCGCCTGGAAGAGTTCGAGTACATCTTCGCTCCCGAGCAAGCGCGCGAGTGCTTGCCCATCTACGACGAGCTGGCGCACCTGACGCTGATCGGACACTCGCACCTGTGCAAGGTGTTCGCGCTCACCCGCACCAGCGTGGAAGAGCTGCCGCCGGTCGACTTCGATCTGGAGCCGGGCAAGAAGTACATCGTCTCGGTCGGCTCCATCGGCCAGCCGCGCGACTACGACAACCGCGCCAGCTACACCGTGTACGACACCGACAAGAAGCGGTTCGAGTTCAAGCGCGTGGAGTACGACATCGAGACGGCCGCAGAAAAAGTGCTGCGCGCCAAGCTCGAGCGCAACTTCGCGCACCGCTTGTTCATCGGTGTTTGAGCGGCGCGCACCGCCAGCGGTCGCCAGGCGCCGCCATGCGAGCGGCTTGACAGGCCCCCCCCCGGGGCATCAAGGGCGTGAGCAGTCAAGAGAGGGACGGCGGATGGCACTCCGGATCGGTTCTCGTCAGGGCGACCTGCAGCGTCCGGCTCAGGAGCGAGGCGACCGGACCGGGGCCGAGGCGCGAGGCCCGTCTCTTGCCGCCATGGGCGCATCACGCCGCGGCCACACCCCCTTTGTGTGGGGGTGGGCTCGAAGCGTCTCAGGGCGTGAGCACCGCGATTGCGGCGCGGAGCAGCGGCTCGGGTCGAGGCTCCACTCCACGCGCGCGCACCTGCCGGACGGCTTGCTCGGCCTGGGCTCGCTTGAACCC
>JAKLKA010000243.1 GCA_023150915.1 Polyangiaceae bacterium
ATGTACCTGAAGACCGCGGAGGAAATGGCCGCGACCTTCCGCGAGCTGCCCGAGGCGCTCCGGAACACGCTGGCCATCGCCGAGCGCTGCGCGGGCGTGACGCTGAAGCTGGGCGAGCCCATGCTGCCCAAGTTCCCGGTGCCCGAGGGCTACGACTTGGAGGGCTTCTTTCGTCACGTCTCGCGCGAGGGGCTCGAGAAGCGCTTTGCCGAATTCCGCACGCTGGGCAAGAGCGTGGACGAGGCGGCGTACCGCGCCCGCCTGGAGCTCGAGCTCGACGTGATCGCCGGCATGAAGTACCCGGGGTACTTCCTGATCGTCTGGGACTTCATCCGCGAGGCCAAGGCCCGCGGCATCCCGGTGGGGCCGGGTCGTGGCTCGGGCGCGGGCTCGATCGTGGCTTACTCGCTCGGCATCACCGAGCTCGATCCCATCCCTTACAACCTGCTGTTCGAGCGCTTCTTGAACCCCGAGCGCGTCAGCATGCCGGACTTCGACGTCGACTTCTGCATGGCGCGGCGGGACGAGGTGATCGCCTACGTTGCCGAGAAGTACGGCAAAGACAGCGTGGGGCAGATCGCCACCTATCAGAACCTGAAGGCGCGCAGCGTGATCAAGGACGTGGCGCGCGCCATGGGGATTGCCG
Source organism: Polyangiaceae bacterium (assembly GCA_023150915.1). Taxonomy (GTDB): domain Bacteria; phylum Myxococcota_A; class Polyangia; order Polyangiales; family Polyangiaceae; genus JADJKB01. The sequence continues at coordinate 647 of JAKLKA010000243.1, forward strand.
CGCAAGACGCCCAGCGCATCGCCAGCCTGGTGCCCGACCTGGGGCAGGGGAAGACCGCGACCATCGAAGAAGCGCTGGCCATGGAGCCGAAGCTCAAGCAGATGGCCGAGGCCGACCCGCAGGTCAGCGAGCTGTTGACCCAGGGCAAGAAGCTCGAGGGGCTGACGCGGCACGCGGGCATGCACGCGGCCGGGGTGGTGATCAGCGACGGTCCGCTCGACGACCACGTGCCGTGCTTTCTCAGCGATTCGAGCATCGTCACGCAGTACGACAAGGACGACGTCGAGGCCGCGGGGCTGGTGAAGTTCGACTTCTTGGGGCTGAAGACCCTGACGGTGATCGACATCGCCGAGCGCCTGGTGAACGCCCGGCCGGACCGGAAGGATCAGCCGCTGTCGCTGGGGATGGTCCCGCTGGACGACCGCGAGACCTATCAGCTGATTTCCAGCGGGGACACCACCGGCGTGTTCCAGCTCGAGTCGAGCGGCATGCAGAACCAGATCCTGCGCCCGCTCAAGCCCGACTGCTTCGAAGACATCGTGGCCGCGGTGGCGCTGTATCGACCCGGGCCGCTGGGCACCGGGATGATCGACGACTTCATCAGCGGCAAACACGGCCGAAAGCCGATCCGCAAGCTGCACGCGCTGGTGGACGAGGTGCTGGCGCCCACCTACGGCGTGCCCGTCTATCAAGAGCAGGTGATGCAGATCGCGCAGCACCTGGCCGGGTACTCGCTGGGGGGCGCCGACTTGCTTCGCCGCGCCATGGGCAAGAAGAAGGCGTCGGAGATGGCCAAGCAAGAGGCCAATTTCCTGGAGGGCGCCAAGAAGAACGGCGTCAGCGAAGAGCAGGCGCGGGCGATCTTCCGCGAGGTCGAGGGCTTTGCGTCTTACGGCTTCAACAAGAGCCACTCGGCGGCCTACGCGCTGGTCACCTATCAGACTGCGTATCTCAAGGCGCACTACCCCACCGAGTTTTTCGCGGCGCTGCTCACCGCCGACAAGGACAAGATCGACAAGGTGGTGCGCACCATCGCCGAGGCGCGCGCGTGGGGGGTGAGCGTCCTTCCGCCGGACATCAACGCCAGCGCCCTGGACTTCACCGTGGTGTACCAGCACCCCGACGGGCGCGGGCCGGGGCGCGGCCCCGGCAAGCTGCGCGACCGGCTGGGGCCGCAGATCCGCTTTGGCCTGGGCGCGGTCCGCGGGCTGGGCGCAGCCGCCCTCGAGACCGTGTTCGAGGCGCGGGACGCCGGCGGGCCGTTCCGCGACCTGTTCGACTTTGCCGCTCGCGTGGACGCCAAACGCCTGAACAAGGGCGTGCTCGAGGCGCTGGTGCAGTGCGGCGCCTTCGACACCGTGCTGGGCCCGATGGGGATCAGCCGCGGCCGGGCCTACGCCGCCATCGACCGCGCGCTCGAGCGCTCGCGTAGCTCGAGCCGGGACCGCGAGCGTGGCCAGACCACGCTGTTCGGCATGTTCGACGCCGCCAGCGACAAGCAAGAGGGCACGGGCACCGACGAGTACCCCACGGTGATCGAGTGGGACCGGCTCGAGGCCCTGCGCCGCGAGAAGGCGGCGCTCGGCTGCTACGTCTCGGGCCACCCGCTGCTCCGCTACGGCAACAAGCTCTCGCGCTTGGGCGCTATCGTCAGCGTGAAGGTGGCGGCCGAGGCGGCCTGGAGCATGGTCAGCGTCGCCGGCATGGTCGAGGGCTATCAAGAGAAGCTGTTCAAGGGCGGCTCGGGCGGCAAGGCCGCGTTCTTCGAGATCGAGGACATGTTCGGGCGGGTGAAGGCCAAGCTGCGCGGCGATCGGATCGAGACCTATGCGCCGATCTTGACCACCGGCGAGCCGGTGCTGGTCACCGGCAAGGTGAGCTTCCCGATGAGCGACGACTCGGACGAGGAGAAGGAGCCGACCCTGCTGGTCGACTCTGCCGAGCCGCTGGCAGATGCCGTGCTGAAGGCGACGCGTTCGCTGTCGATTCGCCTGGCGGCGGAGCGCACCGAGCGGCGCCAGCTGGAAGCGCTGCGAGACCTCTTGCGCGACTGTCCCGGCTCGTGCCCGGTCGAGCTGGTGCTCGAGCTGCCGGGCGGCGCCGAGGCGGTGATGGCCCTGGACGGCACGCGGATCACCCCCAGCGACCTGGTCCTGTCGGGGCTCGAGCGGATGTTCGGCACGACCGTGGCCGAGCTGCGCTGAGGGATCTTCCTCGGGTTTCTGTCATGCCGGGTGGCGGAGCTGGTATCCTCCAGCTTCCATGAAGGACGCCCGGTCCGAGCTGGTCCGCATCGACGCGTCGGGCGTGGCGCACCCCATCGGGGTCACCGCCAGCCAGCGAATGCGCGCCCGGGAGGGGGCGTTCCGGCTCTTGCCGTCACCGCGTCACGTGGTGCTGATGCGCCTGACGGGCGAGGACGGGCGTCGCGACAGCGAAGACGGCGCCATCGTGCGCCTGGCCGGCGAGATCACCGCCCGGGGCGAGGTGACCGACGTGGTGGCGATGGTTGCCCAAGCCAACTGGCGCGGCGAGCTGATCGTGCTCGATCTGGAGCACACGCGCTCGATCATGTTCGAGCAGGGCAACATCGTCGGCGTGAAGACCACCTGCGACGACGAGCGGCTGGGCAGCGTGCTCTATCGCTATGGGGCCATCACCGCCGAGCAGCGCGAGACCATCGTCGAGAAGATGAAGAGCGGGGCGCGCTTCGGCGAGGCGGCGTCGCAAGCCGGCCTGGTCTCGAGCGAGAAGCTTTATTCGTACATGGCCAAGCAGATCGAAGAGGTCGTGTTTGCCACGCTCACGGTCGCGGACGGCACCTTCTTCTTCCTCGACGGTTTCGACGAGGCGCGGCTGATGTCCCAGCACATGGTCAGCGCGGGCGGGCTCTTGATGGACGTGGTCACGCGCATCGACGAGATGAACTACTTCCGTCAGAAGATCCCGTCGGTGGAGTACGTGCCGGTGAAGCTCGAGCACGCCGCGCCGGCGGCCGAAGAGTTGCGCGAGACCCTGGCGGCCGTCGACGGCAAGTCGAGCGTGGTCGAGATCGGGCGCCTGACCGGCAAGGGTGAGTTCGTCACCGCCAAGCACCTGTACGCGCTCTGCCAGAGCAAGCACGTGGCCATCCACCCGCCGCGGGCCGAGGGGGGGCCGGCCGGTCTGGTGGCCGCAGCCAACAGCGCGCTGCTGGTGATCCATCGCTTCGCCGACAACGCCGCCAAGGGGCAGGCCCTGCGCGAGAGCCTGGCTTCGTTCGCCGTGGGGGCCGGCGTGTACGACATCTTGTTTCGCGGCGCCGGCCCGAACGCCGAGGGCGTGCTCGAGGCAAAGCAGGTGGCCGACAACTCGGTGCTGGTGGCCTACGGCTCGGACCCCGAGAACATGCTGAAGCAGATGCTTCACGAATACGTGAGCTTCGCGCTGTTCAGCGCCGGAACCGCCCTGGGCAGCGAGAAAGAGTCCGAGCTCAAGAAAGAGGTCGGCGCCGTCCTGGGGAAGCTTCGCCCCCAGGGCTGAGTGCGGTTTGGCTTGCAAGTGCCAGCGGCCGAGCTAGCCTCCTCACGCTTTTCTTTCGGAGGCGTCCAGATGAAGCAGACATGGTCGGGGCTTGCGCTGTTCTTTTCCGCGGCGTTCATCACGGTGGCGTGCAGCTCCACGGGCGGTGGCGGCGGCGCGGCGGCGTGTGACGACGCAGGCCTCTGCCCCAGCGGGCTGGTCTGCGACAAGGGCTACTGCGTGACCCCGGGCGGCAGCGGCGGCGGCGGGGCCGGCGGCGGCATGGGCGGTGGCACCACCGGCGGCATGGGCGGCATGGGTGGCGGGATGGGCGGCGGCACCACCGGCGGCTTCGGCGGCGGCGTGGGCGCGACCGGCGGCATGGGCGGCGGCATGGGCGGCAGCGGCGCGACCGGTGGGTTCGGCGGCGGGTCGGGTGGCTTCGGCGGCGGCTCGGGCGGCGGCGGCAGCTGTCAAACCACGCTCCAGGGGAAGAAGTGTGCGGACGTGCTGAAGACCACGAGCCCGTGCGGGGCGTGCGCGCAGAGCTACTGCTGCTCGACCGTCGACGCGTGCCTGGCCGATGCGACGTGCGCCGGGCTGTTCCAGTGCGTGTTCGGCACCTGCGCGACCGCGCCGGACGTGGACACCTGCGTATCGCAGAGCTGCCCGGGCTGCGCCACCAGCTCGGCTCAAACGGCGTTCATGGCGATCGACACCTGCCTCAGCAACAACTGCAGCACCGAATGCCAGTGATGGGCGGCTCGAGCCGGGCTGCTGCTTCCTGGCTGATTCCCGCCGCGTTCGCGGCGGGGGCGTGCGCTTCCACGGGCGGCGGGGGCGGCGCCGCACCGTGCGACGACGCCGGGCTCTGCCCCAGCGGTCTGGTCTGCGACAACGGCGCTTGCGTCACCCCGGGCGGCAGCGGCGGCGGCGGAGCTGGCGGCGGCAGCGGCGGCGGCGCCACGGGCGGTTTCGGCGGCGGCGGCGGCGCCCCGGGC
>JAKLKA010000244.1 GCA_023150915.1 Polyangiaceae bacterium
CTGCCGCCGGCGCCGGCACCCGCCGCTCCGCCGCTACCCGCGCTTCCGCCGCCGCCGCCGGTGGAGCCGTCGCCCGGCGCCGCCTCGCTGGAACAGCCCACCGCCACCACCAGACCGCCGAGCCACGCCAATCGCATGCCACCGAGGGTGCCATGTCCCTCACGTCCGTTCATCCGACAAGCCTGCCCCAGCGTCCTGGGTCGCGGGGTTTCCCTTGCCAATCGCCCGGCAGGTTTGGCAAAACCCGCGCCCGGAGGAAGACGGCATGCGAGTTCAGGCAAGCTTCGTGTGGGTGATGGCGAGCACGCTCGCCGTGGCGGTGGCGTGTGGCGGGTCTGCTCCGCCCCCCGAGTCGGGCGGCGCCGAGCCGGTGGCCACGACCAAGGCCGACGAGCCGAAGCCGGAAGAGGCGAAGCCCGACGAGGCGAAGCCGGAAGAGAAGAAGCCCGAAGAGGCAGCCAAGCCGGCGTGGAAGGACATGACCCACGACCAGAAGGTCGAGCTGATGAAGACGGTGGTCATGCCCAAGATGGGCGCGGTGTTCAAGGAGCTCGACGCCAAGAAATACGCCGAGATCACCTGCGCCACTTGCCACGGGCCCGGGGCCAAAGAGGGCAAGATGCAGATGCCCAACGCCAAGCTGCCGAAGCTGGACCGCACCAACGGGTTCGCCAAGCACATGAAGAAGAACGAGAAGGTCACCAAGTTCATGATGGAAAAGGTGACCGGCGAGATGGCCGCCGCTCTGGGTGTGCCGGCCTTCAACCCCGAGACCAAGCAGGGCTTCGGCTGCGGCGGCTGCCACCTGATGGAAGGCAAATAGGCCGCTTTTTGCCCGCGATCGCCGGTCGCCGCCGTCCCCGTTGACCGGGCGATCGCCGCGCGTATACTCCGCGCACTTTTATTCAGAGGAAAGGTCGTCATGCCGCTTGTGCCCGGCGCGAAAACGCGCGTCATCTCCAACTTCCGACTCCACGATTCGGACACCGGCTCGCCCGAGGTGCAGATTGCCCTCTTGAGCCAGCGCATCGAACAGCTGACGGAGCACTTCAAGACCCACAAGAAGGATCACCACAGCCGTCGTGGTCTGCTCATGTTGGTCGGCCAGCGCCGCCGGCTTCTCGACTATCTCAAGAAGTCGAGCGTCGAGCGCTACCGCAAGGTCGTCTCGTCGCTCAGCCTGCGCAAGTGAGCGCGGGCTCGGCCGCATCGTCGTTTCTGTCGGAATAGAACTCGTCTTCCGGCGGCAAGCGCCTGACTTCATCTTCGACTCGTGTGCGCGACCGCAGCGTCGCGTCCAGGAACCGAGGCTGAAGGGGTTCTGGCGCTCGCATCCGGCGTCGACCCGCACGCAGCGGGCGCTCGCCCAGGAAAGGGGCGCTATCGAAAATGTACGTTCGTGAATCCGTCACCATTGGTGGCCGCCAGCTCACCTTCGAAACGGGCCGCTTGGCCAAGCTCGCCCACGGCGCGGTGCTCGTGTCCTACGGTGAGAGCGTGGTGCTCGTCACCGCCACCTCGACCGAAGAGCGTCCGGGCCTCGATTTCTTCCCGCTCACCTGCGAATACGTCGAGAAGACCTACGCCGCCGGCAAGATCCCGGGCGGCTTCTTCAAGCGCGAGGCGCGCCAGCGCGACTACGAGATCCTGGCCTGCCGGCTGATGGATCGCCCGCTGCGCCCGCTCTTCCCCGAGGGGTACAAGAAGGACACGCAGGTCATCGCGACGGTGCTCTCGGCCGACCGCGTGAACCCCACCGACGTTCTGGGTCTCACCGGCGCCAGCGCCGCGCTCTCGATCTCCGACATCCCGTGGGACGGCCCGTTGTGCGGCGTCCGCGTGGCCCGCGTCGAGGGGGAGCTCGTCGTCTACCCCACCTTCGAGCAGAGCGCCCAGGCCGACATCGACGTGGTCGTGGCGGTCACCAAAGACGCCATCGTGATGGTCGAGGGCGGCGCCGACGAGTGCAGCGAGGCCGATCTGATCGACGCCTTGATGTTCGCTCACCGCGAGGGGCAGAAGGTCATCGAGCTGATCGAGAAGCTGAAGGCGGCGGTCGGCAAGCCGAAGCGCGAGTTCTCGGCGGCCAAACTGGACGACGCCATCAAGACGCGGATCGCGGCGGCGGTCGACGCCGACCTGGCCCAGGCCTGCGTGATCAAAGAGAAGAAGAAGCGCTACGAGCGCTACAGCGAGCTGAAGAAGGCCTTGGCGGAGAAGATCAAGGCGGACGTCGGCGAAGAGAAGTGGCCCAGCGTCGAGAAGCTGGTCAAAGAAGAGTTCGAGGAGCGCAAGTACCACGTCGTCCGCAAGATGGTGACCGAGGAGCGGAAGCGCATCGACGGTCGCGACGAGCGCACCATCCGCCCGGTGTCGTGCGAGGTGGGGCTGCTCCCGCGCGTGCACGGCTCGGCGCTGTTCCAGCGGGGCGAGACCCAGGCCATCGTCACCACCACGCTCGGCACCTCGACCGACGAGCAGAAGATCGACGCCCTGACCGGCGAGTCGTGGAAGCAGTTCATGCTGCACTACAACTTCCCGCCGTTCAGCACCGGCGAGACCAAGCCGATGCGCGGCCCCGGCCGGCGCGAGATCGGCCACGGCGCCCTGGCCGAGCGCGCGGTGTCCCGCATGATCCCCACCCACGACAAGTTCCCGTACACCATCCGGGTGGTCAGCGAGACCCTCGAGTCCAACGGCTCGAGCTCGATGGCCGCGGTGTGCGGCGCCACCATGTCGATGATGGACTGCGGCGTGCCGATCAAGAAGCCGGTGGCGGGCATCGCCATGGGCCTCATCAAAGAGGGCGACAAGATCGCCATCTTGAGCGACATCTTGGGTGACGAAGATCACCTCGGCGACATGGACTTCAAGGTCTGCGGCACCGATCGGGGCGTCACCGCCATCCAGATGGACATCAAGATCGCCGGCCTCGAGCGCTCTATTCTCGAGCGCGCGCTGGACCAGGCTCGCGAGGGCCGCCTGCACATCCTCGGGAAGATGCTGGCCACGCTGGCCGAGCCCCGCGCCGAGATCAACAAGTGGGCGCCGCGCATCACCACGCTCAAGGTCAAGCCCGACCAGATCCGGATCATCATCGGACCCGGCGGCAAGACCATCAAGGGCATCATCGATCAGACCGGCGTCGCCATCGACGTCGAGGACGACGGCACGGTCAACGTGGCCAGCTCGGACTCCGAGGCGGTGCTGAAGGCGCTGGAGATCATCAAGGGCCTCACGGCCGAGCCCGAGGTCGGTCAGGTCTACAAGGGCACGGTCACTCGCATCGTGGACTTCGGCGCCTTCGTCGAGATCTTGCCCAACAAAGAGGCGCTGCTCCACGTCTCGGAGATCGCGCACGAGCGCGTCGAGTCCCCCGGCGACGTCTTGAAAGAGGGCGAGACCATCGACGTGAAGGTGATCAGCATCGATCGCGAAGGCAAGACGCGCCTCACCCGGCGCGAGCTGCTCCCGTTCCCCGAGGGCGAAGAGGGCGAAGCCGCCCGCGAGCGCATCCAGCGCGCGCGCGAGGCCGGCCCGCCGTCGCGCGATCGGGGTGGCCGTCCGCCGCGCGGCGGCGACCGCGGTGATCGGGGTGGCCGCCCGCCACGCGGCGATCGCCCGCGCCCGCGCTGAGCGCATCCACAGCCGAGTGCCGGCGAGCACCCACGCTCGCCGGCGACCGGTGCTACGCTAGCCGTCGATGTCCACTCCGGTGCGCGGGGCTCGGCCCAAGACCCTCGAAGAGTGGCTCGCCGCACCCGAGAGCGCCCGCCTGGAGCTGATCGACGGCGAGCTGGTCGAGAAGGCGGCGCCGACCTTCGAGCACGGGCTCGCGCAGTCGCTCACCGCCGGGGTGATCGCCGGCGCATTCCATCGGCGGAGCGGGGGGCGAGGCGGGCCCGGCGGATGGTGGATCGTCACCGAGGTGGACATCGTGCTCGACGGGCGCGGTTATCGTCCCGATCTGCTCGGGTTCCGGCGCGAGCGCGTGCCCGAGCCGCCGAAGGAGCGGCCGGTGACCCAGCGACCCGACTGGATCTGCGAGATCGTGAGCGAGTCGAACCGAGCCGTGGATACCGTGATCAAGTTGCGCCGCTACCACCAAGCACAGGTGCCGCACTACTGGGTCATCGACCAGCTCGATCGCACCCTGACCGTCTACCGCCACACCGCCGAGGGGTACCTGGTGGCACTGCGTGCGGCCGAGCACGAAACCGTTCGGGCGGAGCCGTTCGAGGCGGTCGAGATCCAGGTGGGGGTGGTGCTCGGCGGGGATCCTGAGGAGTAGACGCTACTCACCGCGTCGCCGGCGTCGCCACCAGCGTCGCACTCACTCCTGGTGCACCCGCCACCGTGCTGGCGATCAGGACGCCGCCGGCGAAGTAGGTGCCGGAGTCCGAGTCCGGCAAGATGTCGTAGGTGTGCGAGTGCGAGTAGGGGATGCGCTCGACGGCGACGACGAACACGCCGTCGAGGTGATCGCCAGCGCGCAGATCGCCGAAGCTGCGACCGTCGGCGGTGGGGTGCTTCGGGCTGATTTCCAGCACCGCACCGCTGGCCAGGGTCGCGCGGACCACCACGTGGTTCGGCGCCGGCACGCGATGGGCTTTGCGGATCGGCACCGCGCGCATCGCGCCCTGGTGCAGGCTGTAGACGAGATCGCCCTCGCCGAGCTCGGCGATGGGGCGGTTGCCGCTGGGCGTCGCGATGGGCGTGTCGGGCGAGTTGCACACGCAGCTGGTGCAGCCCTTGGGGCAGGTGCCGCCGACCGGGGTGTGGCACTCGGGCACCAGCTTGCCCACGGGCCCGGGAACGTCGCAGCAGATCTGCGCCGAGGTGCAGCAGCTCTTGCCGCAGCACAGCTGCCCCGTGGCGCAACCCGTTCCCGACTCGCAGGGCGGCTTGTCCTTGCACTTGCCGGCGTCGCAATACGGCGTGGCGCCGGTGCAGACGGTGCCGCACGCGCCGCAGTTCTTGATGTCGTTGTCGGTGTTGGTGCACGCGCTGCCGCAGCACACGAAGTCGCAGGTGCCGCAGCTGCCGCCGCCCGAGCCGCCGCTGCCGCCGGTCGCGCCGCTGCCGCCGGACGCGCCGCTGCCGCCGGACGCGCCGCTGCCGCCACTGCCG
>JAKLKA010000043.1 GCA_023150915.1 Polyangiaceae bacterium
GCCCCCGGTGCCCGCGCTGCCGTCCAAGCCACCGCCACCGGCGCTGCCGCCCGAATGCGAGCCACCCGCGGCCGCGCTGCCGCCGGCACCCGCGCTGGGGCCGGCGTCGTCGTCGCTGCTACAGCCCAGGGCGAAGAGCCCCGCCAGCGAGGCAGCGTACACGAGGCGCATGGCCCGCGATTATACGAGGTCTCGCTGGTAAAGCCGGTACTTCTTGTAGATCTCGCCGCCCATGAACTTGATGCCGACGTTCACCGCGGCGTTGTCCTCGAGCGTCCAGCTCAGCTCACCCCAGCGAACCCCCACCTTTTCGGCCGAACGGTGCATCTTCGCGTACAGGCAGATGCTCAGCGCGCCGTACTTCTTCACACCGCGGTACTTCTTGCGGATGCCCAGGATGATCAGCCGGGCCGACTTCGGGCCCTTCACCTTCAACCGATAGAGCAGCTTCGGCAAGCCCAGCGGGAAGAGCTTGCCGTGAAGATCCCCGATCAGCTCGTTGATGTTCGGTAGCGCCAGCGCCACGGCCGCCGGCTCGCCGTCGATGTCGGCGATGTAGGTCAGCTCGGGGATCAAGATCGGCTTGAGCTCGCTCGCCATCTTGGTGAGCTCGGTCTCGGTCAGCGGCACGAAGCCCCAGTTGTCGCTCCAGGCGTCGTTGAAGACGTCCATGATGATGCGCACGTCGCGCTCCACATGGCTCTTGTCCACGTGGCGCAGCTTCACCTCGGGCATGCCGTCGACGTCGGCCATGGCCTTCTCGGCGCGCTTCGGCACGTCGCCCACGGTGTAGCGCCAGGCGTACAGGTCCTTGATCTTCGCAAGGCCCGCCTGCTCGATCAGCCCACCCTGGTAGGTGCGGTGATGCGGCATCAGGATCATCGGCGGCGTGTCGAACCCGTCGACCAGGCAGCCGATCTCTTCGTTGATGTTGAGCGACATCGGGCCCCGCATCTGCTTCATGCCGCGGCGCGCCAGCCACTTCGCCGCCGCGTCGAGCAGTGCCTTGGCCACCTCGGGGTCGTCCACCGTGTCCAAGAAGCCGAAGAACCCGACGTCGTCCTTGTAGCGCTCGAGGTGCGCGCGATCGACCTGCGCGCTGATGCGCCCGACGCACCAGCCGTTCTTGTAGGCCGTGAAGGTGGTGGCCTCGGCGTGCTCGAAGAACGGGTTCTTCTTGCTCAGCCGCTGCTCGAGATCGAAGTCGAGCGGGCGCACATAGTTCGGATCGTCGCGATACACGTAGTCGACGACGTCCAAGAAATCCTTGAGTTTGCCCCCGATGGGCGTCTCGCTCACTTCCACGGACATGGCGCGCGACATAAGGCGCTGCGCGCCGGGGAGTCAATCGCGCGGGCGGCGGCGCCGGCGCCCCGCGGCGGCGAGGGCGAGCAGCAGCAGCCAGGGCCCGGCAGGGCCGCGCCCCGCCGCGCGACAGCCACATCCCGAGTCGTCCTCGGTGGTCCCGCCCGACGCGTGGGGTCCGGCGTCTTCCTTGCCGAGGGTGGCGCCGGTGCCGACCCAGCCAGCGCCGCTGCCCCCCGCGCCCGAGAGGCCCGCCTGCCCACCGGCGGGCACGCCGGCCTCGCCACCGCTCGCCGTGCTGCCCCCGCTCGGCGCACCGCCGGCAGCGGTGCCCCCGCTGCCGCCCGAGCCGCCGCTGCCGGATGGGTAACCGCACTCGCACCAGTTGGAGAGGTGGCCGTTGTTCGCGCCGCACGGGTAGGGGTTCTGCGCCTCTTTCGAGCAGCCCGCGCCGGCGCCGAAGCGCGCGGTGCACACCATGCCCGCCGCCGCGCAGAAGGCCGTGCAGCCCGCGCCGTCGTCGTACACGCCGGCGCAGGTGGTCGCGGTCTCTTCGCACACCTGATAGGCCGCCACCGCGGCGATGCCGGCGCACGGGCCGGCGGGCCCTGCGTCCGCTCCGGTGTCGCAGCTCTTCAACACGAAGATGGTCTCGTCCGCAGCGTCGCTCTTGCCGTCGTCGCCGTCGAGCACGAGCCGGCAGCTGCCACCCACGGCACAATAGGCGGTGCCGATCACCACCTTGGTGCAGCCGCTGCCCTGGGTCTGGTTCACGCTCTTCTTCTGCGTGCCCCCCTTGTCGTCGTACAGCACGTAGTCGGCGTCGTTGGTGCGGTTGACCGACGCGCGGAAGCTGGTGGTCACCTCGTACATGCCGGCGGTGGCAATCTTGGGCTTCCAGCTGGCCTTGCCCTTGCGCGTGCCGTCACCCACATAGGCGCTCAGGTAGCGATAGTTCCCCTTGCAAGCCTCGACGCTGTGGCTGACCCAGTTCTCGGGCTTCACCTCGGAATAGCCCGAACCGGGGGTGTCGTTGTCGACGCTGATCTTCTGCCCCACCGGGCAGGCGAGCGCCGCCGGCGAGAGCGAGAGCACGAAGGCGGCGGGGATCGCGGCGCGCATCCCCGCCAGGATAGCACGCTCAGATCACGCCGTACTTCTTGCCGACCTTCTCGAACGCCTCGAGCCCGCGATCGAGATGGGCCTTCTCGTGCGTCGCCATGTAGCTGGTGCGCAGCATGGCGTGCTTCGGCGGAACGCCGGGCGAGATGAACGGGTTGGTGTAGATGCCGTACTCTTCCAGGAGGTCGCGCCACATCATGATGGTCCGCAAGTCTTCCCGGATGTAGATCGGAATCACCGACGTCTGCGTGTGGCCCAGGTCGAAGCCCAGGCTTCGCAGGCCGTCGCGCATGTACTCGAAGTTCTGACGCAGCTTGTCGATGCGCCAGCTCTCTTCGTTCATCAGCTCGAAGGCGGCCATGGCGGCGGCCACGTTGGGCGGCGCGGCCGCGGCGGCGAACAAGAAGCTGGGCGCGAAGTGCCGGATGTAGTCGAGCACCTTGCGCTCGCCCACCAGCCAGCCGCCGATGCTGGCCAGCGACTTGCTGAACGTGCCGCCCATCAGATCCACCTGGTCCGAGAGCCCGAAATGGTGGGCGGTTCCGCGCCCGCTGGGGCCGATCACGCCCAAAGCGTGCGCGTCGTCCACGAACAGCCGGGCGCCGTGCTTCTTCACCACCGGCACCAGCTCGTCGAGCTTGGCGATCTCGCCCTCGGCGCTGAACACGCCGTCGGTGACCACCAGCGCGCCCTCACCCGCGTCGACCTTCTCCAGCGCCTTGTCGAGCGACTCGGCGTCGTTGTGCCGATAGCGCACCAGCCGCGCGCCGGCGGACTGGCCCAGGCGGACGCCGTCGTAGAGCGAGGCGTGCACGTTGCGGTCGATGACGGCGACGCTCTTCTTGTTGCTGAGCAGCGCCGAGCAGGTCGCGATGTTGACCTGATAGCCGGTGGTGAACACCAGCGCGCTCTCTTTGCCGAACCAGGCTGCGAGCTTGTCCTCGAACTCTTCGTGCAGCTTCATCGAGCCGTTGACCAGGCGCGACCCGGTCATGCTCGTGCCGAAGCGATCGATGGCGGCCTTGGCGGCCTCGCGCACCTTCGGGTGGGTGGTCAGCCCCAGGTAGTTGTTCGAGCCGAACATCACCACGCGCTTGCCGTCGATCACCGCCTCGGGCCCGTCGTTCAGATCGAGCGGGCGGAAGAAGGGGTAGATCCCCATCTTGCGTGCGTTGTCCGCGGCGCTGAACTTGTAGGCCTTCTCGAACACGTCACGGCCGCCGATGCCGCTGAGCGAGCTGCGCTCTTTCAGCGACTCTTTCATGTCCTCGGAGCCCAGCGAGCGGGCGGTCGGGGCGGGTTCGTGGGCCGCGCTGCCGTTGGCCTTCTTGGTCCGCGGCGCCGGCTCGTGTGCCGCATCGACTTCGCCCATCGACTCGTCGACCGCCGGGTCGATGGCGGGCAGGTCGTGGCCGTTCTTCAGGACGCTCCACGCCGCCTTCATCCTCGACGGCGCATCCATCAGGCCCTCAGCGGCCTTCATCACGCGGTCGTCGGAGACCCAGCGCATCACCGTGGGGCTCAGGAGGATCTGCTTGCCGCGTTCCGAGATCTTGTCTTTCAGTCCCATCAGGGATGCTCCTCACCCGAGCGGTCCACGCCGCGGAGCGCGCTTCGGGCGGCCAGTCAGTACGTTACGCCCCAGGTTTCGTCAATCGCGCGGGAACTGGTCAGGCCAGGCGTCGTCGCCGGACACTTCGAGGGTCACCACCTCCAGGCACAGGCCCTCGGGCGGCGCGGTCACCCCGAGGTCGGCGCGAGCACCGCTCTCCAGGGCGCGGGTCACCGCGCCGGGTGGCAAACGCCCGCGGCCCACGTCGACCAGCGTTCCGGCGATGATCCGCACCATCTTGTAGAGAAACCGGTTCCCAGTCACCACGATGTCGAGCCCGCCTTCGGCAGGATGCACGTGCGCGCTCAGGATGTGCCGGCGGGTGTCCTCGCGGGGATCGCCTGCCGCACGGAATGCGCGGAAGTCGTGCTCGCCGACCAGCAGCGCGGCCTCGGCCTCCATTGCCTGCTGGTTCAACCTCTCGGTGATGCGCCAGGTGTAGCGTGACCGGAACGGATCGCGGACCACGCTCTCGAGCAGCGAGTAGCGGTAGGTCTTGGTCCGCGCGTACGACCGCGGATCGTAGCCGATCGCGACGCGCGCCGCCCGCGCCACCGCGATCTCGTCGGGCAGGTGGCGCGCCAGCGCGAGCGCCCAGCCGCGCGGTGGAATGTCCAGCGCGGTGTCGAACGCCACGCACTGTGCGCGCGCATGCACGCCGGCGTCGGTGCGGCTCACGCCGCGCACCAGGGACCCCGACGGATCGACGGCGCGCACGGCGCCGTCCAGCTCACCGGCGACGGTTCTCGCGTCGGGCTGGCGCGCGAACCCAGAGAAGGGTCCGCCGTCGTAGGCGACGCCGAGCAGCACGCCGAACGCGGGCGCTGCCACTCAGCCCGCGGCCGCGTCGCTGGTGCCGCCGGTGCCACCGGTGGCTGCGGCATCGCTGCCGCCGCCGCCCGCCGCCCCGCTCGAGCCGCCGCTGCCGCCCGAGCCGCCGCTGCCGCCCGAGCCGCCACCACCTGGGGTCGCCGTGGTCGCGGTGCCCGCTTGCGTCACACAGCCCTCGGCGGCCGCAGCCTTGCGCGCTGCCAAGTCCGCGGCCGAAGCGTCGCGCACGTCATACAGCGGCAGATCCGGGCAGTTCGGCGTCATGCTTTCGTCTTCGCCGCAGCCCCAGGTCACGGCCAGACCGATGATCAGGCTCGCTGCGAGCGACACGGGGCCTTGCCACTTGGGAGCACGCATCACTTACCTCCGCCCTTCGGGACGAAGTTCATAGGAACTTGGGTGTCGACGCAACCCCCCTGCGGAGCCGGGAAGCTCGCGGAGCGGAACATGCCGACCACGCACGAGGCAACGCCCGGATCGCCCAGGGCATTGCTCGCGACACCGGCGCTACAGACCTGACCGGTGGGGCCCACGCGCACGCTGATCACCAGGCGGCCCTGGAGCGTCGCGTTGTTGCGCAGCCCGCGCTCGTAGCAGCCGCGCGCGGCGCCGGCCTTCGCGGCCAGCGCCGACTGCAAGGCCGCGCCGGCCGTGCCCTTGCACTCGCCCGTGCATGCCCCGCCTCCGACCGGACCGACCTTGCCGACCGGCTTCTTGCCGGCGTCTTCTTCCACCGGGGGTGGGGGAGGCGGAGGAGGGGGCGGTTGCTCGAAGACCGTGGGCGGCGGGGGCGGCGGCGGCGGCGCCGACGCCTGTGGCTGCGGATCACCGCTGCCCTTCAGCTTCCAGAAGATCAACCCGCCCATCAAAAGCAGCATGACCACGGCTGCTCCGATGAATGCTCCGCTTCCCCCTTTGGGCGGGGGCGCCACCGATTGGGCCATCAATTCCTCGAAACGGTTCCGGCAATATAGTCCAGGCAGCGCGAGAGCGGCGATAAAAAACTTCAGCCTTTTCCCGGCTTTGGGATGCTGAACATGGAAACCGCGGTGTCGCCCCACTGCCGCGCGTCGCACGGGTGAAGCAAAAGGCCGCTGGGAAGGGCCAGTGGTTCCCGCGCCGAGTGCTCCACCACCAGACGGCAACCGTCGGCCAGCTCGAGCGCCGACACGAGGCGGCCCACCGCGCGCAGGGCGGCGGGCATGTCGGCCCAGGGGGGGTCGGCAAAGATCAAGTCGAACGGTCCGCAGCCGCGCAGGGACGGGGCGGCGCGCTCGACGGTCGAGACCACGACCCGGCTCTCGCCCGTCAGACCCAGGGCCTCGAGGTTCTCGCGAAGCACCGCAGCCGACGCACGCCGCGCCTCGACGAACCCGGCGAAGCTCGCGCCTCGGGAAAGCGCCTCGATCCCCAGGGCGCCGGTGCCGGCGTACAGGTCAAGGGCCCGCGCCCCGGCCAGATCGCCCAAGATCTGGAACAGGCTCTCGCGCACCCGATCGGTGGTCGGGCGCGTGGCGTCGCCCTTGGGCGCGCGGAGCACGCGGCCGCCCAGCCGACCACCCACGACCCTCATGGGGCCATCAGAAGCTGACGTTGACGCGCAGCTCGCCGCCGCCGGGCCCCAGGCCGATCAGCGGCTGCACCCGCGCGGGCTTCGCGCTCTTCGGCTTTTCGTCGCCCGCGCTCACCAGCAGGTATGCGCCCACGCCGGCGAGCACCGCGCCCACGGGGGTGAGCACCCAGAACAAGGTCTTGTCGCGCTTGTTGCGATCGCAGACGTCGATCACCTCCTCTTCGCCCTTCGACTCGGCGTATTTGCAGGTGTCTTCGCCGTCCGGCACCACGTTCTTGCGGTAGTCCTCGTAGGCGCTGTCGTTGACCTGGCCCAGGGTCTGGATGCCGAAGTACCCGCCAGTGAGCATCAGCGCGCCGCCCACGCCGATGCCGATGTAGCCCAGCATCTTGCTGGTGCCCCCGGTGCCCGTGTCGCCGGTCGGATCGCCGTTCGCGGGCTTGCCGGGGCCCACCGGCGTGGGGTTGAGCGTCACTTCCGCGCTCGAGCCGGCGCGGACCGTGACCGTGCCGACCGCGTCGTTGAAGCCGTCGGCCTTCACCACGATCTTGTGCTCGCCGCTCGGCAGCGTCAGCTCGGTCCGCCCGTCGGTGACCGTGCCGGCTTCGCGCCCGTCCACGAACACCTTGCCGGTCACGCTGCCCGCGCTGACCACCACCACGCCGCTTGCTTCGCCGGTCAACTTGCCGAACGCATCCGACGCGATGCCCATCAGGGTGTCGTCGGACGGGTCGGTCAGGTTGGAGGCGTACTTGATCTGTGCGTCTTTCTTCTGCTCGCCGTTTTCCCAGAGGCGCAGCACGGCCACGACCTCTTTCTTGCCGCTCTTGGCCAGGGTGCCCCAGATGTAGCGATTCGACCCGACCTTGTCGGCGATCTTCTTCTGGCAGCCGGCGTCGGGTGGGATCGGGCAGCCGAGCGCGGCGGTCATCACTTCCAGCGAGAAGTCGCCCTTGGCCAGCGCCCAGCCGTCCGCGCGGGTGATGGCGCGCTTGAGCGCGATCGTCAGGGCCTGAGCCTGCTCGAAGGCGTCGTCACTGCCGATGGCCAGCACCTGAACGCTGGATTTGGACTGAGCCGAGGCGGAAAATGCCGTGAAGAAGAGGCCGAGGGCCAGCAGCACGGCGGAGAGCGCGCGTCGCATCGCCCCGAAGGATACTACGTTTCTATCTTCGTCCACATCTGCCGACGCATCTTCTGCCGCCCCTTGTCTTTGTGGGTGATGATGCGGGCGGCGCCCCAGGCCGCGAGCAGCTGGCCCTCTTGCCCCAGCGCCGGGAGCACGGTCGAGCCCACCAGGTACGTGCCGGGGATGGGACCGCGAATCGGCTCACCCCCGAGGTCGAGATAGCCCGAGGGCTCTACGTTCCACAGCCACTGCATGGGCTCGGGACCGGGAGACGTCCCCGTCAGGTGGATGCGGTCCATCTCGCGGGGTGTGCCCCGGCTCTTGTCGAGTAGCGGCAGCCCGTCGTGGGGGGAATCGACCACCAGCACGTGGGAGTCCAAGAACGGCAGGTGCTCGCGCAAGGTGGCCATCACCGCCTCGCGGGCTTCGAGCACGGTGAGCGGCCCGCGCAGCGGCAGCACCGTCTCGGCCACCAGCGTGGTCTCGTCGTTCGGTCCGTCGTGTCGCTGCAGGTGCACGGCCGGGCGTCGTGGGTCGGGGTGCGCGCCCGCGCGCGGGGTCAAGAAGGCCTCGGCGCCCAGCGGCTCGGGCAGCGCGCGTCGGCGGACCACCAGGCTCACCACGAAGCGCCCGGCGCTGGCCGTGAGCCGTGGCCAGTCGCGACGCGCGTTCGGGCTGATGCCCTCTCCGCCCGAGAGCTCGGCGAGCGCCTCGCCCGAGAGGTCGGCGACCACCGAGTCCGTGCCGGTGATCTCTTCTTCGCCCTCTTCGCGCACCCCGGCCACTTTGCCCATGCGCAGCACCAGCGCTGCCGCGCGATCTCCCAGGCGGCACTCTCCCCCGTGGGCTTCGATCCGCTCGAGCAAGAACTCTTCCAGCTCGTCCTCGCCCCGCTCCAGGGCCTGGATGCCACGCGTCCACGAGCCGTGCAGTCGCGCCAGCGCCAGGGGCGGCAGGTAGTCGCCGCTGGCGAGCAAGCTCGAGGCAAAGAGCGGGGGCAGCGTCACGATCTCGCGATAAGGGTGCCCGATGGGGAACTTCGAGAGCAGATCGGCTTCGGCCCCCCGCACCAGCGGCAGCGCGCTCGCCGCGCGGCGGGTCTCGATGCGCTCCCACAGCGTGCCGGGGGGCCAGACCGCGTCTTTCTCGAAGACGGCGTCGACCGCGGCGTTGATCGGCGCGATGGTCGCGTAGAGCTCGTCGACCAGCTGTCGGACTTCGGGAAACTCGCGATCGACCTCGCGCTGGAAAAGCTCCATGTCGGGTGGCACCTCGAGGTGGCGCCCCGCGGCCGAGACCACGAACATCGGGTCGAGCGGGTGGGTCATGCGCCGAAAGCGCGGGCTCTGAGCCAGCTCGTGCAGCAGCCGCGACCACACCGGGCTCGAGCCGAACAGCAGGGTGAAGGCGCGGCGCTTCAGCCGAAAACGCTCGTACTCGTAGCTCGGCGGGCGCTGCCCTTGGCCCAGCAGCAAGACCCGGAAGTCGCGGCGCGCGAGCAGCGCGGCGGCCGACAGAGCCCCCAGCGAGCGCCCCAGCACCACCACGTCGAAATAGCGGGCGGTCACGCCGACTCCGTTGCGATCCGATTCAGCGCCTCCACCATCAGCGCGTGCTCTTGCTCGAGCAGGCGCGCGGTCAGGCTCTCGACCGTGTCGCCGTCGAGCACCGGCACCGCGCGCTGCGCGATGATCGGACCGGTGTCCACGCCCGCGTCCACGTAGTGCACGGTGCAGCCCGTCACCTTCACCCCGTGCGCCAGGGCCTGGCCCTGGGCGCCCACGCCAGGGAACGCCGGTAAGAGCGAGGGGTGGATGTTGATCACCCGCCCGGCGAAGGCCTGCAAGAACACCGGGGTGAGCACCCGCATGAACCCCGCGAGGACCACCAGCTTCACGCCGGCGGCTCGCAGCACCTCGACCAGCTTCCGGTCGAACTCTTCGCGGCTCGAGAAGTCGCGGTGCGGGACCACCACGGCCGGCACGCCGGCGCGCTCGGCGCGATCGAGCGCCGGCACGCCCGGCTTGTTCGAGACCACCACGTGCACGCGGGCGTCGAGGCGCCGTTCGGCCACCGCGTCGAGGATGGCCTGCAGGTTCGTCCCGCTGCCCGAGACCAGGACGCCGAGGTCGAGCACGCTGCTCAGCCCTCCACCACTTCGACCCCGGGCTCGGCGCCGGCGCGGGTCGCCACGACTTCGCCCATCACCCACGCCCGCTCGCCCGCGCCGCCGAGCGCCGTCAGCGCCCGCTCGGTGTCGCCTGCGGCCACCACCGCGATCAGCCCGACGCCCAGGTTGAACGTCCGGCGCATCTCGGCCTCGGCGACCGGGCCGCCGCGTGCGATCAGCTCGAACACCGGCGGGCGCGGGTGCGAGAGCCGGACCCGCGCTGAAGTGCCTTCGGGCAGCACGCGCGGCAAGTTGCCTTCGATGCCGCCACCGGTGACGTGACACAGCGCGTGCAGCCCCGAGCCCAGGGCGGTGCCGAGACCCAGGCACGCCTTGCTGTAGATCTTGGTCGGCGTGAGCAGCGTATCGCCCACCGAATGCTCGAGCTCGGGCAGCCGGGCATCGAGCGCGAGCCGCATCTCGGTCTCGAGCACGCGCCGCGCCAGCGAATAGCCGTTGGAGTGCAGCCCGGTCGAGGCCACGCCGATCACCGCGTCCCCGACCTTCACCCGGGCCGGCCCCAGCACGGCCTGGCGCGCGACCACCCCCACGCAGAAGCCCGCGAGATCGTACTCCCCCTCGGCGTACATCCCCGGCAGCTCGGCGGTCTCGCCGCCGAGCAGCGCGCAGCCCGCCTGCCGGCAGCCCTCGGCGATGCCGGCGATCACGCGCTCGGCCACGCTCACGTCCAGCTTGCCGCAGGCGAAGTAGTCCAAGAAGAACAACGGCCGCGCGCCGGTGGTGAGCACGTCGTTGGCGCACATCGCCACCAGGTCGATGCCGATGGTGTCGTGTTTCTGGGTGGCAAACGCCACCTTCAGCTTGGTGCCCACGCCGTCGGTGCCGCTGACCAGAAGCGGATCGTCGATCCCCGCCGGCAGCGCGCAGAGCCCCGCGAACCCGCCCACGCCTTCCACCACTTCCGCGATGCGCGTGCTCTTGGCCAGCGGCTTGATGCGCTCCACGAGCTCGTCGCCCGCGTCGATGTCCACCCCAGCGTCGCGGTACGTGACGGCCATGGCGGCCTCATACACGGGATCGCCTCGGGAAGGGAGGCGTCAGCCCTCGGCCGGGCGCAGCAAGCGCGCCAGACCCCAGACGTTGAAGGCGGCGAAACCCACGAACAGCGCGATGAGGCCCAGCGACCAGCGCGTGGTGGTGGGTGCCTCGCCGTCGATCAAGAGCCAGGCGCCGCTCGGCGCCTTCCCTCCGCTGGCAGTGGTCGCTGCATCGGTCAGCCCGCCGTAGCGGATGCCCGCCTGAGAAAACGGAATCATACGCCCCACGAACGAGGTCGGCGGCACGAAGCGCGGCCCCTCCATGTTCTTGGGCACTCGCACCTGGACCCAGATCCGATCGTTGCCGGCGATCGGCGCGAGCCGATAGCTGTCGCCGCCCTCCAACGGGCGCTCGTAGCGCACCGCCTTGGCGGAGCCGAGCAGGGCTTCCCCCTGCACCCAGGTGTTGGCCAGATCCGCCCGCGGCTCGAGCTCCGAGAGGTTGCCGAGCGAGGTCGGCGCGCCCTTGTGCAGGGCGTAGCGCGCCTCACCGCGAATGGCCCAGGCCATGCCCACGGCCAAGAGCGCGGTCACGCTCATGGTCGCCAGCGTCAGCGTCCGACCCGGGCGGCGCGGCGCCGGAAGCGCCTCGAGCTCGGGATCGGGCTCGACCGGCAGCACCAGCGGCGGCATCTCGGCGGCAGGTCGGCGGGTCATGGCAGGGTCGGACAGCCTGGGGCAGCGGAGGTTCCGAGCCACCGGGACTCCCAGGATATACCGCGGATTTGCCTCGGGGTCGCGGGCCCTGGCGGCGCCCTGTTTTCCGCCCCCCGCATTTCCGGCTAGGCTGGGCGCCCGAGCCCCAAATACCCGGGCTCGCGCCGTCGCCATGGCTGCTCCCAAGAAGATCATCTGCCCCTCGTGCGGCTTCAAGAACTCCTCGCCGCTGCCCAACAACCGCTGCGTCTCGTGCGGCGCGAAGATCGAGGACCTGAAGCGCGTGATGTCGCGCCAAGAGGAGCTCGAGCGGCGCTACCAGCAAGAGGGCTTCAGCCTGCTCTGGTTCACCATTGCGCTGGTGATTCAGGGGGTGCTGACCGCCGCCATCGTGATGGGCCTGCCCATGGTCGTGCCCGCCTTCGATTTCGAGGGCTCGGCCGGCATGCTGATCGCGATCCCGGTGTGGTTCGTCGGTGGCCTGCTGATCGGCCTCATCTCGCCTGGGCGCACGTTCATCGAGCCGGTGGTGGCTGCCTTCTTGGTGGCGATCCCCACGGCGTTCTTGCTCTTGCGCGGGCAAACCGTGAAGACCATGCCTTGGTGGATGTACGTGCTGATGAGCGCCCTCGGCGTGTTCTTCACGCTGATCGGTTCGTACGTCGGCGAGCGCGTGCAGATGGGGCCCGCGCCGAAGGCGGCGGACTGAAGCCCAGCGCCCAGGCTCTGCTCTTGGCGGCGGTGATCGGCGCGGCGTGCCAGGGCGGCCCCGCGGCGGGCGCACGCACCGAGGCCGACCAGCTGGTGAACGCGGTGCGCGCGCTGCGCGAGGCGGACAACGCCGACAAGCCCGCCCGCCTGGCGGCGCTGCGGGGGACGCTGGTTTCCGAGCCCGACCTGACCGAGCTGAAGGCCGAGTGCGTGTCGGCCTACGAGCTCTACACCCAGGGGCTCGATGCGGTGCGCGCCGTGAAGAAGTCCTTGGCCTCGGACGGTGGCGACGACGATGCGAAGCGCGCGGGCGAGCTCTTGGCCGGCGCCGAGCGTGACGTGGCGGCGGGGAAGCAGCGCGCCACCCGTTGCGCCGAAGGCGAGGGCCGCGTGGTCGCCAAATACAAGCTGAAGTAGCCGCGGCGCCGGCGTCAGGGCGCCGGCGGCGGGGCGGGCACCTTATGAATCGGCACGCTGCGCAACAGGCCGGGGGCCAGGCGCAAGCGCGGCACGCTGCCGGCCGGTGCGGCCGAGCCCGAAGGCGCGACCGGCGGCGGCGCCAGCTCGGGCGCAGGTGTGGCGGCCGGTGCACCGAAGGGCAGCGGGGGCATGAAGCCCGGCTCGGCGAACATCACGCGGCCGAATCGCGACGCCTTGTGGAAGTTGCCCTGACCCAAGATGGGGCTCCACGACACGCCGCCGTTGTTCTGCATCGCATAGAAGTTGATGCGCCAGATGTCGCCGACCTTGGGCGGCGCGGCCTTGGCCTTGCCGAAGCTCTTCCACGGGATGGCGAGCTCGACCACGTAGCCTTCGTCCTTGTCGCCGGGCTTGTCGAGCGTGCCGTTTACCACGATGCCGCTCTTCAGCTTGGCTTCCCACTCTTGGTGACCGAAGGGCCCGTCGGGATCCTTCTTCGGCGAGTTGTAGTCGTCGAACTGCGAATCGAACACCAGCCCCTCGGGGTTCACCTGGATCTCGTAGTAGTCCTTGTTGTCCCCGTCGCCGTCGGGGTCGACCATGATCTCGACCGTGTCTTTGGTCCAGAGGTGCGGGTCTTTCTGCTTCTTGTCGAAGCCACTGACCACGTCCGCGTCTTTCACCTCGAACCCGAGATACAGGCTCTGCTCGTCCCACAAGACCTTCACGCTGCCGCTCACCGGCGAGCCGGCCGCCGGCCGGCCGTTGGCGACGTCGATGAACGGCCCGGTGCCCGGGGCGGTGGCCCACGCCGGCTCGTCGAGCTTGCCGTCGAGGGTCAACTTCACGCCCTTCTCGAGCCGGTCGACCCGCAGCGCAGGCACGCGCGTGCTGGGCTCGGCCCCCGCCGCCGGGGCTGCCGGGCCCCCGGTCGGAATGTTCGCCACGATGCCGCGGTTCTCGCGATCGGCCGGGCCGCCCACGATCTTCATGCGGTCGTTCTCGCGCCAGATGCCGGTGGTGAACTGCACCTTCTCCGTGCGCACGGTCTGGGGAACGGTGAACTCTTGCTCGTCCACGTAGACCTTGCCGGGCTCCCACGCGCTGGGCGACATCACCTGCTTGTCGCCCTTCCACTCGCGCAGCGGGCCCACGTTGTCGATGTTCAAGATCCGCTCGCCCGACCCGTCGAGCACGTGGGTGAACAGGTTCCAGCCCGGCTCCACCTTCTTGTCGGCGCGCCAGTACATGGTGACCTTCACCTGGCTGCCGGGCCGCACGGTGCCCTGCGGCGAGAGCTTGGCGGCCACCAGCGTGACCTTGCCGTCGAAGTTGATGTTCAGCTTGAGCGGTGCGTCGTCGGGGACTTTGTCGACCACGTAGACCTTGAGCCGCTCTTTGTCTTCGGCGCTGGTGTCGGTCGAGCCGCCGACGCAGCCGGCGAGCACGAGGGTGGTGACGAGGGACGCGAGGATCGAACGGCAGCAACGCATGCGAGGACTCCAGCTCACGATTTCTGCTGCGGGGCCGCCGGGCGCTTGGTGCGCGGCGCCGGCTTGACCCCGGTGGACACGGTGGTGACGATCGCCCGGCGCTCGCGATCCGAGCCGCCGCTGATCGGGTCGAGGCGGCTCTGCCCCTTCCAGACGCCGACCACGATGCTCACCTCGGGCGTGGCGATGTCGCGCGGCATCTCGATGTCTTGCACGTCGACGTAGATCTTGCCGGGCTGCCAGCTGCTGGGTGGCAAGGCCTGGGGCGAGCTGGGCCCGCTGCGGGCGCGGAGCGGGCCCGAGTCGTCCAGCGCCACGCCGTTCACGTTGCCGTCTTTGCGCACGCCCCCCGGCGCAACCAGGTGCGTGAACAGGCTCCAGCCGGGCCCCAGCTTCTGCGAGCTCTTCCAGTAGAGCTTGAGCTTCATCTTCTGACCCGGGCCGACCTCGCCGCCCGGCTCGAGCTCCCAGCCGATGATCTGCACCTTGCCCTCGAAGTCGATGAAGGTGCGGTTCTTCAGATCGTTCGGCACTTCGTCCAGCACGTATTGTGCAAGGTTCACGTCGATGCTTGCCGGGTCTTGCTTGACCTCTTTCTCGCAACCCAGTGCGAGCGTGCAAACGGCGACCAGCGTGGCCAGTCGGGGCAGGGTGATCATTTCTTTCCCTTCTGCTTCTTGCGCGCCGCGCGCTCGCGCTTGCGGTCGGACTTCTTCGCGTTCTTCTCGGCCTTGCTGAGCTGGCGCATCTTCGGTGCTTCGGCGCCGCCCATGCCGGGCATCCCCATGCCGGGCATCCCCATGCCCGGGAAGCCCATGCCGGGCATTCCCATGCCGGGCATTCCCATGCCGGGCATCCCCGGGAAGCCCATGCCGGGCATCCCCGGCATGCCGCCGCCCTTCATCGCCTTCTTCAGCTGGCGAGCGGCGGCGATGTTCTTCATCCCGGGGATGCGGCCGAGCATGCCCATGTCGCCCATGCCGCCCATGCCGCCCATCATCTGCTTCATGAACAAGAACTTCTGGATCAGCTCGGTGACGCCCTGCTCGGGCTGGGCCGAGCCCTTGGCGATGCGCTTCACGCGACCCGGCTCGCGGATCAGGGTGTGCGGGTCGTTGCGCTCTTGCTGCGTCATCGACTGAATCATCGCCTGGATGCGCACCAGCTCTTTGTCGTCCAGGTTCACGCCCGGGGGGATCATGCCGCCCATCCCCGGGATCTTCTCCACCAGGTCCTTGAGCGACCCCATCTGCTGGATCATCCGCACCTGATTCAGGAAGTCCTCGAGGGTGAACTCGCCCTGCATCATGCGCATGGCGTCTTGTTCGGCCTTCTTCTGATCCACGACCTGCTCGAAGTCCTGAATCAGGCCCACCACGTCGCCCATGCCGAGCACCCGGCTCGCCATGCCTTCGGCCCGGAAGGGCTCCAGCTTGTCGAGGGTTTCGCCCACGCCGGTGAACACGATGGGCGCGCCGGTGACCTCGCGCACGCTGAGGGCGGCGCCGCCGCGGGCGTCGCCGTCCAGCTTGGTGAGCACCACGCCGGTGATGCCCAGTCGCTCGTTGAACGACTTGGCAGTCTGCACCGAGTCCTGACCGATCATCGCGTCGATGACCAGATAGATGTTCTGCGGGCCCACCGCGTTCTTGATGGCGGCCAGCTCTTGCATCAGCGGCTCGTCGATGGCGAGGCGGCCGGCGGTGTCGTAGATGACCACGTCGCGGCCCAGCTTCTTCGCCTCGGCGTCGGCCTGGCTGCAGATCTCGAGGGGCGTTGCCCCCGAGACGTTGAACACCGGGACCCCGAGCTGCTCGCCCAGGACCTTCAGCTGCTCGACGGCGGCGGGGCGCTGCATGTCGGCCGCCACCAGCATCGGCTTCTTGTCTTGCTTCTCGAACCAGCGCGCCAGCTTCGCGGCGGTGGTGGTCTTACCCGAGCCCTGCAGGCCCACCATCATCACGGCGGTGCGCCCCTTGTCGGACCAGACGACGGGCTCGGCGTCGCTCTGCATCATCTCGATCAGCTCGTCGTGGCAGATCTTGACGAACTGCTCTTCGGCGCCGACCCGATGCGTCTCGCCCCCGTGCTTCACCCGCGTCTGCACCGTCTGACCGACGGCCTTCTGCTCGACCCGCGAGAGGAAGCGCTTCACCACGCCGATCTCGACGTCGGCCTCGAGCAGCGACAGGCGCACCTCGTTCAGCGCGGGTTTGATGTTGTTCTCGTTCAGCTCGGCGAGCCCAGCGAGACGGTTTTTGGCCTCTCGGAAGCCTTTGGTCAGTGCTTCGAACACGGTGGGGGGTGACCCTTAGCACAGCTTCAGCGGGGCCAAGAGGTGGCCCTGCCTCGCGGGTTTCCGGCCGCTGTGCGGGCTTGGGTTGGGCGCAGCCCGCGGTGCGTCGGGCGCCGGCCGCTGTTTGGGGGCGGGGGCGACTCACCGAGGGGCGTCTGCGGTGGCGCGGGCGTGGTTCTGAAGGCGGCCCGACCGGCCGGGCAAATCCCGAGTCGCCCGCGCATGGGCTGCCAGGCGCGCCGGCATGCGCGAGCGGATGGTCAACGCTCACCTTGCGCGACCAGCTCGAGCACGAACGGCACCGTCGCTTTCGTGCTGCCCTCGGACTTGGGGAAGGTCGCGTTCCGCAGGGCCGCGGCGAAGCAATTCACCGTCACGCGGTCCGGGAATTCCGAGCCTTTGTCCCCCGCGCGCGTCACGCGGCCCTCGG
The DNA here is from genome assembly GCA_023150915.1 of Polyangiaceae bacterium. Lineage (GTDB taxonomy): Bacteria > Myxococcota_A > Polyangia > Polyangiales > Polyangiaceae > JADJKB01. The sequence continues at coordinate 16,808 of JAKLKA010000043.1, forward strand.
CGTCGAGGTCGAGCTCGAGGGTGACCTTCCCCGCGAGCAGCGGGCTTTCGGCCAGGCGCCGGTCGTAACAGGCCCGGAGTTGCCCGAAGCGCGAGCGCACGACGCGCGTCACCACTTCGGGCGAGAGCTTGCCGTCGACCTGAGCGGGCAACATGCGGACTCGGCCGCCCTGGCTGCGCGGGGCCAGCGCGTCGCGCAGGTTCGGGTTCAAGGTCTCGCCGGGTTCGGTGGCGACCACCGCCAGGCGCGCCACGGGCGCCTCACCGGCGAGGACCGCGAGCACCGCTTTCTGTCGCTCTTCGCGCGAGGCACTGGAGGCCGCCGGAGCCAGCTCGAACGCCGGCTCGGCCGGCGCTGCCGAGGGCTGCGGGTCCGCCATGCCCGAGCTGGGGACCGGACCGGGGCTCGCGCTCGCCCTGGCGTTCGCGCTCGCCACGGGCTCCGAGCCGATGGGTTGCTTCGTCGCCGAGCGATCGCAGCCGACGGAAGAGAGCGTGAGCAGCGCAAGAACCAGCAAGCACCACGCGCGGCTCATGGCTTGCCCTCCGCCAGCGACGGGTCGAGCACCGCCAGGAGCGGGGTGAGCCGTTTCTGCTGCGCAGGGTCGAGCGGCCGCGGCTCGGCCGGAGCCCAAACCACGTCGCCGAAACCGCTGCGCGAGACCTTCTGATCCATGAAGCGCTGCACGATCGCGTCGCCGCGGGGGAGCAGCTTCGCGTCGTCGCCCAGCGCCTCTTCGAGATCCGAGCGTGATGGCTGCTGGTAGCGATAGCCCTCGGCCATGGGCCGCACCCACTGCGCGCGCCCGTCGCGTTCGAGCCGAGCCACGGGCTCGCCGGCCTTCTGGGTGACCAGCCAGACCTCGAGCAGCCGCGGCTCGGCGCCGCCGCCGGGCTTGGCCGGATCCGGCTCCTGGTAAGGGTAGTACGGAAGGGCCGAGTCGAACGAGAAGCGCAGCGTCTCGGCTTTGGTCTTGCCTGCCTCGAGCTCCGCGTCGTCGCCCGGCGGGTCGTAGCGCATCGCCACGAAGTAGAACCCCAGCTTCACGTAGTGGCGCAGCCACGCGTCGGTGGCAGGGCCGCTCACCAGCTCTTGCTTCTTCAGCCAGCTCGAGAGCGCGCCCTCGTCGGTCGCGGCCAGGACGAAGGCCGTGAAGCTGCCGACCTTCGTGACCTCGAGCACCTGCACGCCGCGCGGCCGACCGCCCCCGGCGCCGCTGCCGCTGCCGCCGCCGAGCTGGCCCAGGCCGGCGGGAATTCGGTTCTCGTGGAACGGGTAGAACGTGCGCAGCCGTTCGAACGGGCTCTTCTTCACCCGCGCGACCTCGGGCCGTGAGGGGGTGGGGACGATGAAGCCGAACGTCTCGCGCGAGGCGCGGAACACCACCTCGCGCACGAAGTGCTCGCGCCCTTTGTCCGCGTCGTGAACGATCAGGGTCTGCTCGTAGGCCAGCGAGGGGCGGCGCTCGTCCGACCAGGCGCGCTTCATGAACATCCCGCCGCAGGCCTCGGCCGCGGGAGCCACCAAGAGCGCCGCGGCCCCCGCCGCCAGCAGCACTGCTGCACCGAAAGCCAGACAGAACCTGCGCGAGCCTCGTCTCGACATGCTGGCCGCGAGCCTAACGCAAATCGGCTCGCGTCGGCGGGCTGGCTCGCACGGCCGAAGCCGGGCAGTTTGCGCACGCTGACGACTCGACGTACCTTGCGGGGCATGACCAGCAGCGGTGCAGCGCGGCGTTCCCGGCACCGCTACACCTACGCCGAGTACCTCGCCTACGAACGCGACAGCGGTCTGAAGCACGAGTTCGAAGACGGAGAAATCGTGGCCATGGCGGGCGGTTCGCGCCGCCACAACGCTTTGGCTTCGCGCCTGAGCGCGGCGCTCGAAGCGGGGCGGAAGTCGGGCTGCGTGGCGTTTCAGTCGGACCAGAAGGTCCGGGTGCTGGCTACGGGCAAGGCGACCTACCCCGACGCTTCGATGGTGTGCGGGCCCATCGAGGGTGATCCGTCGGACCCTACGGGCGCGGCCATCACGAACCCGAGCCTCCTGGTCGAGGTCCTGTCCGCGTCCACTGAAGAGGAGGACCGCGGCAACAAGTGGCAGCACTACCAGCTGATCCCGGCCCTCACCGAATACGTGCTGGTCAGCCAGACCCACCCCCGCGTCGAGTGCTTCACGCGCTTGCCCTCGGGCAACTGGGAGTATCGTGACGTCACCAGCGGTACCCTGACCCTCGCGAGCGGAGCAACGCTGGACCTGGACGCGCTCTACGCCGAGCTCCCCGAGTGAGCCGCGCGACGGCTGCGCAGGCCCCGGCTCAGCCCGCCGCGAACGCCTCGACGAAGCGTGGCGGCAGCGGCACGGGCTTTCGGTCTTCCCCCACCGTGACCATGGACGTGTGGCCCTCGACCAAGAGCTCGAGCGCGCCATCGCTCTGCACGCGGTGAACGCGGTGCCCGATGCGGAAACCCTTGCTGCGCGTCCCCTCGACGAACGAGTGGACCTCGAGCAGATCATCGAAGCGCGCCGGGGCGCGATAGCGACACGCAGTCTCGACGATGGGCAGGTGGTAGTCGTATGGGAGCCCGAGCTCGCGGAACATCTCGACCCGCCCCGTCTCGAAGTAGAGGAAGTAGCTCGCATAGTAGACGATGCCCGAGGTGTCCGTGTCGGCGTACCGAACCCGCAGGCGCGTGCTGAAGACCTTCATCGAGCAGCGCGGTAGCACTGCACGCGCCCCAGCGCTCGAGATCCGGTATCGTGACGGGCATGTCCCCTCGCTTCGTGGTTCCGGGGTTCGTGCTTGCCGCCACTCTGGCCCCGCTGGCCTGCGGCTCGGACGGTGAGAACGCCGCCAGCGGCGGGGCAGGCGGCGTGGGGGGTAGCGGCAGCGGCGGAGTGACCTCGGGGGGCGGCGTGGCGGGCGCGGGCGGCGCGGATGGCGGCGGCAGCGGCGGCGCGGGCGCCTGCAGCGCCACCAGCCCCGAGGGCCTGGCGGCGTGCGTGGACGCGACCCGCTACGAGGCCGACGTGAAGCTCATCACCGGCGAGCGCGACCCCGGCTCGACGCACTGGCAGGTGGTGCAAGATCGCTGCGCCGACGTGCTGAAGGGCGCCGGCTTCTCCGTCGAGAAGCATGCCTATGGCAGCGGCGTGAACGTGATCGGCACGCGCGCGGGCAAGACCAAACCCGACGAGCGCGTGCTGATCGGCGCCCACTACGACCACTTGAAGGGCTGTCCGGGCGCCGACGACAACGCCACCGGCACCTCGGGCGTGCTCGAGATGGCGCGCGTGCTCGGAACGGTCGGCTTCGCGCGGACCCTGGTCGTGGCCTGCTTCGACGAAGAGGAAGACGGCCTCGAGGGTTCGAAGGCCTATGCGCTCCGCGCGCTCACGAACGGCGAGAAGCTGGTGGGGGTGACGGTGTTCGACATGATCGGGTTCGTCGACGACACGCCCGGAAGCCAGTCGATGCCCGCCGGTTTCGACGCGGTGTTCCCGAAGCAGATCGCGGAGGTGAAGAACAACCAGTCGCGCGCCAACTTCCTGTTCTTGGCTCACGACCCGGCAAGCGCAGCCCACGGCGCCGTGTTCGAGGGCGCGCTGGAGAAGGGCGGGCGGATGGGCGTTCGCGTCGAGGTGCCCGCGGCGCTGATGGGCGTGAGCGACCTGCGCCGCTCCGACCACGCGCCGTTCTGGGACGCCGGCTTCCCGGCTCTGTTCGCCGGCGACACCGCCGAGTTCCGCTACCCGGCCTATCACTGCAAGAGCGGTGACGACGTGATCGCGAACCTGAGCTTCGAGTTTGCGACCCAGGTGGTGCGCGCCGCCACGGTGGCGGTGGCGACCCAGCTCGAGATCGTGGGTGCCGGCGGCGGGGGCGGCGGGGGCGGCGGGGGCGGCGGGGGCGGCGGGGGCGGCGGCGGTGCTGGCACCGGCGGTGGCGGCGGGGCCGGTGGCGGCGGAAGCTTCGACACCTGCGCCAAGGTCTGCACGGCGATCCCCCTCGCCTCGCCGACGCAGGGGCAATGCCTGACCGATGCCGTGGGCAAGCTGGGGTATCCGATCCTGACCACGCCCGCGTGCGCGAGTGTGGCCACCGCCAGCCAGTGCGGCGCCTGCACCAGCGCGCTGGGCATCACCGACGCGCACTGCGCCAGCGTGGCGAAGAGCTGCTTCTGACTCGACGTCCGCTGTCTTGGCACGCGCAGATCGCGATTCGGTTCCACCCGCCGCTCGCTCCGGGGGCGCACCCCTGGTAATGACAGGCGCTGACCCGCGCATGACCCATCGCTTTCCGTCTCTGTTCCGACGCCTCGGGGAGCTTCAGGCCCAACGCCCCTGGCTGTTCGTCGCGCTCGCGATCCTCAGCCTGCTGCCGGCCGGCTTCGCGGCGAAGGGTATCGGGTTCAAGTCGGACTTCGCCGAGCTGCTTCCGGACAACAAGCCGAGCGTGATCGAGATGCGTCGCGTCTCGAAGCGCTTGGCCGGGGCTTCGACGCTCTCGATCGTGGCCGAGGTGCCGCAGTCGAATCCGGCGGCGCTGAAGCGCTTCGTCGACGAGGTGGTGCCGCGCCTCAAGGCCCTGGGCCCCGAGCGCGTGGGCGCGGTGGACTTCGGGGTGCAAGACGCCCGGGCGTTCTTCGAGAAGAACAAGCTGTTCTATGCCTCGTACGACGATCTGAAGAAGGCCCACGACGAGGTGGTCGAGCGCTACGACTACGAGATCGCCAAGAAGCAGGGCACCCTGCTCGACGACGACGAGACCGAGGCGCCGCCGCCGCTCACCGCCGACGACATCGAACGGCGGCTCACGCCCAAGAAGAAAGAGGGCGACAAGCCCAAAGACGGCCCGCCCCACCCCGACGGCTATTACATGAACGCCGAGGGCACCCACGTGGCGGTGCTGGTGCGCACGCCGGTGTCGGGCAAGCAGGCCACCGCCGAGCTGAAGGCTGCCGTGGCCGGCGTGGTGAACGACACCCACCCCAAGGGCTTCGATGCCGGGATGGAGGTCCGGTACACCGGCGACATCATCACCAGCGCGGAAGAATACGACGCGATCATCAGCGATCTGAGCCACGTCGGGACCTGGGGCGTGGCCGGTGTGCTGGGCAGCGTGCTGCTGTTCTTCCTGCGAATCCGCACGGTGATGGTGATCGGCGCGGTGGTGCTCACGGCCCTGCTTTGGACCTTCGGGCTCACGCGCTTCACCATCGGCTACCTGAATAGCTCGACCGGCTTTCTGGTCAGCATCATCGCCGGCAACGGCATCAACTACAGCATCATGTACATGGCGCGCTACATCGAGGCGCGCCGTGATCAGGGCATGACCGTGCCCGAGGCCACGCTGGTGTCGTGGCGCGACACCTGGGTCCCCACGCTCTCGGCCGCGGCCACCGCGTGCCTGGCCTATGGCTCGCTGATCGTCACCGATTTTCGCGGCTTCAAGCACTTCGGGATCATCGGCGGGTACGGCATGCTGCTCTGCTGGCTGGTCACCTATCTGTTCATGCCTGCCGTGCTGGCCGCCAGCGAAGGCGTGATGCCCATGTTCAAGCCGTCCGAGAAGGGCGAGCGGGTCAAGGCGCGCGGCTACTACGGGCTGGCCTTTGCCAAGCTGGCGCGGCTGGCACCGCGCACGCTCACCGTGACCGGGGTCGTGCTGGGCGTCGCGTCGGTGGCGCTCGCCGGGCTCTATCTCACGCGCGAGCCCATGGAATACGACATGGCCAACGTGCGTAACGAGCGCAAGGACCGCACTGCAGCCGGTGAGCTGTCGAAGAAGGTCGACAAGGTCGTCGGCCGACTGGGTCAAGACGGCATGGCGATCATGACCGAGCGCCTGGACCAGGTGCTGCCGCTCAAGGCAGAGCTGGAAAAGCGGTTGGCAGCCGCCCCCGAGAAGCAGAAGCCCTTCGAGAAGGTGGTCACCATCCACTCGCTCTTGCCCGACCGGCAAGCCGAGAAGATCCCGCTGATCGAGACCATCCGCGACCGGCTCGAGCGCGCGCGCAAGCGTGGCGTGATCAGCGACGCGGACTGGGTTCGGCTCGAGGGGCACATGCCGAAGGGCGCCCTGGCCCCGATTGGCATCGCCGACCTGCCCGAGCAGGTCGCCCGGTCGTTCACCGAAAAGAACGGCACCCGCGGCAACATCGTGTTCATCGTCCCGAAGAGCGGCGAGAGCGTGTGGGACGCCAAGTACCTGATCCGCTGGGCCGACAGCTTCCGCTCGACCCCGCTGCCCAGCGGCGAGGTGATCCAGGGCTCGGGCCGGGCGGTGATCTATGCCGACATGATCATGACCGTGGCCGAAGACGCGCCCAAGGCCATCGCGGTCTCGGCGATTGGCTCGGTGGTCGTGATCCTGGTCGCCTTCGGGGCGCAGCGCGCGGCGCTCGGCGTGTTCTTGCCCTGGCTCTTGGGCGTGGCGGGCCTGCTGGCCTTCATGTTCCTGAAGAGCATCAAGCTCAACTTCTTGAACTTCGTCACGCTGCCCATCACCATCGGCATCGCCGCCGAGTACGCCCACAACCTGATGCAGCGCTATCGCTCCGAGGGGCCCGACAAGCTCTATGGTGTGGTGGTCGAGACCGGCGGCGCGGTGATCTTGTGCTCGCTCACCACCACCATCGGCTATCTGGCGCTGATGCTGTCGATCAACCGCGGCATCGTCAGCTTTGGCCTGGCCGCGGCCGTGGGCGAGGTGATCTGCGTGCTGGCGGCGGTGCTGTTCTTGCCGGCCTTCTTGTTCGCCATGCAGGGGCGGAAGCGGGCCTCGCGCTGAGCCCGCCGCCCTTCACACGTGGAACGGCCCCGTCACCATGTAGGTGATGCCGCCGCTGTTGCCGCCGACCCCGCGCTGCGAGCTGAAGAACAGCCGCGTGCCGCTCGGGTCGAAGGTGAGGCCGGTGATCTCCGAGCCGTCGTGGCCGTCGATCTGCACCAGGACCTTGGTGCTGCCGTCCGCCATGATCGCGACCACCTGCATGTCGTCGCCGTCTTCGGCCACCAGGATCTCGCCGCCGGCGGTGACCGCCAGCGCGTCGACACCCTGCAGCACGGGTGAGGTCACCTTGGCGGCGTCGTACAGCACGCTCAGCTTCGCCGTTGCGACGTGATAGGCCCACACGCGGTTGTCGCCCTTGGTCGAGAAGTAGATCACCCCGGCGAAGTGGACGATGCCCTCGCCACCGTCGAACTTCGTGGCGTCCGCCACCTGCTCGCGCGTGGGCTTGGTTCCTTCGAAAGTGGGATCGGGCACCGCCAGCCACGTCACGCCGCCGCTGCCGTCGACCTTCGCGACCTCGAGCTTTCCCGAGGCCAGATCCGCGCGACCCGCCTTCATGCCCGCGGGCACGAAGCGATAGAAGCAACCGTCGTTCTCGTCCTCGGTCAAGTACACGTGGTGGTTTTCGGGGTCGTAGGCAGCGCCTTCGTGCTTGAAGATCCCGAGCGCAGGGCGCTCTTCCGCGTCGGCCTTGCCGGTGGGGTCGCACTCGAACACCCGGCCCCGACCGGCCTCTTCGCACGAGAGCCAGGTGCCCCAGGGCATCTTGCCGCCGGCGCAGTTCAGGTTGGTGTTGGTCAGGATCGAATACCCATCGACCAGCTCGCCCTTCGCATCGAAGCGCAGCGCACCCGCGCCGCCGGCGATGGGCAACTCCGAGTTCGAGACGTAGATGAACCCGCCGTCGGGCACTGCGAAGGTGGCGCCGCCATCGGGGGCCGAGTGCCAGCTGAAGCCGCTGCCCGCGATCGGCTCTTTCCCGCTCTGGGCCACGATGCGCGCGGTGCATTCGGCGGGCAGGCGCACGCCGTTTTCGTCGGCCGGACCGATGGGCCCCAGCTTCGCGAGGTTCGACTGGAGGAACGGGCCGGCATCGACGCTGCCCGCGCCGCCCGTGCCGCCCGCACCCTCTTTCGCTTCGTCCGAGCTGCAGCCGACCAGCGGCTCGAGCAGCAGCGTGGCGAGGCCGGCGAAGCCGCCCTCGAGAAAGAGTCGGCGGGTCGGGGTGCGATGCGACATGGCGCCAGTGTGCGATTTCCGCCGGCGCGCGTCACCTCCGCTATGCCTGCCGGCGTGCTAATCTGCGCCCATCATGCGTGGTTTGCTGCTCGCGGGTCTGACGGTCGCCGTGTTGGGGCTCTGGTCGGGTTGCTCGTCGTCGAGCACCAACGTCGCGTCCGGTGGCTCGGGGGGCAGCGATGGGGGCGGGTCGAGCGGCAGCGGCGGCGCGGTGGGCGGCGCCAGCGGCAGTGGCGGGGATGCCAGCGTCGACGTGCCGTCACCCGCCTGCGACTCGAACGAGAAACCCGACGGCCAGGCGGTTTTCGTCAGCCCCGAGGGGGACGACACCACGGGCAGCGGCAGCATGGACAAGCCGCTCAAGACCCTGGGGCAGGCCCTCAAGCTGGCGGTGAACAGCGGGCCAAAACTGGTGGTCGCCGATCAGGGCACCTACAAAGAGAGCGTGACCTTCGACTCGAAGGTCGCAGGCGTGGCGGTGCGCGGGGGCTTCAAGAAGACCGGCACCCTGTGGGTACGGGACTGCGACACCGCCGCCCGCCAGAAGACGGTGATCGATTCGCCGACCAACGTTGGCGTTCGCGTCGAGAACGTGGCGGCAAAGCTCGAGACCCTGTCGGTGCAAACCAAGAGCACGGGCACGAAGGCGGCGGGCGCTGCCGGTGAGAGTCAGTACGGGGTGTTCGTGACGGGCGACGACGCCAGCGTGTCGCTGACCGACGTGCGCGTGGTCGCCGGCGCCGGCGGGGACGGCGGCGACGCGGTGAAGCTGATCGCCAGCACGCCGGTGACGTGCGACGGGCTGGCCGGCTGCAGCAACGGCGGCAGCGGCACGCCCGGAACCGCCGGCACCGACGCACCGGCGAGCACCTTCGACCTTGCCGGGCACTTGCCCGGAAACGGTGCGGACGGCAAGCCGTCGTCGTCGGGGAGCAACGGGACGGCGGGCACGGACGACGGCACCACCAAGACGGGCTGTCACTCGCCCGGGTGCGCCGGCGTGTGCAACGACAAGAACTGCGGCGCCGTTGGAACGGCGTTCTCGGTCAAAGGCCAGAAGGGGAAGTGCGGCTGCGGCGGGCTGGGCGGAAGCTCGGGCGGCGGCGGCTGGGGCGGCGGCGCGTCGGTGGCGCTCTTCGTGTCGGGCAAGGGCGCGGTCACCGTGGCGTTCAGCGAGCTCGCTTCGCAGAGCGGGGGCAAAGGCTCTGCCGGCAAGGCCGGCGCTCTGGGTGTCGAGGGCACCGATGGCAGCAAGGGCGCCAACGTGACGTGCCACACCAACTGCTACTCCGCGTCGCCGTGCGGGAACTGTGAGCAGAACTCCGAAATCGCCACCGGCGGCACCAAGGGCGGCCTGGGCGGGAAGGGCGGCGACGGCAAGCCGGGCGGCAACGGCGCGGGCGGTCCGTCGGTCGCGATCGTTCGCGTGGGTGGCGCCGTGGTCACGCTCTCGGACGGCAGCTTGCCCAATCCCGGCAAGGGCGGTCTCGGGGCTGGCAGCGCGCCCGCGGGCAAGTCGGTGAACGAGCTGATTCTCTCGGCGGACGGTGGCGCGCTCTGAAACCAGCTATCCTGCCACGGTGAGGCTGCTCGCCGTCGGGCTGGGGTGCTGGGGGTTATTGGGCTGCGGTTCCGACGACCCCGCGGCCGACGGCCCGCTGAAGTTCGACTACCCGCGCGACGCAGAGATCCGCATCAACCAGCTTCAGGCCAAGGGCTCTCACAACAGCTATCACGTCGAGACCGAGGGCATGACGGTCAAGGCGTTGCAGTACACGCACGCGCCGCTGGGCGTGCAGCTGGCCGAGCAGGGCGTGCGCAAGGTCGAGCTGGACACGCGCTTCGACCTGGAGAACGGCGAGCACTATGTGGTCCACATTCCCCTGATCGACGAGCAGTCGAACTGCCGGCGCCTGGTGGACTGCCTGAAGGCGCTCTCGGTGTGGTCGAAGAAGAACCCGGGCCATCACCCGCTGTTCGTGCAGATCGAGCCGAAGGACGGCCTGCCTCAAGATCCCGAGACCCGCTTCGAGGCGCTGCACGCCGAGATCCTCTCGCAGTGGGAGCGGAGTCGCATCCTCACGCCCGACGACGTGCGGGGCGGTGCCGCCACCCTGCGCGAGGCCCTGGTCACGGGGGGGTGGCCAACCCTGGGCCAGGCCCGCGGCAAGGTCGTGTTCTACGTGGACGAGAGCGGCCCGTGGCGTGATGCCTACACCCACGGCGACAAGCACCTCGAGGGTCGCCTGATGTTCGCGTCTTCGAAAGCAGGCGCCGATTACGAGGCGGCCTACGTGATCAACGACCCGACTTCGGCCGAGATCGCGGTGCGCGTGAAAGAGGGCTTCATCGTGCGCACCCGCGCCGACGCGGACAACGTGGAGCCGTTCGCCGCCGACACCAGCAAGCGCGACACGGCCTTCGCCAGCGGCGCGCAGCTGATCAGCACCGACTACCCCGCGCCCGTCGAGGGCGTGAACTACCTGGTCGAGATCCCGGGGGGCACGCCGTCGCGCTGCAACCCGCTGGTGGCGCCCGCGGGCTGCACCTCCGAGGACATCGAGAACCCCGCGTTCATCCGCTGACTCTCGACCTGGGTGAACGTGGGCGCAAACACCGACGCGGCCTCGTTCCAGTTCCAGAACAACCTCTGGTACGCGCACGACGCCCCCGCGCAGTCGAAGCCCACGAACCTGCCCGCGGCCGAGACCGGCGGCATCGCCGGGACGGATCCCTCGCTGGCCAACCCGGCTGGTGGCGACTATTCGATCGCGAAGGCCAGTGCAGCGGCCGGGAAGGGGGCGGCCGGCACCGGAGTCACGGCCGACGTCACCGGCAAGTGCTACGCCGCGCCCCCCAGCATCGGGGCCTACGAGCCGCTGCCCTGACTCACGGCAGCGGGTGCTTCTGGAACAGGTCCCACATCGCGTCGTTCGCGATCAGGTCCTGGGTGGTCTTGCCGAACCCCAGGGCAGACATGTCCATCCCGCCCGGCCAGGTGTGCCCGCCGTCGTCGATGGTGCAGAACACCACCTCGGCGCCGTCTTTGCAGCCCGAGTAGGTGTCGCAGTGGCTGTCGCCCTTCTTGAACGTCTCGGTGGGGGTGGGGTTGCAACCGTTCCGCGTGACCCACGCCTGATTCGAGCTCTGGCTGGCTGCATAGCTGACCAGCTTGTCGGCGGTGCCGTTGAACGCGATCATCGAGATGCCGCGTGACGGGTTGCACGACGCCATGCCGTTGAAGGCGGCAACCGGGGCGACGGCGGCGTAGCGCTCGGCCCGCTCGCACGCCAGGCGGTGAGAGAGGAAGCCGCCGTTCGACAGCCCCGTGGCAAAGATGCGCTTCTCGTCGACGCACAGCAGCGTCTCGAGCTCGTCCAAGATCGCGTCGGCGAAGCCCACGTCGTCCCGGCTCGAGTCGGCCGAGCAGCAAGCGCCCGCGTTCCAGGTCTGCGAGCCGTCCGACTCCGACAGCCCTTGCGGGTTGACCACGATGAAGCCCGCGGCGTCGGCCTTGCTGAACAGCTTGCTCACCGTTTCATGCAGCGGCGCGGCCTCGCCGAAGCTCGCGGCGGTGCGGCCGTGGAAGTTCATCACCACCGCCGTCGGCTTCGAAGCGTCGTACCCCGGCGGCAGGTGCAGGTGGTAGACGCGCTCGCCGCCGCCGTGGGTGAGGGTGCGCTTGCCGCCGGCGGGCGCGGCCTTGCCGCAGCCCGTGGCCGAGCCGCCGGCGCCCGCGCTGCCGCCCGACCCCGACGCGCCACCCGTGGCTGCCCCGCCCGCGCCCGCTGCCCCGCCCGCACCGCCGGTGCCGGTGATCGACGTGGTGTCGTCACCCCCACAGGCGGTCAGCAGCACCACGAGGCAGATCACGGGAAGGCGCGTCATGAGGCGCAGGGTATCATCGTTCCGAGATGGCGATCACGCGAGCGTAGACCTCGCGCCGCGGGCGCCCGCTCCACGCCGTCAGACGATCCGCCACGTCGCGCGCCGACGCGCCCGTGCCCAGCTCTTGCCGGATGCGCGCGTCGATCTGGTCGTCGGTCGGCAGGGCCACGGCGACCGCCATCGCTCCGAGCACGATCACCACCTCGCCCCTGAGCTCGCGGCTCTCTCTTGCCAGCTCGGCCAGGCTGCCACGCAGGGCCTCTTCGTGCAGCTTGGTCAGCTCGCGACACACCGCGGCCGGGCGCTCGGGCATTCGCTGGGCAAGATCGGCCAGCGTGCTCGGCGTGCGGCCGGGCGCTTCGAAGATCACCACCGGCTCGGTCGCGCTCGCGATGCGATCGATGGCCGCGGTTCGCTTGCTGCCCTGGCGCGGCAAGAAGCCGGCGAAGAAGTAGGCGGCGTCCACCAGCCCCGAGAGCGCGATGGCCGTGGCCACCGCCGACGGGCCCGGCACCACCGTGACACACAGCGAGCGCGCGACGGCGGCCCGCACCAGCTCGCTGCCGGGGTCGCTGATCGATGGCATGCCCGCGTCGGTGACGAAGGCGATGGTCTCGCCGGCGGCAACGCGATCGAGCACCGCGCTCAGCGCGCGGGCGCTGGCATTGGCGTCCAGGCAGACCAGCGGTTTCTTGCCGATGCCCAGGTGCGACAGCAGCGCGCGCGTGCGCCGGGTGTCCTCGGCGGCCACGCCGTCGGCGGCCTTCAGCGTCTCGATGGCGCGGAGGGTGATGTCTCCGAGATTGCCGATGGGTGTTCCGACCAGGACGAGCGCGCCGGCCATGGTCCGGGCTCAGCCGCCGCTCACGCCTACGGCGTCACCCAAGCGCTCGGTCAAGAAGATGCGCAGCTTGCCGGTCAGCCGCGCCTCGAGCTGGCGTACGCGCTCGCGCGACACGCCGAACTCGTCCCCCAGCTGCTGCAGCGTCAGCGGCTCGTCTGCCACCAAGCGTTTGTCGAAGATGGCGACGTCTTTGTCCTTCAGGGTGGTGCGGAACTCGGCCAAGTGCACCTTGAGCAGTTCCTGGATCTCGCTCGACTCGGCCGACTCGTCGGGGCCCGCGGCGGTGGCGGGCAAGAGGTCCATCCGCGTGGTCGGCTTGCCGTCGCTCTCGCCCACCTGCGCGTCCAGCGAGGCGTCTGCCCGGGACAGCCGCCGGTCCATCTCGACCACCTCTTGCTCTTCCACGTCCAGCCGCTTGGCGATCTCGGCGTGGGTGGGCTCGATGCCCATGGCGGTGAGCTTCTGCTTCTCTTTGCTCAGGTTGAAGAACAACTTGCGCTGCGCCTGGGTGGTGCCGATCTTCACCATGCGCCAGTTGTTCAGAATGAAGCGCAAGATGTACGCGCGAATCCACCAGGCCGCGTAGCTCGACAGCTTCACCCCGCGGTAAGGGTCATAGCGCTTCACCGCCTGCATCAGGCCGATGTTGCCCTCTTGCACCAGGTCCATCATGTTGCGGTACGCGCGGCGGTACTCGTAGGCGATCTTCACCACCAGGCGCAGGTTGGCGGTGACCAGGCGTGCCGCGGCGTCCACGTCTTGCGTCTCGGCGTAACGCACCGCCAGCTCGTGAGCCTGCTCGGCCGTGAGCAGCGGGTGGCGCTGCACCTCGCGCATGTAGATCGTCATCGGGTCGAGGCGCGCCAGCGAAAGGCCGCGCTCGTCTTCCCCGGACGTTGCAGGCGCGTCGTCCACCACCTCGGCGGTGGTGTCTACGAAGGCGTCCTCCGAGACCTCGCCCACCAGCTCGTCGTCGCCGCCTTCGCCGCCTTCGCCTGCTTCTTCGCTCTCGTCACCCGCCTCGGGGTCGTGCTCGGCGCTCGGCGCTTTCGCCTTGGATTCGCTCTTCTTCTTGCGCGCTGCCATCGAACCCTGTTCCCGGGAGAGGCGACAGGTTGCGTCTCGTGCGACAGCCCGTCAAGGCTGGGGCGGACGAGTGGGAATTCCAAGTGGTCAGAAGGAACCGGTGACCATCACCGACTGGTAGCCGACGCTCACGGCGTTCACGCGCGGACCACGCGGCCTGACCACCGTGGCGGTCTTCTCGGTCTTCTTGCCGCTCATCAGATAGAGCACCGTCCCGGTGCCCAGGCCCACCACGCCGACCACCAGACCCACGTTGGCGATGGTCTGATACTGCTTGCCGGCGTCGCGCTCTTCTTCCAGGTTCGACGGGCAGACGCCGTCTTTGCACTCGTCTTCCAGCTTGCTGTGCTTGGCGTTGTTCATCGCACCGAAGATGCCGAAGGTCGCGAGCCCCGCGACGCCGACGCCACCGGCGATGTACGCCCAGGTTCGCATGCTCGGGCCGCCGCCGCTGGTAGAAGCCTCGACCTTGGCCGACGCCGTTCCCGAGCCGGCGCCGGTGCCTGCGGCCGGCGAGGCGCCGGCCGGGGAAAGCGCTACTGCCACCTCGCTGCCTGCCGCCGCGTCGACTTCCTTCACCGTCTCTTTGCCGTCGTTGCCCACCAGCTCGACCCGGATCTTTCCGGGCGTCACCGCCACCGGTTTGCCCCAGTCGGCCTCGGGGATCTCTCTGCTGTGCACCGTGACGCGCGAACCCGGTCCGGCGCCGGTCACCGTGAGCTTGACGAACGCCAGCTTGGCCTTGAGATCGCCCTGCTCGGTCCTAGCGCTGTTCGCGGTGTCGGCGTACTTCGGATCTTTCTGCGCGGCCGCTTCTGCCTCGGCCAGGGTCTTGTCGTACTCGAGCCAGGCCTCTTCGAGCTTGCCGAGCTCCACCAGCTCGCGAGCGATCATCAGATGCGAGTTCGGGCTCGCGACGGCCCCGTACGACTCTTTGAATGCCGCCAGCGCGTCGTCGTGCTTCTTCGCCTTCGCCGCCTTCATGCCCTTCTGGAAGGCTTTCTGCGCAGTGTCCTTCTGCTCGGCGGTGGCGGTCTCGGGGGGCGCGCCCTGAGCCAGAGCAGGGTGGGACAGCGAAACGGCCGACAGCGCCAGGGCGCCGGTCAGAAGTGCAGTCGAGATCGCGTGTCGCATGCAGGTGTTCCTCGAATGGCTGATGTCAGATCCCCGAAGGCGTGAACTTGGGCTTCGGTTTGCCCGCCGGCTTGGCCGTGGGCTTGGTGGTGGCCGTGGGCTTGGTGGTGGCCGTGGGCTTGGTGGTGGCCGTGGGCTTGGTGGTGACCGTGGGCTTGGTGGTGACCGTGGGCTTGGCCGCGACCGCCTTCGGCGTGGGCTCTTCCTTCTTGGGCTCCTCGGCCTTGGGCTCTTCTTTCTTGGGCTCCTCGGCCTTGGGCTCTTCCTTCTTGGGCTCCTCGGCCTTGGGTTCTTCTTTCTTGGGCTCCTCGGCCTTGGGTTCTTCTTTCTTCGCCGTCTGCGTCGCCACCGGTGTGCTCGAACCCTCGGCGGTCTCGTCCTTGCTGCCCAGCTTCGAGATGATCACGCCCAGCGCGACCACTCCGGCCAGCGCGCCGATGCCCACCGCGACCATCTTCCGCATGCGCTGGGTGCGCTCGGGGACGATCGACGGCACGGGCTCGTCG
The DNA here is from genome assembly GCA_023150915.1 of Polyangiaceae bacterium. Classification (GTDB taxonomy): domain Bacteria; phylum Myxococcota_A; class Polyangia; order Polyangiales; family Polyangiaceae; genus JADJKB01. The sequence continues at coordinate 32,301 of JAKLKA010000043.1, forward strand.
AGCTCGGCGTCTACCTGAGGTGGCTGCTCGTCGAGCGGCGCACCCGGCGGGGGCCCGACCCACGCGACCGCCGACTCGTCGCGCTTCTCTTCCTTCTTCTCGGTGGGTGGGCGGACCGTCTCGACGTCACCGGGAGGCAACCCGCTCGCCATCGCGGCCCAGTCGACCGCCGGCGCGACCACCGCCGCCGGGCTCGGCTCGGCCAGAGGCACGTCGACCTCGACCGATTCCGGCGCCGGTTCGGCTGCTGCCGGCGGCGGCTTGGGCGACGCGGTGGCCTCGGGGGGCTTGGGTGACGTGACGGCCTCGGGCGGCTTGGGCGAGGCCTCGGGCGGCTTGGGCGAGGCAAGCTCGGCGCTGGCGGCGGCGATGGCCGTGGCGGCGTCGGCTGCGGGGGTTCCCAAGAACTGCGTCTTGATGTTCTCGACCTCGTCCGGCACCGAGGTGCGCGCGGCCAGCTCGCCCGTGATCTGCGGAGCGGGCTTGGTGGGCGCCTCGCTGGTGGGGAAGGGATCGATCTCGACCTTCGAGACCGAGATCGGCTCGAGCTCTTCGGCGTCCAGTGACTCGAGGGGCGGGCGCGGCGGCGGCAACACCGCCGCCGCGGTGACGGCCGGGCCGATGGGCTGGATCCCGATCAGCGTGGCCTTGCGCGCCGGCGGGCGTTGCGGCGCGGCCGGCGCCTTGGCGGGTTCCTTGGCGGGTGCGGGGGCGGGCTTCGCGGGGGCAGGCTTCGCCTCGGCCGCGCCGGCGGGTTTGGCGGGGCCCGCGGCCAGCGCCTTGTCGATCAGCTTGGTGCGCGCCGCCAGCGTGTTGCCGGCGAACTCTTCGACCAGTTTGGCCACCTCGGCGTGCGTCGCCATCTCGCCGGTGGCGTCCAGCGCTTCGCGCAGCGCCTTGGGTGACTCGAAGCGCGCGTCGGCGCTGGTGTCCATCGCCTTGGCGACGATGTCGGCGACCGCGGTCGAGATGGCGTCGCCCCCGACGGGCTTCGACGAGTCGAGCCGCTGGGCACCGCCCGCCCGCACCTTCTCGGTCACCGCCTGGTGGGTCGAGCCCACGAACAGTCGCTTTCCGGACAGCATCTCCCACAGCATCACGGCGACGGCGTAGAGGTTCGACCGCAGGTCGGTCTTGGTCGCGTCGTCCAGCTGTTCGGGCGCGGCGTACGAGGCGATCTCGGGGTGGCGCGCGATGGGCCCCACCCGCGACGCGGGGCCGAGCACGCCGACGTCGAGCACCCGTGCGTGCCCGTCACGGCCCACCATCACGCTGTCGGGTACGACGCCGCCGGGGACGAACGCGCTGCCGTCGGCCGCGGCCGCGCGATCGAAGGCATCCAGGATGTCCGCGGCGATGCGGAGGCCCACGTTCACGGGGATGGGCCGACGCTTGAAGCTGGCCAGGCGCAAGAGCGAGCGCAGCACTTCGCCCTCGGCGTACTCCATCACCACGCCCAGCTCGCCCTCGGTCTTCACCACGTCGATACCGCGAGCCAGACCCGGTTCCGAGAGCTCGAGCATCCACCAGGCGCCCTCGCACAACGAGTCGATCTCGTCGGGGGTGGTCGGGGCCACGGTCGACACCCGGCGGATCAGCACCGCCGAGGGGTCGTCGCCAGCCGCCTTTGCCGCCCAAAGCGGGCCCAGCTGGCCCTTGGCGACCTCACTGATCAGCTCGTAACGTCCCAGCGTTTTTGCGCCTGCGCCAGTGCCGCCCATTTGTCCGACGATACTCCGAAACCCGTGTGTCGGCTGAGTTTAGCGCCGCCCACCGGGAACGCGAGGGCGCTTATGGAAGTCGTCACTCGGGATCTTCTCGGCACAGCATGAAGTACGCGCCGACCTCTTTGCCTTCCTTGTAGGCTTTCCCGATGGAAACGTGGGTCGAGACCTTGCGCATGTAGTCTTTCATCCGACCATAGACCAGGGCACCGATGCCGCCCTCGTTGCTCGCGAGCTCGGGCCAGGTGGCCACCTTCTTCGGTGGAATGCGCGTGTAGTCGATCACCCACGTGCTCGGCGGGTCCTTCTCGCCCTCGGTGCCGTGCGCCACGAAGTAGCCCGGACCCGTGAGCCCCTCGGTGCTCCCGTGGTTGTAGCCGTAGATGTCCCCCGACTCGTCGTCGGGCCGGCAGAAGCGCTTCTGGAAGTGGGTGAACGCCGGCAGCGAGTTCTTGCCGTGATGGATCACTTCTTTCAGCGGCTCCACGCCCGACGGCACGAAGAAGTCGGCGTCGACGGCTTCGCCTTTCATCAGCTCCCACAGCGTGACCATGTCCTCGCGGGTCGCGCTGTGCAGCGTGAACAAACGACTGCGGGCGTCCATGCGATCGAGCGCCGAGCCGATGCGCGGGATCGAATGATCGTCGTGGTGACCGAGAAGCAGGGTGTGAAGCCTCATGCCGATCTCACTTTGTCAGCTCGACCTTGCGCCCCGCGGTGGGCGTCTTCTCGAGCAGCACCAGGTTGTCGAACTTCACGTCCGATAGCGAGCGGGTGGAAGCTGCCAGATCGTACGCCAGGCCCCACTCCACCGTCTCGCCGGCCGAGACGAAGAACATGTTGGACCCCTTGCAGCCCTTGCCGAAGCGCTCGATGGTCTCGCCGGTCGTCGACAGATCGGGGCCGGCCAGCCCCTTGGCCTTCTTGATGGCGGTCCCGCCCGCAAACTTCCAGATGGCCGCGCTTCGATCTTCGAGGATCATGCCGACCACCGCGCACGGCTCGGGGGTGGGTGCCTTGGCCTCGGGCGTGAACGCCAGCTCGCCCGGGAACTCTTTGCGGGTCTCGGTCTTGATGATGACCTTGCTCGCGCCGATCTTGCCGAGCTCGTTCATCATCACCATCACCCAGGCCAGCTTTGCCTTGCGGATGATCGACAGCGTCGCTTCTTTGCCGGCGAAGTGGTCCTTGACCTGATTCAGCTCGTCCTTCAGCTTGTCCCGCCCCTCGGGCTTGTCGAGCAGCACGCGCGAGAAGCCCACCTTGGGTCCCAGGTCGTCGATGGCCAGCTCGGGCGGGCCCGTGGGCTTCGGCGGCGCCGCGTCTTTCGGCGGCTCGACCGTCTGCTTGGGCGGCGGCTCGAACGGGTTCTTCTTTGGCGGCGGGTCGTCGCAACCCCAGAAACCGAGCGAGGCGATCGCGAGCAGGGCGAGAGCTGGGCGAGTCATCGGCCGGGATTTGAACGACGCCCCGGGGCCGGTGGCAAGGCGATTCGGTGCCGGCGTCAGCCCAGGCTCTGGCAGACCGGGTCGGTGGGGGTGAGCACCACCGACTCGACGCACTTGCCCGAGCCGGTGGCCGGCTTGGCGCAGATGCCGCTCTTGCACTCGAAATCGGCGTCGCAGCTGGCGGCGGTTGCCCCCTTGGCCACGCACTTGCCCTGACCACCAGAGTCGACGCACAAGAAGTCTTCCAGGCAAGGGATGTCCTTGGTGCACACCTGACCGTCGCCCTTCTTCGCGATGCAGTTCGAGCCGTCGCAGTAGAAGCCGGTCATGCACAGCTCGTCGACGGCCGTGCAGGAAAAGCCGCCGCCGACCAGCTTGGGCACCTGGCACGTGCCCGAATCGTCCCCGGGCTTGATGACGCACACCTGGTCCTCGAGCGAGTTGCACTGGTCCGAAGCCTCGCAGACTTCACCGAGCGCCTTCAGACCCTGGTTGAGCTTGTCGCAGGGTGCGCCCATGTTGCGAACGATGGCCACCTCTTCCGCGGTCAGCTTGGCGTCTTCGTAGGCCGCTTCGACCTGCTCGATGCACGTCTTCGCGTTGTCGGACGCGTAGTAGGGTGGCACCGAGCCCAGGCAGTAGGTGGTCTGCTTGGCGACGCAGCTCTCGACCCTGGCCGCGGCGCAGGCCTCGACCACCTTGCTGTTGCAGGCGGCCTCCGCCCAGTGCTGGCAGAACTGCTCTTCTGTCCCGTAGGCGTCTCCGGCGCGCTTCTTCGAGCTGCCACAAGCGACGAACAGACCCACAGCGACCCAAGGAACGAGAAAACGCAGAAGACGCATGACGACTCGCGTTGGACGATACACGACGGGGGTGTATTCGGCACGAAACGGGCGGGTTTCTGCCGGGCCTCCCCGGGCCCCGAAGATCTGCACTAGTCTCGGCGCGGTGCCCGGTGCTTCCGAGCGGATTCCGTCCCCGCTGCAAGCTCTCTTGATCTGGCTGACCGCCGCGTTCGGGATCGTGGGTGCCGGGCTGGCGGTCGCTTCGGCCGCCGCGGCCAGCGTGGTGGCCCGCGGGCAAGACCCGGTGGCCGTGCTCGGCGACCCGAAGACCTCGCCCCTCACCAACAGCACGGCCTGGATCGCCGGCGGCACCTTCGTCAACGAGATCGCCGTGCTGCTCACCGTCGTGGTGTGGCTGTGGCTGCTCAAGACGCCGCTCGGCCTGGCCCTGCCGCTCGGCCGGCCCAGCGTGCTGGGTGCCGTGGGGGCGGTGCTGCTCGTGTTCGGCGTGGCGCCGGTGGCCGAGGTCATGGGCGAGCTGGTGCATCGGATGACCGGGCACGAGTACACCGCGTCGCGCATCGTGGTGAACGCCGCGCGGAACGCCTCTGGAGCCGGCGTGGTCGGATTGGTGGTGGCGCTGGGCGTGATGCCCGCCCTGGCGGAAGAGGCGCTGTTTCGCGGCCTGATCACCTTGCCGTTCGCGCGCCGCTTCGCCTGGGGGCTGGTCGTGCCCTCGGTGCTGTTCGGCTTGTTCCACCTCGAGCCCACGCAGATCGCCGGCACCATGGTGCTGGGGGTGGCGTTCGCCGCGGGTCGCCTGTGCACCGGCACGCTGGTGACCTCGATGATCGCCCACGGCGTGTACAACACCACGGTCGTGCTGAGCGTGCGGTACACCAATGCGCTCGCCGATCGCGAGTTGAACGTCGTGCCTGTGGCCATCGGCCTGGCGGTGGCGTTGGTCGGGGGCGTACTGCTCTGGCGCGAGCGGCGCATGCTCTTAGCGCGAGCGGGCGGCGGGCGTGACGCGATGCCCTCGTGGTGGATTTGAGGACGGGGCGCGGCGCGCACGGCGCGAGCGGCCTCTGCCGCGGTCGTCCCGCCGTCACTTGTAGGGGTTCGGCCCGCCGACTTCGTCGGTCAGGACCTTGCCGTCGAGGCTGACGGTGCCGCGCCACCCATAGGCCGTGTCGGAAGCGTCCTTGTAGATGTGACCCTCGAGCGTGAGCGCGTTGCCGACGAGCCGTACGTCTTGCGGGAACGGCGTGTGGTCTCGCCCTTCGCCGCGCAGCCGCGTGTCCCAGAGCTTGCCTCCGCCAGAGTCCAAGCGCACCAGGCGGGTCACCGAGCCGCGCGCCGGGTGCACGTAGGAGAGGATGTAGACGATGTACCCGTCGGGGAGCTCGACGGCGCTCGCCGCTTGGTAGTCGAGGAAGCCCGGAGCCTTGTAGTCCTTCTCCCATTGCTTCTTGCCGCTCGCGTCGAGCTTCGCCACGACCGGCCGCGAGACCCCGACCCGATACTTGCCGGGAGGGCGGCGCGTGCCGACGACCACGAAGCCACCGTCGCGGGTTCGCACGATGGGGGCCAGGTAGCCTTCGGCGTTGCCGATGCGCTTGGTGTGGTAGCTGTAGAGCGCGAGATCGGTGTCCTTCACGTAGCGGCGCGCGGGCTCGAACACCTGCTCTGGGATCGGCTGCGGCGGCGGCGTGGACGCTGTGGCGACTGGCGCGACTGGCGCGACTGGCGCGACTGGCGCGACGGGAGCCGCGGGCTGCGCGGTTGCGGGCGCCGGCGACGCGGCCACGGGCGGAGCCGGCGGAGGCGAAGGCGGTGGGTAGCGGCGGGCTCGCTGGGCGCAGGCTTGCAGGCCGCCGACCACCAGAAGGCAGGACAGCCACGAGCACGTACGAGTCGGCCAATGGGCGATCGGGAGCACGACGCCGGAGAGTACCGTGGGAGCGACGAGACGGTACTGGCGTCGCCGCCATCCGCGACGCGGGCCCCTCTCGCAAATCGATTCCAGGGGCCGCGCACACCGGCCTGAAATGCGCGCAACCGAGATCGATTCCGGGCCGTCGGCGTCTCCACACGGGGCTTCTGCTCGCGTAGCGAGCATTTCGCGCTTCTCAGGCGGCACCGAGCCGCTGACAGGCTCGTTCTGCGCGCTCCGCGAGCATTTGGCGGCAGCATCGCTGCGCGAGCCGTCGCGCCGGGCAGGGGCAAGGCGCATCCGGTTCGGCGGCGCCCCGTCCGTGCCCACCAAATGCTCGCCAAACGCACCAAGCGCGCCAAGCGCGCCGATCGCGCCAAACGCGGATTTCGGGGCCATCAGCGGGACCCGGCAGTCACAGCGGGGCGCAATGCTCGCCAAACGCGCCAAACGCGCCAATCGCACCAAACGCGGAATTCGGGCCTTCGCGGGACCCGGCAGTCACAGCGGGGGCGCAATGCTCGCCAAACGCGCCAAACGCGCCAATCGCACCAAAGTAACCCCTCCACGGACGGCGTAGCGATCAGCGCTTGCAGTTGCCGCGGGATTTCGTCGCGGATGACGCCGGCCGATGAGCGTGATTCGTTGGCCGGATGAGGCTGCCGCTCGAAGGGACCCTGCTCGAGAAGCTGCGGAAGATCGAAGCGCTCCACGCCGGCACGAAAGTCGACGGCGAGCGGGAAGCAGCGCGCCGAGCGGCCGAGCGGATTCGTGCTCGTCTCGCCGAGCTTCGTAGTCGAGAGCGAGAGGAGGTGTTCCGGTACTCGCTCCCGGACCCATGGAAGCGGAAGCTCTTCGTGGCGCTCTGTCGGCGATACGGCATGATGCCTTATCGTGAGCCAGGGCGGCGATACAGCACGGTGCTCGTGCGCGGGCCGAAGTCGTTCCACGAACGGACCTTGTGGCCCGAGTTTCTCGCGCTCGCGGACGAGCTCGACGCGCACCTGCAGGAGCTGACGGACCGGGTGATTCGGGAAGCGATCAACGAGGACGTGAGCGAGCCACCCGACGCAGAGCCGCCGAAGGCCCTTGGCGCCGGAAGCAATGAGGATCAGCCGGCGAGCGCGACGGGACCCGAGAACGCAGGCAGTGAAGAAGACTCACCGACGTAGAGCTCTGGATGCGAGCAAAGCATTCGGTCGGGCAGCAGCTCGCGGAGTTTGCTGCTCGGCCATCCGTGCACGATGAGCTTCGTCACGAGATGGAGGTATGCGCGGGGATTGACGTCGTGGGCGATGCAGGACGCGATGATGCTGAGGATCGCCGCCGTCCTCTCCCCGCCGTCGTCAAGCCAAGTGAATAGCCAGTTCTTTCTTCCGAGAACCAATCTCCGCAGCTCGCGCTCGCGACGGTTATTCGTGAGCTCGATGTTGCCGTCTTCGAGAAAGAGCGTGAGGCGCTTCCATTGCCGATGGAGGTAGCCGAGAGCGCGTCCAAGCGGGGTCTTCGGTGGTGTCTCCGCGCGGTGCTCGTCGAGCCACCCTCGCAGCTTGTCGATGATTGGCCTGCTGTGCTCGACTCGCCTGGCGAGCCGCTGCGCGGCAGTGTCGCCGGCGAGCTTCGAGGCACGCTCGATCTCGAACAGCGGAGCGATCAAGCGGACACCTTCGAGTGCGAGCAGGTCGCCGCCGCGGGCCGCTTCCACGAAGCGCCTCCGTCCGTGACCCATGCATCCGGGTCGCTTGCCCCCGGCGCGCTCGATGCAGTTGGTGACGCTCGTGCCGTCACATTGAACGGTGCGCGCCATGTCGTCGCCGAGAAAGTCGCGCACGCTCTGGGCGTCACCGCGCGGCGCGTAGAAGAAGCTGACCCAGCAAGCGTTGGTCCAGCACCACATGGCGCCTGTGCGAATCCCCTCGGTGACGTCTGGGTCGAGCACGGGAATTCCGGTGGCGTCCGTGCCGAGGTAGCCCGCAGCGCGAGTCTGCGTCGCAATGAGCTCGGCCACGGGCATCAACAGATCGATGTGGGCGTTGACGCTGCGTCCGAGCGTCTGAGGCGCGACGTCGACTCCGTCGCGCGCGAGGCGGACGCACTGCCGCTCGACGGGTTGGTGCTCGATGTACTTGTCGCTCGTCGCCTCTACGATGAGCGTGTCAGCGAGTTTTCCTCGCTCCACGATCGCGGGCGGCGGTGGCGCGGAGACAATCGTGTCGTCATTCGGACAGGCAACCGTCTCGTCGAGGCGGTGCTCGATGAAGATGCGCGCCGGGACAACGTTGATGAGCTCGCAGACGGAGTGCGCCACCGTCTCCATCTGCGCGCCGCAGAGCGGGCAGATCCGCAGGGCCGGGGGGACCGGATTCTGCATCTCGACGCGTGGAATGTGCGTCGGGAACGCGCCGCGTCCTCCACCACCGTGACGCCGCTTGCCGGTCTGCGCCGGCGACGACGAGCTCGCGGGCGTGACCGGCTTCACGGTGGGGACGACCAGACCCTCCAGCGGCAGCACGAGCTGCTTCTCGAGGCGCTCCGGCGTTTCGGAGCGCGGCCGCTTGCGAGTCAGGTGTGCGACGCGCTTGACGAGCTCGATGTTGATGTCGCGCATGCGCCCGATGAGGCCGACTATCGCGACCACGAGCTCGACGAACTTCAAGGCCGCGACCATTTCTTTGAGCCACGCGCGAAGCTGCTCGAGGTCGGGCGTGTGCGGCGAAGTCGGGAGCTGCCTCATCCGAACGCGTTGGACGCGTCCGGCCGCGACAAAGTCATTTCGCTGCCAAAAAAAGTTTCGCGGGTGCATTCCTTGGAACTGCGCGACGCGGCTCCCAGCGCGCTCGACGACGGGCGTTTGCGAGATCGATCCCCTCGACGATCAGAGCGAGCTCGGCCGCCTCGATGGATTGCGCGACGAGGGCGCCGTCCTCGGAAAACGTCGGGCGAAATCGGCCGCGCTCGAGCCGCTTCGTCCACATTGCGATTCCAGTGCGGTCCCAGTAGACGATGCGCACGCGGTCGCGGCGCATCGTGAAGAAGATGAACAGGTGCCCACTGAGAGGGTCATGTCGAAGAACATCGCGCACGAGCGCCATCAGGCTGTCCGGACCCTTCCTACCGTCGACCGGCTGCGTCGCCACGAACAGGCGAACGCTCGGCGGAAGACTCAGCACCGGTCGTCCTCGAGTGCTTCGACCAATCGGCGAAGAGCGCCCGTGTCGAGCGTGGCGGAGAATCGAAGGACCCGATCGGAGCGAAGCACGACCTCTACGCGCTCGCTGACGATCGCTCCCGCGGCCTTGAGCTCCACGAACTTCGCCGCCGGCTTCTTCGACGCGCTCAGTCGTTGGCGCCACCAGTAGAAGCGCTGGTGGTCCACGCCCTCGCGCGCTGCGAATGCACGGACGGACATGCCGGAGGCATCGAGGCGCGCGAGAGCCTCACGAGCCTCATGCTCGGTCCAACGGTGGGACTTGCGATACAGGGCAAGTGCGGCTTTCGCCATGGCGATCTCCTCTTCGCCGAAGCCGTGCCATTGCCTGTCGCGCGGCGGTACACGCCGTCCGTGGAGGGGTTACGCACCAAACGCGGAATTCGGGCCTTCGCGGGACCCGGCAGTCGCAGCGGGGCGCAATGCTCGCCAATCGCGCAATTCCGTGCCATCAGCGGCACCCGGCAGTCACAGCGGGGTGTAATGCTCGCCCAGCGAACGGCCGGCGTCCGTCAGCCTGCCGAGGGCCGCACACGGTTCGCGAAAGCGAGCAAATGCGGGCCATCAGCACCCCCCACGCGGGCGAGTTTGCGGAGACCCCCGCGCGGGCGAGCTTGCGGAGGACCCCCGAGCGGGCGAGTTTGCGGAGGACCCCCGAGCGGGCGAGCTTGCGGAGGACCCCCGAGCGGGCGAGCTTGCGGAGACCCCCGAGCGGGCGAGCTTGCGGAGACCCCCCACGCGGGCGAGTTTGCGGAGACCCCCGAGCGGGCGAGCAGCGGAGGACCCCCGAGCGGGCGAGCTTGCGGTGATGTCACCCACCCAGCCACGGAGCGAGCTCCAGCGCGAACGCCCGCTTCACCAGCCACACCAGCGCCAGCGCGCCGATCACGCTCGACGCGGGCCAGAGCAGCCGCTTCTCGTACCACGCGCGGCGCGCCGCGAGCGCAAGTGGAACGAACACCAGCGCGACCACGGCCAGCTGCCCCAGCTCGATGCCCAAGTTGAAGCTGAGCAGGGCCCACACCGTGCCGCGGGGCGGCAGCGCGGTCTCGGCCAGCACGCTGGCGAAGCCGAAGCCGTGCACCAGGCCGAAGGCCAGGGCGGTCAGCGCGCGCCAGCGGATCTCGCGCCGGGCCACGTTCTCGGCGGCCACCGCCACGATCGAGAGCGCGATGATGCTTTCGGTCAGGCGAGGCTCGACCTTCACCCAGCCCAGCCCGCCGGCGATCAACGTGACCGAGTGCCCGAGGGTGAAGCCCGTCACAATCAGCGCCACCCCGCGCAGCCCCCGCACCAGCGACTGCTCGCGACTCGCCTGCGCTGCTGCGAGCAGGAGCGCCACCACGAATAGCAGGTGGTCGATGCCAGACAGCACGTGGTGCACGCCCAGCTTCACGAATTCGGTCAGCACCTGGTTGAGCGTCGGCGGCGTGCCGACCGCGCGTTCTTCCGCGCCGACGCGGAACACCCAGGCCGCACCGTCGATCGCGCACACCACCTCGCTCTTTGGGTCCAGGTCGAGTCGCCACACGTTGCGGAGCGTGACCGTGCCGGCGGGACAGGCGAAGTGCAACGGCACTCGGGCGGCGCGCTGCCCTTCGGTGGTGACGAGCTCGAGGGCGCCGACGTCTGCCGTGCAGCTGCCGCCGCTCGCGCGTGCCGTCACCTCGCGGCGCAGGGCCTCGGCCAGCGGCTCGCGGGCTCGGGCGACCTCGGCGTCGGTGCCCGTGGGCAGCGGGGCGAGCACCGGGCGCAGGTGCTCGAAGCTGGTCTCTACCGTCACGTCGAGCCCCCCCGGCACGGTCGTCACGGTGCAGTAGCTCCGCCCCAGCTGGTGCGCCGCCGCCGGGGTGGCGAGCGCGAGCAGCGCCAGTGCGAGCAATACAGCGCAGAGCCGGTTCACTACCCGCGGAGCCTCCCGAGCCAGCAGGCTACCACGGTGCTAGGGATTGGTTCGTGCAGCGTCGTGCCTTCTTGAGCCTGTGTGGCGCCGCCGGCGGGGCGCTGGCGCTTCCGGCGCGCGCCGCCACGCCCGCGTCGGCAGACTTCGTGCAGCACGATCTGTTGCTCGACGCCGACAAGCGCATCGCCCGTCGCGCGCTGGTGCTGCAGCCGTCCCACGTGCCAGCGGGGACGAAGCTGCCAGTGCTGGTGCTCTTGCACGGCCTGGGAGAAACCGGCAACGAGCTCTTGGGGATCCACGCATGGGGCGAGCGCTACGGCGCCGTCCGCGCGTACGAGCGCCTGCGGCGTCCACCGGTGCAGAAGCTCTACCCGAAGTACCCTTGGTTTTCCGACGCGCACCTCGAGAAGGTCAACGCCACGCTCGACAAGCGCGCGTTCGGCGGGCTCGTGCTGGTTTGTCCCGTGACGCCCAATCCGCACAAGGTGGGGCCCGCCGCGAAGACGCTCGACCGCTACGCAGATTTCATCGAGGGTGTTCTCTTGCCGGCCGTTCACGCCAAGGTGCCCTGCCTCACGGGGCCCGCGCACACCGGGCTCGACGGCTGCTCGCTCGGCGGGTACGTGGGCGTCGAGGTGTTCCTGCGCAAGCCCAAGCTGTTTGGCACGTTCGGTGGGGTCCAGGCAGCGTTCAACCTGCCCTCGGCGGTGCGCTACGCCGAACGCATCGCGGCCGTGGTGAAAGACCACGGCGCGCGTGCGATTCGTGCCGGCACGTCCAGCGAGGATCCGTTCCGCAAAGCCAACCAGGCATTTGCCAAAGAGCTCGAGAAACGGGGCGTGGACCGCGAGCTGTCGGTGCCGCCCGGGCCTCACAACCAGCCGTGGTTGCGCGAGGTGGGCACGCTCGACATGCTGCTCTGGCACGAGCGGCGGCTCGCAAAGGGCTGAAGCCTGCCGGTGCTGCCGTGGGCCACGGGGCACCGCACTGCGCGACGGTCGTGGTACGCTGCGGGGTGATGCGTCTCGCGTTCCTCGGCGTGCTCGCGCTCGGCTGCGGCCTCGATCCGGACGGCGAAGCATTCGTGTCGTCTACCGGGGGCACCAGCGGGGGCGGTGCCGGGGGGACCGCCGCGGTGGGTGGCGGCGGCGGCGGTGGATCACCGGGTGGCGGCGGCGCTGCGGGCTTGGGTGGCGTCGGCGGCGGCGCCGGCGCGGGCGGCGCCGCGGGCAGCGGTGGAACTGGGGGCGGCGCCGGTGGCGTGGGCGGCGCCGGTGGCGTGGGTGGCGTGGGCGGCGGGGGCGGCTCGGGGGGCAGCGGCGGGTCGGGGGGCGCGCCCAGCTTCGATCCCCCGTGGTGGAACACCGCCCACAAGACCCGCTTCCGCATCGACGTGAAGAACGTGTCGGGCGGCGAGCTCGGCAAGGGTTTTCAGATCGCGTTGCCGGTCACCTCGGCCAGCATCGATGGCGCTGCCGCTCCGTGGTCCGGGTGGCGCATCGCGCGCTGGTCGAGCGGCGCGTGGGCCGAGCTGCCGCGCGTGATCGAAGAGGCGGCCGGCAAGCAGTGGATCTGGTTCCGCGCAGAAGCGCCCATCTCCGCCGGCGTGACCGACGTCAGCTACTACCTGTATGCGAAGAACCCCGCGGCGGCAGCGCCCGCGTTCGCCAGCGGAGTGTTCGAGTACCACACCTTCTTCACCGGCTGGGATCCAGCCAGCTGGGAGCTCGAGGGTGGGGTCACGCTCGACGGCACCTACGTCGTCCTCGACGGTACCGGTTCGGGGGGCAGCATCCGTCACAAGGCCAAGCAGTGGGCGCCGGGCTTTGCCACGGACTTCGAGATGACCGTGGCAAGCCCGCTTTCGGGCAGCGGCCAGTGGTTCTGCGGCGGCTTCCAGCGCCAGACCGATTTCACCAACACCTCGCCCTGGGTGCTGTGGATCAGCCGCACGCCCTCGGTGATCGACGTCGAGAACTACACCGGCGGGCTCAGCTGGAAGGGCGGCAACGTGCCCGTAGCCCAGGGGCAACCTCACGTCTACGGCGTCGAGCGCTTCGCCAAGAAGGTCGCGTTCCGCTACGACCACGCGCCCAAAGACGCCTCGACCTTCGGCAGCGACTACCTGACGCCGCTCCAGATGCGGTTCAGCGCGTACACCGGCTCCAAGATCAAGGTACGTTGGGCGCGCATCCGCCAGGCCAGCGACCCGCCCCCCGCGGCGGCGGTGGGCGTGGCCGAGCAGTACCCGTGAGTCGTCCCCCGTGTCTTCCAGCCCCCTCATCGAACGCTTCGAACGGCTGACCCGCGAGCGGGCCGAGCATCTGGCCATCGTCGACGATCGCGAGCGCGTCAGCTTCCGGCTGCTCGGGCAGCGCGTGGGTCACGTGGCCGCCGAGCTGCGCGCGCGCGGGCTCAGCGGCAAGCGCGTCGCCCTGCTGGTCACCCAAGGCTCGCGCTGGGTCGAGAGCTTTCTCGGCATCATCGCTGCCGACGCCATCGCGGTGCCACTCTCGCACCTGCACCCCGAGGCCGAGCAGTCCTGGTTCGTGAGGACCAGCCACGCCTCGGCGCTCGTGGTCAGTGGAGAGACGCGTGAGCGCGTCGCCGGCTATGCGGGGGGCTTGCCGGTGCTCTTGGTGGAAGAGTTACGCGACAGCCAGCTCGGCCCAGGGGCCATCGACACCCGCGCAGGCGACGTGGCGGTCATCCTCTACACCAGCGGGACCACCGGAAAGCCCAAGGGTGCGCTGATCTCCCAGGGGAACCTCGAGGCTACCGCCCGGCTTCTGGGGAGCGCCTGGAAGTGGTCCCCCGACGACGTGCTCCTGCATTGCCTGCCCTTGCACCACCTGCACGGGCTGGGCATCGCGCTCTTGACCGCGCTGCTCGCGGGCAGCACCACGCGCATGCTCGAGAAGTTCGACGGCCCGCGCCTCTGGGACGAAATGGCCCATGCGACCGTGCTGATGGGCGTACCCACCATGCACAAGAAGTTGCTCGACGGCTTCGACGCTGCCGACGCCTCGACGCAGGCGCGCTGGGCCGGGCACGCCGCGCGCCTGCGCCTGGTGACCAGCGGCTCGGCGGCGCTGCCCACCACCGTGGGCGAGCGCCTGCGCGCGCTGACCGGTCAGTACCCCCTCGAGCGCTTCGGCATGACCGAGATTGGCGTCGGCGCCTCGAACCCGATCGAGGGCCCGCGCGTCCCCGGGAGTTGTGGGCCGGCGCTGCCCGGCATGCAGCTTCGCATCGTGAAAGAGGACGGCCGCGACGCCGGGCCGACCGAGTCGGGCGAGATCTGGATCCGCGGCCCGGGCGTGTTCTTGGGCTACGACGAGAACCCCGAGGCGACGCGCGAGGCGTTCAGTGAGGGGTGGTTCAAGAGCGGCGACACCGCCATGTTCCTGGACGGCGGTCACGTGAAGATCATGGGGCGCACTTCGGTCGACATCTTGAAGAGCGGCGGCTACAAGCTCTCGGCGCTGGAGATCGAAGAGGTGGTGCGCGAGCACGACGCGATCGCCGACGTGGCGGTGGTCGGGCTGCCCGACGAGACGTGGGGCGAGGTGGCGGTGGCTGCCGTGATCGCCAAGCCCGGGCGGCGCGCCGAGCTCGAGGGCGACGCGCTGCGCGAGTGGGCCAAGGCGCGGATCGCGTCGTACAAGGTCCCGAAGCGCGTGGTGCTGCTGGACGACTTCCCGCGCAACCCCGTGGGCAAGGTGGTCAAGCCCGAGCTGGCGAAGCTGCTCGCCGCCCGCGGCTGAATCTCACGGCTACCCGCCGAAGTTCTGCACCCAGTAGTGCTTGTAGCCTTTCGTGCCCAGGTAGTAGCCCACACCCAGATCCTGGTAGCTCGCGTTCATGATGTTCTTGCAGTGTCCCGAGCTCTGCATCCAGCCCTGGACCACTGAAGCCGGCGTGGTCTGCCCGGCCGCGATGTTCTCGCCCATGGTGCTGCCCGAGTAGCCCGCTTGCTTCATTCGGTCGAAGGGGCTGCGCCCGTCCAGGCTTTGATGACTGAAGTAGCCGCTGTCACCCATGTCCTTGGCGTGGGCGCGGGCCGAGGTGGTCAAGAGCGGGTGGCGCGTGATCGGCGCCGCCGGCGGGTACGCCACGCCGCCGCACGACGCGCCCGCTGCCCGCCGCTGGTTGACCAGTGCGATCACCTCGCACTCGAAGCTCTGAAAGCTCGAGCTCCAGCCGCTTCCGTCGTCGCCGCATGCAGTCGACCCACCGCCCCCCGAGCTGCCGCCACCGCCGGGAGCGCCGCCACCGCCGGGAGCGCCGCCACCGCCGGGAGCGCCGCCACCGCCGGGAGCGCCGCCACCGCCGGGAGCGCCACCCGTAGCGCTACCGCCACTGGAAGCGCCGCCGGTCGCCGGCGCGCCGCCGC
>JAKLKA010000245.1 GCA_023150915.1 Polyangiaceae bacterium
CTCCGCCAGTGCCACCGGTTGCAGTCCCGCCGGTGCCACCCGCTCCGCCAGTGCCACCGGTTGCAGTCCCGCCGGTGCCACCCGCTCCGCCAGTGCCACCGGTGGCGGACCCGCCGGTGCCACCCGCTCCGCCAGTGCCGCCGGTGGCGCTGCCGCCCGTGCCCGCGGCGCCACCGGTGGCGCTGCCGCCCGTGCCCGCGGCACCACCCGTGGCGGAACCGCCGCTCCCGGCCGCACCGCCCGCGCCCGCGCCGCCGCCGGCTCCCCCGCTCCCGCCCGTGGCTCCGCCGCTGCCGCCACCGCCCCCGGTGCTCGCGCCGCCGGTCGCGTTGCCGCCGGTGCCGCTCGAGCCCGAGCCACCGTCGTCGGAACCGCAGGCGGTCGCCGAGGCGACCAAGAATGACAGGCAGAACCAGGTCCAATTTCTCATTGTAAGCTCCTCAGGTGGCGGGCGACTCGATGCGCCGCCCGAGCTCGGTGAGATCCGAGAGCGTCCTTTTTCTTGCCTTGGGTCACCGCACGAAGCATCTCCCAGGTGGTAGGCATCCATCGGGTTGCAGGGCATCCGTCATGTCTCCGGTTGATTTCCGGCGCCAAGCGGGCAAAAGGGTCCGCGATGATCCCGGCAGCGGACATCCGCTTCGAAGAGGCAGGCGCCGATCCCACGCGCTGGCACGCTGCGCTCCGTGCCGTGGCTGGGCTCTTCGGCGGGCTGGCCTGCGGCGTGCGGGTCGAGCGGCCCGACGGCACCGTTTCGCAAATCTGGCACGGGCTGCCCGACGATCTGGAACGCGACTACCTGGCCCACTACCACGCGCTCGATCCGTGGATGCCCACCGCGCGCGCGTTGCCCGTCGGCCGCTGCGTACCCAGTCAAGCCCTGGTGCCCGATCAGGTGCTCGATGCGTCCGAGTTCTTTCAGGACTTCCTCAGGCCCCGAGGCCTGCGCGAGCTCGTGGGTGGCATCGTCGAGCGCTCCCCCGACCACGGCATCACCACCTTCGCCGTGATGCGCGCCGACGGCGAGCGCGCCTTTGGTGGGCCCGAAGCCACGCAGCTCGAAAGCTTCTTGCCACGCATTGGTCAGGCACTCTGGATCGACCGTCAACTCTCGGCGCTCGAGAGTCCCGGGTCCGACGTTCGCGTCGCCACCTTCGTGCTCGACGCCCGCGGCGTGATCCGCAGCCAGAGCGCGGCAGCCGCCGCGCTGCTCGCCGATGGCGGCGCGCTGGTGGCGCCGGGCGGTCGCCTCCAGGCCATCTGTCCGCTCAGCGACGCCTCGCTCAGCGCGCAGGTGCGGGGCGCAATCGCGGGTGCAAGCACCAGCGCGTGTTGCCCGCGCTACGTGGCCGTGCGCCGAACCAAGGGCCCTGCCCTGCTGGCAACGGTGTCCGGACTCGGCGAGCAGGTCTCTACCCTTCGCGTCGCAGGCCCGCGCCCCGGGGTCCTGGTGGTGGTCCACGACCCGCTTCAGCCCGTCGACCTGGGGCTGGTCGAGTCGAAGCTCTGCCAGCTGTACGGGCTGACCCCGGCAGAAGCCCGCGTCGGAGCGCTGGTCGGCTCTGGGCACTCGCCGAACGCGGCCGCCGCGCGCCTCGGAATCACGCCCGGCACCGCGCGCTACCAGCTGAAGCAGGCCTATTCGCGCGCCGGCTTGTCGGGGCAGCGCGAGCTGGTGCGTCTGGTGTCGATGCTGTCGCAGATTTGAGGCGTGAGCCCCAACTCGCGCATGCGCAGCACCAGCCCGCGCTCGCTGACCGACAGCGCCCGCGCCGCTGCCGCCACCGCACCCTCCGACGCAGCCAACGCCTGCTCGATGGTCGCGGCGTCCAGATCGCATGCGCGTGGTAGGCCCAGCTCACGCATCCACCGATCCACCGTCGAGTGCGATACACCGAAGCTCTGCGCCACGCGCCTGAGCGAGTGCCCGTGCTCCGCTAGCGCCTTCACCATCCGGTCGACATTCGGGCGCTCGCCATCGGCCGCCGGTTGCGAGCTACCAGCGTCGCACGCCGCCAACACGCTCGTGTCAGGCGCTTCGCCCCGAAGCACCGCTGCCGCCACCCGAGCCGCAAGCGCCTCGAGCTCACGCACGTTGTGGGGGTAGTCGCGGCGCAGGAGCTCGAGATAGAGCGCCATCGGGAGCGGCGGCGCGTCATCCGTGGCATGACGGAACAAGGCCGACAGCCGAGCGTCGGGCGTGCGCTCGGCGACCTGCTCCAGCGCTCGCGTGAACAAGAGCGGAATGTCTTCTCGGTGCTCGGCCAGTGGGGGCACCGACAGCCGCAGGGCCGATAGCCGCGACAGCAGATCGGCGCGGAAGCGCCCTGCCGCCACGTCGCTGGCCAGATCGCGGTGGGTGGCCGCGATCACCCGCACGTCGACGGGTCGCTCGTGCGCGGCCCCTACCGGTCGTACCGCCTTCTCTTGCAGCACGCGCAGCAGCTTGGCCTGAACCGGCAAGCCGAGCTCGCCGACCTCGTCGAGCAGCACCGTGCCCCCCTGCGCCGCCTCGAAGATCCCGGTGCGTGACGCGCTGGCACCACTGAACGCCCCGCGAACGTGGCCGAACAGCTCGCTCTCGGCCAGGCCCTCGGTCACCGCCGCGCAGTTGAGCGCCACGAACGGCGCCGCCGCGCGCGACCCAAGCAGGTGAATGGCCCGCGCCGCCCGCTCTTTGCCGGCACCCACCGGTCCCGAGACCAGCACCGCTTGATCCAAGCGAGCAAACGCCGCGCAACTCTCCCTGAGATCGGCCAGGGCGCGACTCGACCCCACGATCCCCGTCGCAAGGTGGCCGAGCCCGGCGGGCTCGACCGACAAGCGGAGTGCGATCCGATCACCAATCGTCAGCCACGCACCCGTGGGCGCATCCAGCGGGGCCGTGCCCAGATCTTCGCCCAGGGGGCTGAACGCCCGAACCACGCGCCGCGCGCTCGCGGGCGCCTCGATGGCGAAGGAGGCGAGCGCCGGCACCCAGCGCAGCAAGAGCTGGTGGCGGCTCACGCACGGATCGGCGAGCCCACTCGCGCTGCCGGTTGCGTCGGCGAACAACGGCTGGTCGCGCCCGATCGACAGCGCACACGCCAGCGCCGGGTCAATGGCCGTCCCCAGCACGGCACGATCCCCGATGCGCGACAGATCGGGGTGGAACAGCACCTCGAGCACCACGACATCGTTCCCAGCGCTCGCCGTCTTCCGGCGGCTCTCCCGGGGGTCGAGCGTTTCTTCGTCCCGCTTCATCTCGACCCACAGGCAGCATACATCGAGGCCGGACGGTTCACGAACGGTCCGCGAACGGTTCGCAGGCCCTGCCGCCCATCAGCCGCGCCGAAAAACGGATGGGGCAAGCTGGCACGCGCGCTGCTTACGTCCCCCAAACGGAGGAGGCCGGGGCTGGGGACGGAACGATGACGAGTCCAATGATGGTGATCGACCCACCCCGGCGGCGCGTGCGCGTCCCTCGCCGCGCGCCGCCCACCGCGCCGGCGATGATCGTGAGGAACATGGTGCTGAGCACGTGCACGGTCGTCGGGGTCTCCGAGCACCGCCTGCTCGAGGGTCTGGCGCTGGACCCCAAGCTGCTGCGCGTGCCCTTCGGCCGCGTCCCCTGGGACCAGACCAACGAGCTCTACGCGCGAATCGGCGCCCTCACCACGCGCGAGCAGCGTCGCGCCATCGGCCGGGCGCACACCACCAGCTTTCCTCAGCTTCGCGCGGTGGCGCAGCTGACGGTCTCGCCGCGCTTGCTGCTCGACGTCGCGGTCGTCGGAACCCGACGCCTATGGCCCGACGTGCCGCTCGAGCTTCGCGAGCTCTCGGACGGGCGCATCGACGTTCGCGCCACCTACCCCGCCGGCGCCCGGCTCGTGCCCGCCATCGACGACGCCACCACGGCGTTCTGGGAGACGCTTCCCACCCTCGTCGATCATCCCCCTGCCGAGGTGGAAGAGGACTTCGACGACGCCAGTGCCACGTGGCGGATCCGTCTTCCCCGCTCTCGCACCCTGGCGGCACGCGTACGATCGCGGATCCAGCCCGCTGCCGAAGCCCTGATGGCCGAGCTGGCGATCCTCAGCGGTGATCTCGCGCGCGTGCTTGCGCCTGCATCTCGCGCTTCCCCCGAGTGCGAGGTCCTGGCGCTTCAGCGTCAGCTGGGGCTCACCCGCGCAGAAGCGCGAGTGGCTTGGCGCATCGCGCACGGCGCCACCCCGCGCGAAATCGCCCGCGAGCTGGGCGTCAGCCTCGAAACCGTGCGCACCCACCTGAAGCGCACCTATTCGAAAGCCGGCGTCCGTCGCCAGGCCGAGCTGGTTCAGGCGGTGCTGAGCGCGGTGCGGTGAGGGGTTGCGCGGCGGGTTTCGACGTATATACTTCACGTATGCACAAGGGTACTGCCCGCGTCTTCAAGTCGGGGAACAGCCAGGCGGTTCGCCTCCCCAAAGAGTTTCGCTTCCAGAGCCAAGAGGTGGAGATCTTCCGGCGCGGCGACGAAGTCGTGCTCCGTGAGCGCGCGCGCGGGCTCGGGCGCGCTTTCGAGATCCTCGCCGGGCTCCCCGACGATTTCTTCGAGGGGGAGCGGCAAGACCCACCGCCACAGAAGCGCCGGGGACTGTGAAGACCCCGCGCTACATCCTGGACACCGACATCTGCATCTACATCGTCAAGCGAAAGCCGCCGTCAGTCCTCACGCGACTCGAGCGGCTGCGATCCGGTGACGCCGCCCTGTCCGTCATCACCTTTGGCGAGCTGCAGTTCGGCGCAGCGAAGAGCCGGAAGCGGGACGATGTGCTCCGCGCCCTGGACGAGCTGACGTCCATTCTACCCGTGCTCGATCTCCCCCGTGACGCTGGCGTTCACTACGGTGCAGTCCGCGCCGCGCTGGAGGCGGCGGGCCGACCCATCGGCGGAAACGATCTCTGGATCGCCGCACACGCGCGCTCGATGCGGCTGACGCTGATCACCAAC
>JAKLKA010000044.1 GCA_023150915.1 Polyangiaceae bacterium
CGAGGGAGCGCCGCCGCCCGAGGGCGCGCCGCCGCTGCCGCCCGAGGGCGTGCCGCCGCTGCCGCTGCCGCCGGCGCCGCCGCTGCCGCCCGTGGTGCTGCCCCCGGCGCCCCCGGTGTCGCCGTCGGTCGAGCTCTCGCCGCCGCAGGCGAAGGGCACCAGCCCCACCAGGGTCACGAACGCGAACGTTGCTCGAAGCATCCGCGCATTGTGGCAGACAGTCGCGCTCTGCGCACCCGTCCGGCGTCACTCTGCGGCCGCGCACACCCGGCCGCGCTCGGGGGCGCGCGGGCGCGCAGGCATCCAACCCAGCTCGATCAGCTCGCGCTCGCGGCATCCGGACTCGCGCAGCGCGAACGCTGCCAGTCCGCCGGTGTCGTCCACCAGCCACGGGTGCTCCGGCAACCGGCGCGCGCAGCGCGCCTCGGCAGGCGGCGCCGGCGAGCCGCTCGCACTGCCGCTCGCAGTCGCAGTCGCAGTCGCAGTCGCAGTCGCAGTCGCAGCCGCACTCGCGCCCGGTTTCGCGCCCGGTTTCGCGCTGGCACTCGCGCTGGGCGCGGGCGCGGGCACAGCGCCCGCGTCCGCTGGCGCGATGCAGCGCCCGTAGAGCGCCCGCGCGGCCCCGGCCTGGTGGTCGGCATCCCCCAAGAGCAGCAACGCGGCGTGCAGTGCCGCGCGCTCGTCGCCCGACTCGGCCGCGAGCTTCTTCTCGAGACGGGTGCGTGCCTGGCCGCGCTCGGCCTCGGGGGTTCGCGCCAGACGCGCGCCGATCGCCGCCCGCTGATCGGGGTGCCTCTCGCGCACGATGAAGCCGCCAGCCAGCGCATGGGCTTCGGCCGCGTCGGGGATGTTCCCGTTGCGGTCGAGGGCCAAGAGCACGGCGGGCGCCGCCCCGTCGGGGCGCTCGAGCACTGCCCAGAGCACCCGCGCGTGGGTCGGGTTTCGGTTGTCGAGACGCGCGATCACGCTGGCTGCGACCTTCGGCTCGGGGCGCGTTGCCAGCTCGGTCAGCTCGGCTTCCGCGAGCTCGGCGCCGAGCATGAAGCGCAGGAACAGCCGGCGCGTGCCATCGGCACAGCGCGCGACGTCGGGCTCGAGCGCCTCGCGCATCGGTGCGCCGCCCCAGGCGAGCAGCTTGCCGATCAGCTCTTCGGCGCGGGCGGCGTCCTCGGCCGCGCAGCTCGCGTCGACGATGCGCGCGGTGAACCCGCGGGCCTTCTCGGGCGCCTTCGCGTCCAGGCAGCGCAGGGCGGCCACGCTGGTGTCGGTGTCGGGCCCCTGGCGGTCGAGGTCGGCCAGCAACAGAGCCCGCTCTTCCGCCGTGCCGATCGGGGCCTTTTCGCTGCAGATCGCCTCGAGCGCGCGGCGCTTCACCATGGCCGCCTCGGCGGCGTCGAGCAGCCGCTCGCGCGCCAGCGGCAATGCATCCGCGTGGGCGTGGGTCAGCATCTCGCCCACGATCACCACCCGCTGCTCGGGAAGCGACGTCGCCGTCAGTCGCGCGCGGTAGCCGGTCATCACGTCCACCTGCTTCTGCAGCGAGCTCCGCTCGAACTTGCCCGGCTTGCCGTCGGCCTCGGGGGGCGCGTGGGCGACCTCGACCACCAGGTTTCGTCCGAGCTCGGACAGCTGCAGCAGCGCCAGCTTCTTCCACTCGCCGCCGTCGAACCACAGCGCCTGCACGAACTGGCCATTTTCGCGGAAGACCGCGTGATAGGTCTCGCGCCCCTTTTCTTCGATCGTCGCCAGGCGCAGCTTCTCGGGAAACAGCGCGTCGGCGATGGCGAAGGGAACCACGATGATGCAGAGCGCGCTGTGCCCGCAGCCTCCGCCGCCACCCTTGGGCGCCGCCTTCTTCTCGATCTTCACCACCACGTCGGGCGGGTCGTCCAGCTTCTCGACGGCGTCGAGCGTGGTGGGCGCTTTCACGAACGACTCGAACTCGACCTTCGACTCGCACCGCGCGCAGCCCGACAGCAGCAGGGCCGCCACCCCCAGCCAGCGGGCCCTCAAAGCGGCGCCATGGTGCACGCGCCCGAGAACTGCACGCCCTTGTCCATGAAGATCTCGGGAGCGTGCAGGTTGCCGGTGACGCGCGCGGGAACGTAGAGCTCGATGGCCTGCCGGGCCCGCACGTTGCCCGTCACGGTGCCGCCCTTGATGATCACCGTGCCGGCCTCGATCTCGGCCTCGACCTCGGCGCCCTCACCCACGATCAGCACGTCGGCGCTCCGGATCTCGCCCTTGAAGCTGCCGTCGATGCGGACCCGGCCTTCGAACGCGAGCTTGCCCTCGAAGTGCGTGCCACGCCCGAGCAGGGCCGTGATCTCGGTGGCGGGCAGGTTCGGGTCCATCTGGGCCGTGCATCCTAGCCCCAAAGCACCGTCCGCTTGCTAACGGCGGTCACCGTTCGGGGCGTGACGGCCCGCCCGGTCCTGGACAAAAGGCCTCGATCTTGGGGGCTTCTGACCCTGGCGGCCGTCGGCCCGGATCCTGCTTGTCAGGACCGGCCGGTGTCCCGTTGACACCGGTGCATCACCATGGGAGCACCCCGCTCCCGGGGTTCGGGCCGGCCTTGCGGCCGTTTCCCGTCATCCGAGGCTCAGGAGAACCATGAAGCGCAGCAGCTTGGGCTGGGTCGCACTCGCCGCGACCTCTTTCCTCTTTGCCAACACCAGCTTCGCCCAGGGCGAAGAGCCTCAGCCGCCGCCGCCCGAGCCGCCGCCGACGGAGCCTCCGCCCGCGACGCCCCCGCCGGCCACTCCCCCGCCGGCAGCCGCGCCCGCGCCCGCACCGGCCCCCGGTCTGTCGTTCGGCGCCAGCACCGGCGCGCAGGCCGACACCGGCAAAAAGCCCACCCAGCCCGGCGCGGCCGACAAGAAGCCCGAGAAGCTCAAGTGGCGCGGCACCGGCCTGGTCTGGGGCAACCGCGTCTCGACCGACACCGTCGGCGTGGGGCAAGACTATCAGTCGAGCAACCCCAACTACGAGATGTCGTTCAACCTGCGGCCGCGCTGGTACGTGTACGACGACGAGCAGCAGAACATCAGCATCCGCGGCGACTTCGGCGTGTTCCGCGAATTCACCAACAGCGACGGCACCACGCGCCGCGGCGAGTGGTCGTTCAGCGACTTCCGGATCCAGGGCGCCTACGGCCGCGACCTGGCCAAAGACGGCGACTACAAGACCGACCTGCGCTTGCGCGTTCCGAACCTGGATCTGCCCACGTCGAAGGTCAGCGCCAACAACGGGCGCTACTTCGCGCTGGGTGCCAGCGTGGGCATCGGGCAGCAGATCCCGCTGACGGGTGGCGACCAAGAGTGGTTCTCGACCGCCAACGGGTCGTTCACCGTTGGGTACTCGCACTGGTTCAGCCGGGCCACCACCCCGACCAACAACGACCTCGACCGCGTCCGCATGGATCCGGACGGGCGCGCCGTGCCGACCGATCAGCTCAGCGCCAGCGCCTTCGCCGAGCACAGCGTGCCGATGCGGTTGGAGACCGGGCTGCAGATCCACGAGAAGGTGTCCCTCACCACGGGCTTGGGCTGGACCATGGCGTGGAAGTACGGCTTCGAAGACAACACGGAGATCTGCGCCGTGGCCACCGGCTGCGTGACCCCCGAGCGGGTGGAAGAGCCGAAGCGTTTCGGCGTGAGCACCTACTTCTCGAGCGAGGTCTCGGTCGACATCACCAAAGAGCTGGGCGTGGCCTTGGCCTACGAGAACATCACCAGCCAGCTTGGCCCGGACAGCCAGCGTCGCAACATCTTCTACAGCCCGGACGCGGCGTTCTTCCTGGGCGCCAGCCTGGCGCTCGACGAGCTGTACAAGACCGTCAGCCCCCAGCAGTCTGCCAAGAAGAAGCCCGCCGTCACCGTCGCGAAGAAGTGACGTTCGGTCGCCACCGCGCGTCACCTTCCACCAGCCACGACAGCGCAGCGAGCACGCGCTCGCCCACCGCCCGCGCGTAGGTGTGGCCGGCGCGCGGCGCGTGCTCGAGTCGCACGTTCACCCCGGCGCGGGCCAGCCAGCCCGCCGACCGACGCGCGCGGCTCGCGCAGTACTCCTGGCCACAGGCGAACAGCACGCGGGCGTCGGGTGCGCGCGCGACGCGCTTCGCGGCCGCGACGTTCCACTCGTCGTAGCCGCCCTCGATCAAGATCAAGCGGGAGAACAGCGGCGCCTTCTCCTGGGCGACCAGCGCCCCCATGATGGCGCCCTGCGAGAAGCCGGCGAACACGGGCGGGCCGGGGGCGATGCGCGCGCGGTGCGTCTGGACGGCAGCGAGCGCCGCGTCGATCTCGCGCCCCAGCGCGTGGTGGTCGCGGAAGTAGAAGCCAGTCCGCGGATCGCGCGGATACATGGCCGAGCCGCGCAGGCACAGCACCACGGCGCGGGCCCCCAGCGCTGCCGACCACCATTCGCACTGCCACTCGGGCTTGTCGCCGGCGCCGTGCGCGACCACCAGCAGCGGGCGCGGCTCGCGGGTGGCCGGTAGCACCAGCACCGCCGACAAGAAGCCCGGCACCGGCAGCCGCAGGGTCTGGGTGTCAGGTTCTTGGGCCGGCGTCTCGAAGGGCTTGTGCGTGAGCGGCGAGGGAACGGGCTTTGGTTCGCGTGGCGCCGTGGTCGCACACGAAGCGACCAAACACGCCGCCGCCATCGCCAGACACGAGCGTTGACCTTTCGAGAGCGTCGCGATACGCCGAGACTACACGATGAAGGAGCTGCACCGCCCCGAGTTCTTCTGCTGGTCGGTCTTCGACGAAGCTCGCAACATCGACTTTCACAGCTTCTTGTGGGTGCGACCCGAAGGCAACGTGCTGGTCGACCCGCTGCCGCTCTCGCCGCACGACGAGGCCCACCTGAAGAAGCTGGGCGGCGCGTCGCTGATCATCGTGACCAACTCCGATCACGTGCGCAGCGCTCAGCAGATTGCCGCCTGGTCGGGCGCGCGCATCGCCGGCCCCGCCGCCGAGAGCGACCGCTTCCCCATCCCCTGCTCGCTCTGGCTGCGCGAGGGGGACGAGCCGGTGCCCGGCCTCTCGGTGCTCGAGATGAAGGGGTCGAAGACCCCGGGCGAGCTGGCGCTGTCGATCGGCGGGCACACGCTGGTGATGGGCGATCTGGTCCGCGCGCACCGCGCCGGCGCGCTGCACCTTCTGCCGAACGAGAAGCTGACCGATCGCGACGCGGCTCTCGACTCCGTGCGTCGCTTGCTCGACTTCACCCAGGTGAAGGCGGTGTTCGTCGCCGACGGCTGGCCGATCTTCCGCGACGGCCACCGCGTGCTGCGCGAGCTGGTGGCGTCGCTGGACGGGTGAGTGGCCGCTCGCCGTGTGGTCATGTTGAATGACCACCATGCCGACGCTCGGTGCCACCCAGTTCAAAGCCACGTGTTTGGAAGTGCTGGAGCGGGTGCGCCGGACGGGCGAGGCCGTGACCATCACCAGGCGCGGGAAGCCGATCGCGCGACTGGTCGCGGCCCACGAGGGCCGAGCGGAGCGGCCTCAGGAAGCCTTGCGCGGCAGCGTGGAAATCCTCGGTGACATCGTCGGCCCGCTGACAGCGCCTTCTGCCTGGGACGCGGCGCGCCCAGCCCCGGCACGACCCAAGCGACGCCCCTGAGGCTGCTCGAGTGCAAGGCGTGCATGGAGTCGTGCCTGGCCTGCGCGAAGGCGTGCGACGCGTTCGCCGCAGCGTGAGCAGTCACCCGCCGATGTAGCTCATCTCGATGCGGCGCAGGCTCTGGGTGTTCTCGGAGCGCAGCTCGGAATAGCGATCGTCGCGGCGCGACCAGACCGTGCGGATCAGCTCGCAGAGCTCGGCGTCGGTCGCCCCGGCGCGGATCGGGCCGCGCAGATCGGTGCCGGCGGTCGCGAACAGGCAGGTATACACGCTGCCTTCCGCGCTGAGCCGGGCCCGGGAGCAGTCGCCGCAGAATGGGCTGGTGACGCTGGTGATCACCCCGATCTCGCCGCTGCCGTCGGCGTAACGCCAGCGCTTGGCGACCTCACCGCGATAGCTGGGGGCGTCGGGCTCGAGCGGCAGCTCGCGCGAAATCTTCTCGACGATCTCGGCGCCGCTCACCACCTGATCCATGCGCCAGCCGTTGGTGGCGCCCACGTCCATCAGCTCGATGAAGCGCAGCACGTGCCCCGAGCCCTTGAAGTGGCGGGCAAGATCCACGATGCCGTGATCGTTCACGCCGCGGCGCACCACGCAGTTGACCTTGACCGGGCGCAGCCCGGCGCGCGCTGCGGCCTCGATGCCCGCCAGCACCTGGGTCGGCGCCAGGGCCGCGTCCGTCATCTGCCGGAAGATGGCTTCGTCCAGCGAGTCGAGGCTGACGGTGACGCGCCGCAGCCCGGCGCGGACCAGCTCGTCGGCGCGTGCCTCGAGCAGCGAGCCATTGGTGGTCAGCGCCAGATCGACGCCCTCGATGGTCGCCAGCTGCGCGACCAGATCCGGAAGGTCCGAGCGCAGCAGCGGCTCACCGCCGGTCAGGCGCAGCTTCTTCACCCCCAGCGAAGCGAACACCCGCGCCACGCGCGCGATCTCTTCGAAGCGCAACAGGTCGGCGCGCGGCAAGAAGCGGAAGCCCGGACCGAAGTGCTCTTTCGGCATGCAGTACCGGCAGCGAAAGTTGCAGCGGTCCGTCACGCTGAGCCGCAAGTCGCGGAGCGGCCGACCGCGGGGATCGGTCAGCGGGGGGCTCTCGGGCGCGGGCATCGGCGGTCGTCTACCTCAGCCGAAACGTCGTGTGGCCAGAGAAAATCGCAAGGGCCACCAGCCCCTCGCGCTCGGGGTGCACCTTCGGGACCACGGATGGGGTGATTTTGGCGTCGATCTCGACGCCTTCGGGCAGGTCACGCCCGAAGCCCTCGACCAGGGCGGTCAGCGCTGCGGGCCCCGCGCTCAGGTCCACGGGCAGCGCGGCCGCCGCATGGGTCTCGATCAACCGCGCGACCGCGGCCCGATCCGGCAGCTGCGATCGGCCCGGCGGCTCGGTCACGTTCCGCAGGCGGATGCGGCTCGTCCGCTCGTCGAACCACGGCTCGGCGACCAGCCGCGCGGCGCCGCAGATCGACCCCGCCAGCGTGGCGCGCATCGCAACCAGCGAGCCCGAGCCCGCGGCCTCGAGCTTCACCACCCGGATCTCGCCGGCGGTCGCGTCCTTGCTCGAGAGCGCGCGGGTCAGCTCGGCCGAGACATCGACCCAGCTGGTTCGAATCGGGACCCGCAGCTCCACGCCGGTGGCCGCCGCGTCGCTGACCACCAGGCGCGGCAGCGGAGCGGGCTTGACCGCTGCGCTGCGCTCGCACGGGTCCTGGATGCTGAGCGTGCCCTCGGCCCCCAGCTCGGTGACCAGCGCGCCGTCTTTCACCGCGGGCCGGTTCTGGGTCACGCGATCGGGCTCGATGCGCAGGCACGTGGTGCTGCCCAGCGCCACGGGGTGATGCAGCAGCTCCCACACGCCGGCCACGCTCGGGCGGATCGCGGGCATCGCCGCGTCGATCCGCGCCTGCACCTGGCCGACCTCGCCCTGCGCGCGGGTCTTGATCTGCGGCGTGGCGTCGTACCCACCAATGGTGCACTCGCGCTGCACCGCGATCGATACGCGGCTCTTGCCGATCTCGTAGCTGTCACTGAGCAACAGCGGCACGCTGGCGGTGGCCAAGAGGCGCGGGCTGCAGCGGCCGTAGGTGGGGCAGAACGGGCCCAGCGGCTTGCAGACCTCGGCCTCGACCTCGACCGGCACCTTCACCGTGAGCCGCGCGGTGTCGAGCGCGATGCCCAGCCGCCCGCGCCGCACGACGTAGGTCACCTCGCCGGGCGTGCCGATCGGTCGGCGGCGCTCGGCGGCGAGCGTGACCGGGACCTCTTTGCCGAGCGCGCGCTCGAGCGCCGCCAGCTCGGCATGCACCGCGACCCCCACGCGCGAGCGTTGCGGTGGCAACGGCTCCGGCGGCACGGGCGAAAACGGCATGTCCTCGACGCGCACGCGACAGCTGTCGGCGCCCGCGGGCATGCCCCCGCTGCTGGGGGTCGGCGCCTTCGGGCAACCCGAGAGCAGCGCGACGGCGACGCCGAAAGTTGCGACCGAAACCCGCACGGCCGGAAGTATGTCACGGGTCGCCGTGTGGTACCTTCCCGCCCGTGAAGCTCTACGCCTTCGACGAAGTGGACGAGCGCCTCTTGCTCTTGCCGCTGGCTGCGCGTCGGGTCCTGGACCAGCTGGGGCTGCGCCTGTCGCGTGCGGGCTGGCAGAGCCTTTCGGCCCAGGCGCGCCGCACGCTCACCGAGCTGGGCGAAGCGCCCGCGGTGGATCTGGCCAGCGCGCGCGCGTTGCTCGAGCGCGCCACGCCGGCGGCCGAGGTGGGCGCGGCGGTGGCGGATCCGCCGGCCGAGGCGGCGCCGGCGGCGGTGGTTGCAGTCTTTGGTGAGGGCCGGCCCCTCGCGCCTGCGCTGTGGGCGGGGCTCAGCCCGCTCGACCGCTACGCCCTCGCCAAGGTCGCCTCGAAGGGGCGCCCCGAGCGCATCGCCGCGGCCTACGCGGAGATCGTCGGCGCCAGCGCCCTCTCCACGCACCTGTCACCGACGGGGGTTGTGCGCATGGTCGACGTGGGCCAGAAGGCGTCCACCCTGCGGCGCGCGCTCGCCGAGAGCCGCGTCAGCATGGGCGCCGAGGCCTTCGCGCGGCTCGAAGGCGCCAGCGCCGGCAAGGGCGACGTGCTGGCCACGGCGCGCATCGCCGGCATTCAGGCGGCCAAGCGCACCAGCGACCTGATCCCGCTCTGCCACGCCATCGCCATCACCCACGTCACGGTCGAGATCGCGCTCGATGCCCCAAGCCGCACGGCGCACGTGCAGGCCAGCGTCGAGACCTTCGACCGCACCGGCGTCGAGATGGAAGCACTCTGCGCGGCGTCGGTGGCGGCGCTCACCGTCTACGACATGCTCAAGGCCTACGACCGCTCGATGGAGATCGGTCCCACCCGGCTGCTCTCGAAGTCGGGGGGCCGATCGGGAGATTTTGCGCGATGACCCTGTTCGAAATCCGCGACCAAGCGCTGTCCGTGGACGAGGTGACCCAGGCCGTGGCCCACCCCAGCGCGGGTGGCACCACGCTGTTCATCGGCACGGTGCGCGACGAGAACGACGGCCAGCCCATCACCCTGCTCGAGTACGAGGCGTACACCAGCATGGCGGTCAAGGAGATGCGCGCCATCGGTGAGCAGATCGCGCGCGAGATCCCCGGCGCCCGCCTGGCGGTGCTGCACCGCGTCGGTCGGCTCTCGGTCGGCGATCTGGCCGTGGTGTGCGCGGCCAGCGCGCCCCATCGGGACGAGGCCTTTCGGGCCTGCCGCCTGCTGATCGACCGGATCAAGGAGCGCGTGCCGATCTGGAAGTGCGAGCACGGTCCCGACGGCCCCTATTGGGTGGGCTTTCGCGACGCCCGCTGCACCGGCCACCACAATCACGTAGACTGACGGCTCGCATGCCCCAGCGCGCCACGTTCGTCGTGGCGGCGGCCCTGCTGCTTGCCTGCGAGGGCGAGCCCGCGAGCTCCGTCGCCACCAGTGCCCAGCCGGCTTCCGCCGCCCGATCGGCCCAGATCTCGGAGCCCGACTGGTCCACGCCCGTCGACCGCGACGTGCAGAGCCGCCTGTCCGCGGCTGCGCGCGCCGAGGTTGCCCACTCGCCGGTGCCGGTGCTCGCACCGGCCAGCCCCGCGCTCGCTGCCAGCGCCATCGTGACCACCGGGCCGGTGTGGGCGGCGGTCTCGGCCACCGCCGAGGGCGTCACCGTCGCTCTCCACAGCAGTCAGCTCGCCTATCGGTATTCGGACATGGCGCCGGTGGCCGGCGACCGGGTGCTGCGGAACAAGAAGGGTTTCGTCACCGTCGAGTCGAACATCTGGCAGGCGTCGTGGCACGAAGCCGGCGTCGCCCACTCGCTGCACGTCGAATGCGCGCTGGCGGGTGATGGCCGGTGCGCCGACGACAAGTTCTTGGTGAGCCTGGTCGAGTCGCTGGCCCACGTCGGCGGGCGCGGGGGCGCGCCATGAGGCTCTCGGTCGTCTTCGCGGTGCTCACCCTCACCGGCTCGGCGTTCGCCGCGGACTTCACCTTCAAGCCCGCGGGCACGCTGGTCTCGGGCTCGGGCACCGGGCGCGTAGACGCAAAGATCTATGCCCCGGGGATGCGCTTTCCCATCGAGAAGGCGCCGGCCTACGCCAACTCGCAGGTCTGGGGTCACGGCGGCTCGAGCGGCCCCGGTGGCGGCCAGTGCGACACCGAGAACTTCAGCTACCCGTGGTGGGACAACTACTGCGAGACCCGCAGCTGGAGCATGCCGCTCTGCCCCGCCGGCAAGGGCCACCAGGGGCAAGACATTCGCGCCGCCACCTGCACCAAGAACGTGCACGCCACGGTCGCCACCACCGACGGCAAGATCACCAGCATTGGCACCTATTCCGTCTATCTGACCGGCAACGACGGCACCGTCTATCGCTATCTGCACATGGGCAGCCTCGCGGTCTCGACCGGTCAGACGGTGAAGAAGGGGCAGCTGATGGGCAAGGTGTCGAACGAGTTCGGCGGCACGCCGACCACGACGCACCTGCACTTCGATCTCGAGCAGAACGTGTCGGGCATCGGCAAGGTGTTCGTGCCGCCCTACACCTCGCTGGTGCAGGCGTACCAGACCCTGCTCGGGCCCACCGTGGCCAAGCTGGACGCCAAGCTGGTGTCCCAGGGCAGCAGCGCCGAGGTCGACCCTTCCGGCAAGGCAGACTATCGCGTGTGCGCCGGCGACTCGTTCCACTTCTGGTTCGAGCTCGAGAACACCGGCAGCGTCACCTGGACCGACAGCGGCGGCGCCGGCGACGGACAGGCCGTGCGGCTCGGCGTGGTGGGGAGCGGAAACGACCCGTTCACCTCGAGCAACCGCGTCAGCCTGAAGGAAAGCGCCAACCCCGAGGTCGTTCCCGGCGGCGGCGACTGCAGCGATCAGCCCAAGTGCCGCCGCGCCGTCTTCAGCAAGACGCCCGGGATCGCCGGGAAGGCACCCGGCACCCCGGGCGTGTACGAGTCACGCTGGCGCCTGGTCGACGAGCTGAAGGCCTGGTTCGGCCCCGAGGTCGCGCTGAGCTTCGACGTGGTCGACTGCGGCGGCGACGGCGCCGCAGGCAGTGCCGGGGCCGGCGGCAGCGCGGGCAGCGCCGGGGCGGGCGGGGTGATCGACGGCGGCGCCAGCGGCGGCGCGGGCGGTGGGCAGAAGACCCACGTGCTGAAAGACGACGCCGGCGATTGCAGCTGCCGCGTGCCGGCACGGCGCTCGGGCTTCTCGGGCTGGGTGCTGCTCGGGCTCGGGCTGGCGTTCTTCCGGCGCCGTCACTCCACGTCGCCCGGTTCGTCCCAGTCGCGCAGATCGTGATCGGTGTCGAGCGGTAGCTCGACGCACGCCAGCTGATCGAGCACTGCCTGCAGCGAGTGCGTGCCGCCCAGCGCCAGCGCCTGCGCCACGGGGTGCGCCGCCATCGGATCGAACCGCGCACAGAGCGGCTGCCAGCGCGCGCCCTGGCGGGCGGCCACCGCTGCAGAGCCCGGCGCGTGGGCCGCAAGCCGCGCGAGCAGCGCGGCGTTCACGTAGGGCAGATCGCAGGCCAGGGACACCACGAACGGCGCGCCGCGCCGCCGGCCCTCGGCCAAGAGCGCCGAGAGCCCGCCGATCGGGCCGACCCCCGGCGGATCGTCGGCCAGGCTCGGCAGCCCCTGGGCGGCGTACGCGTCGGCGCTGCCCACCAGCACCAGATCCACCTCGCCGAAGGCCTCGCGCACCACGCGCGCCAGCCGCGCCACCAGCGTCTCTGCGCCGCCGGGCGCGCTGAGCAGGCCCTTGGCCACGCCGCCCATGCGCCGGCCCTTGCCGCCGACGAAGATGCCGACCAGCGGGGCGCTCATCAGATTTCCGAGAGCGGGATCACGGTCACGTCTTGCCCGGCCTCGATGCCCTCGGACTCGGCGGGGACGATCATCAAGCAGTCGGCCCACGCCATGCTGGTGGGGGCGCCGGAGGCCTGGTTGTCGAGCGGCGTCACGCGGTCGTCGTCCAGGGTGGCGCGCAAGAACGCGGTGCGGCCCGGCTTCTGGTGTACGGCGCGGGTGAGGCGCGCACGCCGAAGGCGCGGCAGCGGCCGGCGATCGCCGCTCAGCTTGCGCACCAGGGGAGCACCGAACAGCGCAAAGGTGACCTGAGCCGAGATCGGGTTGCCCGGCAGCCCCAAGATCCGCGTCGAGCCGTGGGCGCCATGGGCCAGGGGCTTTCCGGGGCGGATCTTCACCTTCCAGAAATCGAGCACCGCCCCCGCGCTCTCGAGAGCCGGGCGCACCAGATCGTGATCCCCCACGCTGACCCCGCCGATGGTCAGCAGCAGATCGACGCTGGTGAGTGCGGACCGCACGGCTGCCAACGTGGCCGCGCGATCGTCGGGCACATAGGGCAAGAGCTGCGGCTCGGCACCCAGCGTGCGGACCATGGCCGCGATGGTGTGCCCGTTCGACTCGGGAATGCTGCCGGGCCGGGGCGCCGACCCCGGCGCGCGCAGCTCGTCGCCGGTGCACAAGATCGAGATGCGCGGCTTGCGAAAGACCTCGAGCTCGCCCCGATCCAGCGCTGCGGCCAGGCCGACCTGTGCCGGGCCGAGCCGTGTGCCCAGCGGCAGCGCCACCTGCCCCACGGCCAGATCTTCGCCTGCCCGGCGCACGTGGCTGCCCGGCTTGGGCCGCGCGCCGAGCTTTGCCTGGTCGCCGTCGCGCTCCACGTCTTCTTGCATCACCACCGCATCGGCGCCGGCCGGCAGCTGGGCGCCGGTGAAGATCCGGCAGGCGCTGCCGGCGGTCAGCGTCGGCGGCACGCCGCCGGTGCGGCTCTCGCCGATCACGGGCAGCGCCCACGGGCCGTCGCCTTCGAGGGCCGCCGCGCTCACCGCGTAACCGTCCATCGCGCTGTAGTCGAAGGCCGGCATGGGCGCGGTCGCGGTCAAGGTCTCGGCCAGCACGCGACCCAGCGCCAGGTCGAGCGCAACGCGCTCGCTGCCCAGGGGCTCGAGGTCTCGCAGGATGCGCTCGCGCGCCTCGTCGAACGACAGCATGGGGGGCGGACTCTAACGCAAAATACTCGCGAGTCAGCCAGGGTGTGACCCGCTTGCTACGCCCGGAAGTTCTCGGTGCCACGGCCCGACCCCACGGAAATTCAGAAGATTGGGCCGAGCTGGCAGCGACCAGCGCACGAAGAATGCGGGTCGGCTCGCCGTCGTCCAAGCTGGGTACGTCGGTTGCTAGACCTCGAGGCCAAGCGCATGATTGACCCAATGCAGAGTCGACGGTTGTTCACCCTGGGCCTCGCCACTCTTGCCGCGGCGCTGGCGCTGCCGGGGGTCGCAGCGGCGCAGGGGGCGCAGTGGGACGACGCGCCGCCGGAGGGCGCTGCACCGGGTGGGGACGAGCTGGTGGCCTACGACGACCGCGACCCCGCCGCCCTCACCGACTTCAACGCCGAGCTCGAGCCGCACGGCGCCTGGCGCGACGACCCGACCTACGGTCGGGTGTGGGTCCCGCACAGCAAGGTGGTCGGCGCCGACTTCGCGCCCTACGTGACCTCGGGGCACTGGGCGGTCGCCGACGACGGCGGCTGGATCTGGGTGTCGGACTACCGCTGGGGGTGGGTGGTGTTCCACTACGGTCGCTGGGTCTGGATCAGCGGCACCGGCTGGGCGTGGATCCCGGGTCGGCAATACGCCCACGCGTGGGTGACTTGGCGCGTGGCCGATCCGGGCTACGCCTACGTCGGCTGGGCGCCCATGCCCCCCGATTACGTCTGGTTCGACGGCGTGGCGGTGGGCGTGTGGTTCGGCCTCTACACGCCCTGGGTGTTCTGCCCCAGCGCGTACGCCTATCACCACCACATGCACTCTTACATCGTGCACGACCACCATCACGTGCACGACATTGCGGCGCACTCGCATCGCTACGTTCCCCCGCGCGGCTCGCCGGTTTGGGCGGGTCCGTCGCCGAAGCGCGCGTACGTTCCCGCGAACGCCGTTCCCAAGAACCACACCCCGGCGCATCCGAAGGCCGTGGCTGCCTCGCGCCAGAAGGCCAGCGACCGCAACGCGAAGATCGTCACCCCCGGTCGCCGCCCCGGCCCCGGCGGCGGCGATGCGTTCCGTTCGCCGCGCCCGCCCAGCGCGGGGCCGCGGTCCGAGCCGCGCCCGTCGTGGCCCGGCACGCGCCCGACCGACCGCCGGGCGCCCTCGCATGCCTGGTCGCCGTCGAACCCGTCACCGCCGTCGCGCCCGTCGCGTGCGGCACCGCCGTCGCGTTCGGCCGAGCCTCACCGTTCCGCCGAGCCCTACCGTTCGGCCGAGCCCTCGCGCGCGTCGCCGCCATCGCGCTCGGCACCCCCTTCGCGCGCGCCGTCCCCGGGGTATCGTTCCGCGCCGCCGCGCATGTCTGCGCCGGCACCCGTCCCCTCTCACAGGCCCCCGGCCCCCCCACCCGGTCGGCCCGGCCGCCGTCGCTGAGGTTTTCCATGCGTCTCTGGTCCGTCTCGTTCTGCTGCCTACTCGCGCTTTCGCTCTCGGGGTGCATGGTCGACCACGACGGTCACGAAGACTGCGTGGGCCCCACCTGCAACTCGTACATTCCGCCCGACGACGCCGCCGAGAGCACCATCGACACCGGCGCCACCCTGGCCGAGATCGAGCCCGGTCAGGGCGCGGGGGCGTTCGTCGAATATGCCGAGGGCGGCAAGTGGCGCGTGTTCACCTCCTGCGACACCGCGGTCACCGGTTACGATTGCCCGTGGGACATCATCGTCGCCGTCGACGAGAAGAGCGAGCTCATCGACTTCGCCGCCGAGGGGCTCGAGGCTTCGGACTATGTCGACTGGCGCACCAGCAGCGGCGTGCGAATGGTCGCCAAGAACAGCATGGACCTCGACGGCTTCACGTTCGAGACCACGCCCGGCGCCACCGTGCGGGTCGACGTCTACCTGGATGACGCGCCCGCACCCGCATACATCTACTGGGTGGGCGACGGCGGGCTGCACCAGGGCTCGCCCACCAACCCCATCGATCTCACGCCCAGCGAACCGTGACGGGCCGAGTCGCGCTTCCTGTTTGCCGGTAGGTCGAGCGCGGGTCAACGCGTTGAGCCTTCAGGCCTTCAGTCGTCCAGGCGCCGCTTCTGCTTGCGGCGCTTCTTGGCGCCGCGCTTGCGCAGCTTGTCCATGGTGATGGTCGCCTGGTTCGGTGCTGGCACCGGCGCCAGCTGCCGTGACACCGCCTTCTCGGTGTCGCGGGCGCGTTCGCGAGCAAATTCCATGAAGCGCAGCTGGCTGCGGACCGGCTTGCCCTCTTTGGCGGGCTCGACGCGGCCGTAACGTCCCGTCGCCTCCAGCTGCCAGCTCTTGCTGCTGTCGGCCCGCATCGTGGCCAGGATCTCGTCGATCGCCCGGCGGCGCAGGCCCTCGTCCAAGATGGGCCACATCACCTCGACCCGCCGGCGGAAGTTGCGCGGCATCCAGTCGGCGCTGGACAGGTAGACCTCGTCGTTGCCGCCGTTGGCGAAGTGGAACACGCGCGAGTGCTCGAGGAAGCGGTCGACCAGCGCGTGGACGCGCACGTACTCGCTGACGCCCTTCACCCCCGGTCGCAGGCAGCAGATGCCGCGCACCAAGAGGTCGATCTGCACCCCCGCCTGCGAGGCGGCATACAGTGACGCGATCACGTCGGCGTCCACCAGCGAGTTCATCTTCGCCGTGATCTTCGCCGGGCGGCCGGCCCGCGCGTGCTCCGACTCGCGCGAGATCAGGCCCAGCACCGCCTCGTGCAGCCCCAGCGGCGCCACGATCATCCGGTTCCAGCGCGGCGGCGCGCTATAGCCCGTGAGCAGGTTGAAGAGCGCGCTGGCGTCTTCGCCCAGCTCTTCGTTGGCGGTGAACAGCGACAGATCGGTGTACAGGCGCGCGGTCTGCTGGTTGTAGTTGCCGGTGGCCAAGTGCACATAGCGCCGCAGGCCGTTGCGCTCGCGCCGCACGACCAACAGCACCTTGGCGTGGGTCTTCATGCCCATCAGGCCGTACATCACGTTCACGCCCGAGCGCTCGAGGGCACGGGCCCACTGCATGTTGCTGGCCTCGTCGAACCGGGCCTTCAGCTCGACCACCGCGGTGACCTGCTTGCCCAGCTCGGCCGCGCGCTGCAGTGCCTTCACGATCGGCGATTCACCGCCGGTGCGATACAGCGTCTGCTTGATGGCGAGCACCTGGGGGTCTTCGGCGGCCTGCGACAAGAAATCGACCACCGCCTCGAACGACTCGTAGGGGTGGTGGAGCAGCACGTCGCGCTCGCGAATCGTCTCGAACAAGTCGTCGCTGTCGCGCAGCGGCGGCACATAGACCGGCGAGAAGCTCTCGTCGCGCAGGTCGCGGCGATCGTCGCCGGTGGTCATCTCCATCATGTCGGCCAGGTAGAGCGGGCCGCGGGTGGTGAACACGTCGCGCTCGATGTCCAGATCGAGCGACCGGCAGAGGAACTGCAGCGAATCTGGCGGCACGTCTCCGGCCACGCTGAGCCGCACTGCGTGGCCGCGCTCGCGCCGCCTGAGCTCGGCTTGCAGCGTCAGCAGCAGATCTTCGGCCTCGTCGTCGTCGAGCTCGATGTCGAAGTTGCGGGTCACCCGGAACGCGAAACGCCCCACCACGCGCATCTGCGGAAAGAGCATGGCGGCGTGGCGCAAGATCAGATCTTCCAGCGCCACATACGCCCGCCGCAGCCCCTGCTGTGGCACGCGGATCAGGCGGCCCAGGGGCATGGGCACCTGCACCACGCCGAAGCTGGGCTCGGTGCCCCGCACCGGGCTGTCGAACACGAACCCGACGTTGATGCTCTTGTTGCGCACGTGCGGGAACGGGTGCGCCGGATCCACCACGATCGGCGTCAGCACCGGGAAGATGTCCTTCCGGAAGTGCTCGTCCAAGAGCGCCTGGTCCTCGGTGGCCAGCTCGTCGGGCAAGATCAGCGCAATGCCCGCCTCGCGCAGGTGTGGCTGAACCGAGTCGGCCCAGATGCGGTAGCTCTCGTCCACCAGCTCGTGGGTGCGAATGCTGATGGCGGTGAGCTGCTGCACCGGTGTCATGCCGTCGGGCGGAACTTCGTCGATCTCGCCGGAAAGCTGGGCCTGGAGCCCGGCCACCCGCACCATGAAGAATTCGTCCAGGTTGTTGGCGAAGATCGAGAGGAACTTGACGCGCTCGTAGAGCGGAACGCGTTCGTCGGCGGCTTCGGCCACCACCCGCGCGTTGAACTCGAGCCACGAGAGCTCGCGGTTGACGAACAGGCTCGCGTCGTCCAGCGGGCGGGGCGAGCGCTGCGACACCGGAGGGCGGCTGTGGGCGGGAAGGTCCAGGCTCATGTCCGAGGGACGGCAATCCTACCTCACGCGGCGCGGGTTCCCGCAAAAGTGCTAGGCTCGGGCGCGGATGGTCGCCCGCTTCGCCACGCTCCGCGCACTGGCCGCCGTCGGGGTCGCTGCCTGGCTGATGGCGCTTTCGTGCTCGGACGATGGCAAGCCCGAGGTGTCGAAACCGAAGGCCGACGCCGGCGACGCCGGCGGTGCCGGTGGCCAGGGCGGGGCCCCCGACGCCAGCGGCGGGAGCGGCGCCGCCGACGCGGCAGTGGACGCCGACGCCAGCGACGCGCCGGTTTCGCCGCTTCGCCTGGGCATCATCCCGGTGCCGCCCTCTTCCACCGACGCCGGGCCCTCGCCGGCCGATCAGAAGCTGGCCGAGCTCGACGTGATCGCCTTGGGCTCGCGCGGGGTGAGCCAGGTGCTGCCGTGGAAGCAGCTGTTCGAGTCGCCCTCCGCGCCCGCGCCCGCTGCGTGGGCCAAGCTCGAGGCCGTCTCGAAGCTGTATCAAGGCTCGGGTCGCGACCTCTTGGTGTGTCTGGCGCTGGTCGACCGCACGCTCGACGCGCGCCCCCCGGGCTCGGCTCCGAGCTTTGGCGACGCCACCACCGTGGCCGCGCTCGAGGCGCTGATCGACAAGGTGTTCGCGACCTTCGGCAAAGAGCTGTTCGCGCTGTCGTTCGGCAACGAGCTCGATCGCTACTTCTCGAGCCACGGCACGAACGACGGCGCGGAGCTCGCGGCGCTGGTCGAGCACGGCATCGGTTATGCCCAGAAGCACCCCAAGAAACCGGCGGCGCTGCAGGTCGGCGCGACCTTCAGCGCGCAGAGCTTGACCGGGACCCTGGCGCCTTCGATCGTGAACATCCTGCAGAAGTCGGACGTGGTGGTCACCACGTATTACCCGCTCGATGCCAGCTTCGTCGCACGGCCGCCCTCGGGGGTGGCGCAGGACCTGGACGCGCTGCCGTCGCAGCTGGGCGGTGACGCCGCACCGCCGCGCCCCATCTTGCTGCAAGAGGTGGGTTACCCCAGCGCCGCGGCGAACAAGAGCTCGCCGGACCAGCAGAAGGCGTTCTACCAAGCGCTGGCGCAGGCGCTCACCGGCCGCCGCGCGCGCTTTCCGTTCGTCAGCATCAACGGTCTGAACGATCTTCATCCCGCCGCGTGCGCGAGCGAGGCTGCCGCATTCGGCGCGCCGGCCAGCGCCGAATCCGTCGCCGCTCGCTGCTCGCTTGGCCTGCGCGGAGCGGGTGAAACCGACAAACCCGCGATGGCCAGCGTTCTCGAAGCGCTGGCGGCGTTTTCCTCCCCGTAGCTCACTCTTCGGGCATTTCGGGCTATGCTGGGCTCGTCGAGCCGACCGAAAGGGCACCATGAGCGATTCTGGTTTCACCGCGAGCGACAAGGGCCAAAAGAGCGACGGCAAGAGCATGGTCGCGACGATCGCGTCGATGCAGGACTACGACCGTTACCGGGACCTGTCGTGGGAGGGGAGCTTCGAGGAGTACCTGGCCATCGTGCGCGAGCGCCCTCAGGTCACGCGCAACGCGTTCCAGCGCGTCTACGACATGGTCATCTCGTACGGTACCGAGGAATACATCGACAACAAGAAGCGGCTGATCCGCTACAACTTCTTCCGCGACGAGGCCGACGGCGGGCGCGACGCGATCTTCGGGCTCGACATCCCGGTGATGCGGCTGATGAGCGTGCTCAAGGCCGCCAGCGAGAACTACGGTCCCGAGAAGCGCGTGATCTTGCTCCACGGGCCGGTGGGCTCGAGCAAGAGCACGATCGCACGCCTGCTCAAGAAGGGGCTCGAGCGCTACTGCGCCAGCGCCGAGGGCGCGCTCTACACCTTCCGCTGGGTCAATCTCGAGGGCACGGGCCTGGGCAGTGGCGGCGCCGACACCTTCGATTCACCCATGCACGAAGAGCCCCTGAAGCTCATCCCGCTCGAGTGGCGCGACAAGGCCATCGAGCGGCTGCACCTGTCGAACGAGAAGCACAAGGTGCGGGTGGACGGCGAGCTCGACCCGGCCAGCCGCTTCATCTTCAAGGGCCTGCTCGAGAAGTATCACGGCGACTGGGGCAAGGTGGTCGACAACCACGTGCGCGTGCACCGCATGATCTTGTCCGAGAAAGACCGCGTGGGCATCGGCACCTTCCAGCCCAAAGACGAGAAGAACCAGGACTCGACCGAGCTGACCGGCGACATCAACTATCGCAAGATCGCCGAGTATGGCTCGGACAGCGATCCGCGTGCCTTCAACTTCGACGGTGAGTTCAACATCGCCAACCGCGGCATCGTCGAGTTCGTCGAGGTGCTGAAGCTCGACGTGGCGTTCTTGTACGACCTGCTCGGTGCCTCGCAAGAGCACCGCATCAAGCCCAAGAAGTTCGCTCAGACCGACATCGACGAAGTGATCATCGGGCACACCAACGAGGCGGAATACAAGCGCCTCTTGAACAACGAGTTCATGGAGGCGTTGCGCGACCGCACCATCAAGATCGACATCCCGTACATCACCAAGCTGTCCGACGAGGTGAAGATCTACGAGAAGGACTTCCACCAGGAGCGGGTGCGGGGCAAGCACGTCGCGCCGCACACGCTGGAGGTGGCCGCGATGTGGGCGGTCTTGACCCGGCTGGAAGAGCCCAAGAAGCACAACCTGCAGCTGATCCAGAAGATGAAGCTGTACGACGGCAAGGTCTTGCCCGGGTACACCCAGGACACGGTGAAAGAGCTGCGGAAAGAGAGCAAGCGCGAGGGCATGGAAGGCATCAGCCCGCGCTACGTGCAGGACAAGATCTCGAACGCGCTGGTCAGCGAGGTGGGCGAGGGCACCATCAACCCGTTCATGGTGCTGAACGAGCTCGAGAAGGGGCTCAGCCACCATTCGCTGATCACCAGCGAAGACCAGCGCAAGCGTTATCGCGAGACCATCGGCATCGTGAAGCGCGAGTACGAAGAGATCGTCAAGAACGAGGTCCAGCGCGCAATCAGCGCCGACGAAGAGGCGATCAGCAAGCTGGCCGCCAACTACATCGACAACATCAAGGCCTATGCCCTCAAAGAGAAGGTCAAGAACAAGTACACCGGGCAAGACGAGGAGCCCGACGAGCGCCTGATGCGGTCGATTGAAGAGAAGATCGAAGTGCCGGACAACCGGAAGGACGACTTCCGCCGCGAGATCATGAACTACATCGGCGCCCGGGCCGTCGAGGGCAAGAAGTTCGATTGGCAGTCGAACGATCGCCTGCGCCGCGCCCTGGAGCTGAAGCTGTTCGAAGACCAGAAAGACAGCATCAAGCTCAAGACCCTGGTCTCGGCCGTGGTCGACAAAGAGACTCAGGAGAAGATCGACATCATCAAGAGCCGGCTGATGCGCTACTTCGGCTACAACGAGGTCAGCGCCACCGACGTCTTGAACTACGTCGCGAGCATCTTCGCCCGCGGCGACGCCAAGAGCTGAGCGCTGCGGCTCGCCCACGGGTCGGGGTAAGCCCCTGTCCCACCCCGCCCCACGACTGCCAGGCTGGCACGAAGGCTGCTAGCCTGGGTGGTCCTAGGAGGTTCTGCCATGCGTTATCGCGCGCTCGTGGGGTTGGTGTTGACGGTCGTTCTCGGTGGCTGCCCGAAGCAGAAAGAGGACGAGACCCTGACCTTCGCCGAGGCCCAGCAGGCCGTCGAAGAGTCGACGCTGTCGTCCCAGGCCGAGAGCCTGCAGTCCGCCTCGGTCGAGATCACCACCAGCTTCACCATCGGGCAGGCCGTCCAGAACGCTGCCAAAGAGATCGGCGATTTCGTGGCCACGCAGCTGCCCTGCGCCGAGATCCAGCTGGCCGATGCCACGCTGACCGTGACCTATGGCGCCAAGAGCGGCAACTGCATCTACAAGGGGCACACGTTCAGCGGCTCGCACTCGATCCACGTCCAGAAGAACGACCAGGCCCAGGTTCTGGTGCACCACGAGTGGAAGGGGCTGTCGAACGGCCGGGTGAAGCTCGACGGCACGGCCGACGTGACCTGGGACTTCGAAGCCAAGAGCCGCCAGGTGGTTCACAGCGTGAAGTGGACGCGGGTTAACGATGGCTTCACCGTCACCGGCGAGGGCGACCGCACCCAGACCCCGCTCGCGGGCGGCGTGCTCGAGGGGATCGAGGTCAACGGCACCCGCTCGTGGTCCAGCAGCCGGGGCCAGTGGGACCTGACCATCGACGGCGTCCAGATGCGCTGGGTCGACCCGGTGCCGCAGTCGGGGTCTTACACCCTGCTCACCCCCAAGAAGAAGACCCTCAGCTTGTCGTTCGAGCGGGTCGACGACGACACCATCAAGGTGACGGTGGGGAACGGCAAGCGCTCGTTCAACTTCGACGTGACCAAGATCGGCAGCGTGAAGTCGAGCTGACCCGGCGCCGCCAAGGCGAGACGCGGCTCGAGGTCAGCGAGGTTTCCGGTCGAGCGCCAGCGACACGCTGTTGATGCAATAGCGCAGCCCCGTCGGCTCTGGGCCGTCTTCGAAGACGTGTCCCAGGTGGGCGTCGCACCGCGCGCACTTCACCTCGACCCGGCGCATGCCCAGCGAGGCGTCGCCTTCCAGCTCCAAGGCGTCATCGGCCACCGGCCTCCAGAAGCTGGGCCAGCCGCTGCCCGAGTCGTACTTGGTGTCCGACGAGAACAGCTCGGCGCCGCAGCACACGCAGCGATAAGTGCCGGCGTCCACGCAGGCGTAATACTTGCCGGTGAATGCGCGCTCGGTGCCCTTCTGCCGCGCCACCCGGAACTCTTCCGCGCTCAGCGCGTGACGCCACTCGGCGTCGCCCTTCACGATCTTCTCTCGTGTCATGGTGCACCCGAGCTGTAGGGCCAGCCCCGGGCTTTGTCAGGCGTCAGCGCGGAACCAGCGTCCGCTCGCGCTCGGGCGCCGGCTCGGCCGGCGGAGAGGGCGGCGGCACGGGCTGCCGGTGGGCCAGGGCGGTGCCGTCCCCCGACGGGGCCGACTCTAATTCCGCACGCTGGCGCTGACCGAGCTCGAACCAGCCCCGATCGAGCAGCGCACGGCGATCGATCCGTAGCGAACCGGGCGCGACCCGCTCGACCTCGTAGGCGTAGGTCAACCAGCGCCGGGCGCTTGCCAGATCCCCCAGCACCAGCAGCGTCATGCCGCGGTACAGGCCGTATTCGGCGCGCTCACGCGGGGTGTACCCCGTGAGGCGGTATTCGGTCTGCTCGAAGACCTCGGCGGCCTCGACATAG
The DNA here is from genome assembly GCA_023150915.1 of Polyangiaceae bacterium. Classification (GTDB taxonomy): domain Bacteria; phylum Myxococcota_A; class Polyangia; order Polyangiales; family Polyangiaceae; genus JADJKB01. The sequence continues at coordinate 22,741 of JAKLKA010000044.1, forward strand.
CGACCGTCACCGTAGAGCGTGCTGCCGCGCCGCACGTGGGTTTCGCAGCCGGAAGTCACGGCCGCGGTCAGGGCGACGAAAGCCAGGAACCGGCGCACCCGCCCAGAATACTCGGCCCCCCCGATGGGCGCCAAGGGACCGGCGGCCCGGGCCGATTTGTCGCCGTTTTCCGCGGGCGGTCGGGTAGAACCGGGCCATGAGCATCAAGGACGAGGTGAAGAAGCGGGGTCTGGCGCTGCTCGGCGATCCGCGCATGGCCAAGCTCATGCAGAACGAGCAGTTCATGCGGGCGATGATGACGGTGATCCAGGTGCCCGGAAAGGTGGAGCACTTCACCTCCGAGCAGACCGAGCGCTTCGCCAAGATGATGCGCGTTGCCACCGCCGACGAGGTGAAGGACCTGAAGCGTCAGGTGAAAGCCCTCGAGTCCGAGGTGGCCAAGCTCAAGAAGAAGATCGACAGCTGAGCGTGCTACGCTGGGGCTGGTGGCTGACGCGCCGTTGCCCCGGAACCCGCCTCACCCCGAGCGCATCTGCTGGGGCTGCGAGAAGCTGTGCCCCGCCGGCGATCTCACCTGCGGCAATGGCACAGAGCGGACGCCGCACCCGGCTGAGCTGTTCGGTGCCGACTGGTACGAGTGGCGAAACGAGTCAGCGCCGGGCCCGCTTGGTGAGCCACGACTCGAGCAAGGGCCAGGTCAGCTGGGGGGCCTCGCGTCCGATCAGCAAGTCGACGTGCCCGAACGGTAGCTCGCGGTAGGTGCGATCGCTCGAGGTCGAGAGCGTGTAGGCGGGCTTCACCGAGGCGGGCGGCGCGAGGTCGTCGTAGATGCCCGAGATCACCAAGAGCGGCACCTCGAGCGACTCGAAGCGGCGACCGTATCCGAACACGCCGTCGTCCCCGGCTTTGCGCTCGCGGGCCTCTTGCGCCCAGCTGAACATGGCGCGCATGGTGGCAATGCTGCCGCGGTCCATGGCCAGCGCCATGTGCTGCTCGAGCACCTCGGGCTCGATGGCGCCGCGGTGGAAGCCGCGGAACGGCAGCGGATAGAGCGGGCTCTCGACCACGCGCCGGGCGGTGCGCACGAACTTGCCATAGGCCCGGGCGGGCACCGCGAAGTTCGGCAGGTTCACTCGCTGGTCGAGGGCCAGAAACGCGCTGGTCAAGCCCGTCAGCCAGCGCGAGCCCGCGGTGAAGTGATAGGGCGAGCCCAGCGATGCCACGCCGGCCACGCGCGACGGGTGGTCCACGGCCACGCAGTACGCCACCACACCGCCCAGCGAGTGCCCCACGATGAACACCGGACGATCGCCGGACAGGATCTTGATCTCTTCCAGCGCGGCCGGCACGTCCTCGTGGATGAACTCGAGCACCGAGCGCGGCCGGCGGGCGCCGAAGTGGCCGCTTCGTCCACGGCCCCGCAGGTCCACGTTGAACACGTCGAAGCCCGCCCGCGCCAGGTGGTTGGCCAGGCTGCGGCGCGGCAGGTGAAACGCGTAGCGGTTCTGCCCGTAGCCGTGGATCAGCAGCACGGGTGCCAGGGTCTCGGCCGCGACCTCGGCCGGGTCGGGGCGGGCAATCGCCGTGCTGGTGGGCGCGCGGACCGCGCGCTTGCGCACCATCGCGATTGGCATCACGCCCCGCGCGAGCACCAGCTCTTTGACGAAATGCGCGCGCTCGTCGATGTCGACGGCCTGCTCGACGACCAAGCTGTGGAGGATCATGCGGGCACGCCGGGCCCCCCATACCACGCCCGCCTGGCGCGCTGGGCACGCCGCCGACGCGGCCCCGCGGGCAGCCGCCGGCCGCCCCACCCGAGGGCACCCGGCAAAAGCAGCCCTTGGTGATTGGCACACCCTCGTGGCACAATCCGCGCCGCCGTGGCACTTGGGCGTGCCAGCAGGCCGGAGGGACAGCGCATGCGAAGCCAGCGAAAGTGGATTCAACGAGGGGTCTTGGGGGTGGCGGTGTCGGTCGTTGCCCCGGCAGCGATGGCACAGGGCGAGGGCAAGCCGCCGGCAGAGGCCGCCCCCGCCGCGCCGGCAGCCGCAGGAGAAGCGACAGCGCCGCCGCCGGCAGCGACGGCGAATCCCGACGAGGCGGCGGCGGATCCCGTCGAGGCACCGAAGCCCAAGGCCGGCAGCCCCACTGCCGACGCGCCGGCTGGCGACACGCCGGTCGAGCTGCCCGGTCAGACCTATCGCTTCGTGGGTCTGCGCTACCGCGGCATCGTGGTTCCCAAGTTCATGATGAACCTCTTCGGCGACGGCGGCGAGACGGTCTACGTGCACGGCGTCGGGCCCGAGTTCGCGATCCGCAAAGACGGGTTCGAGTACGTGTTCAGCCTGTGGTGGGCCGGGTACTACATGGACGACACGCCGTTCAAGGCGAGCTCCGACCCGAAGAACGCGTTCGAGATCGTGAAGAGCGATCTGAACGTGATCTACATGACCGCCGATTTCCTCTGGAGTCAGGAGCTGGGCTCGCAGTTCGCGGTGAACTACGGCATGGGCGCCGGCTTCGGTCTGGTGTTCGGTGATCTGTATCGCACCCAGGCGTATCCCAAGGACGGCAATCCCAACACCGACCCCTACAAGTGGGAGAAGTGCACCGGGCCCGGGAACCCGGCCATCGGCGACTTCTGCGGCGACGACAACAACCACTACGACGGTTACAAAGAGGCGAGCTGGGCCAACGGCGGCAGCAAGCCCATCATCTTCCCGTGGCTCGCGCTGCAGACCGGCTTCCGCTACAAGCCGGCCAAGAACTTCGTGGCGCGGCTGGACGCGGGCTTCGGCACCAGCGGCTTCTTCTTCGGGGTGGGCGCCGACTACGGTCTCTGAGGCCGCTTGGCGCGCTTCGAGCTCCCCAAACGCTACCTCCCCGTGGCTCGCCTTGGAAAGGGCGGCGGCGGGGAGGTGTGGTCCGTGCGCGACCGCCACAGCGGCGAGGGGCTGGCGCTGAAGGTCCTGGCCGAGGGGGCAAGCGAGCGCGAGATGGCCGCGCTGGTGCGCGAGGCCGTGGCGCTGTCGGGGCTCGAGGGGCTGGGCGTGCCGCGGGTGGTGCGCTTCGGGCGCCTTCCGGGCACCGCGCGCCCGTTCATGGTGCGCGAGCTGGTCGAGGGCGACAGCCTGCAAGAACGCATCGAGCGCGGGCTGGACACGTCGGGCACGCTGGACGCCTTGGCCCGCGCCGCCGAGCAATTGACCCTGGTGCACCGGGCGGGCCTTCTGCACGGTGACATCAAGCCCGCCAACATCATCGTCGAGGCGGGCGGTCGCACCACGCTGGTCGATCTGGGCCTGGCCGCGCCGTGGAAGGACACGGGCACCGCCGCCGAGGGGCTCACCCCGCGCTACGCCGCACCCGAGCTCATGGCCGGTGGCCCGCTCACGGTGCGGGCCGAGGTCTATGCCCTGGGCGTGGCGCTGCGCGAGGTGGTGGAGCGAGCCAAGGACCTGTCGAGCGAGGTGCGAGCGCGTCTGGACGCGGTGGCCGAGCGCGCCACCGGGGACGACCCCAACGCGCGCCACCCGTCGGCCGACGAGTTCGCGAGCGCGCTGCGCCACGCCGCGGCGCTGCCGCCACCCGAGCCGCTGGGCAGCGCCGCCGCGCTCTGGCCGGTGGTGGGGATGGACGGCGTGGCGCACAAGCTGCTCGACGCGATCCGCAAGCTCTCGCCGGGGGCGGTGCTGCGAGTCGCCGGCCCGAACGGCTCGGGCAAGACCGCGCTCCTCCGGCGGGCCGCCTGGTCGCTGGGGGTCGAGGGCGCGCCGATCGCCTGGATCGACGAGTCGACGGCGGGCGTCGGGACGGCGGTCTCGGCAGAGCTGGAAGACTCGAGTGCGCCCGGCGCCATCGTCTTGATCGACGACGCCGATCTGCTTGGCGCCGCGAGCCTCGAAGCGGTCGGGCGCGTGCGCGCCGCAGGTGCGCGCCTGGTGGTGGTCGGTGGCGCTCAGCTGGGCGAGGGCGCCGCCGAGTGCGTCGTGCCACCGCTCGACAAGCCCGCGGCCGTCGATCTGGTGCGGCGCGCGGTGCCGTCGCTCACCGATTCGATGATCGAGCGCATCGTGACGGCCTGTGGCTGTCGACCCGGCGAGCTGCGCCGGGTGGTGCGCACCATTGCCTCTGAAGCGGTGGCTTCGGCCGACGACATCGAACGGGTGCTGTCCGAAGAGCCCGACCGGGACGCCGCGGTGCCCGAAGACCCCCTGGCGCGCGCGCTGCACTTCCTGGAGAAGGGGCGGTACGACGACGCCCGCGCCGCCCTCGATGCCGTGAACACGGCCGAGCCCCTCGCCATTGCGACGGCGCGTGCACGCCTGGCCGTGGGCCTGGGTGAGGCGTCCGCGGCGCTCAGCGAGCTCGAGTCGGTGCGCGCGATCGCGCAGCAGTCGCCCGACACGCCTGCCGGCAAGGCCTGGCGGCTCTATCTGGGGCGCGCGCACGTCGGGCTCGCCGACTACGCCACCGCGCTCGAGGTGATGGCGCCGCTGATCGACGATCCCACGCCGATCGGCGTCGAAGCTCTGGCTTTCAAGGGCTCGGCGCACTCGTTCCTGGGTCGCCACGACGAAGCCCGCGAGCTTCTGACCCGCGCGGTGATGCGCGCGCGCGAGCTGGAATCGCCCCGGGCCGAGTCAATCGCGCTCACCTGCCTGGGCTTTGCGCTGCAGCGCAACGACCGGATCGACGAAGCGCGGAAGTTCTATGAAGAGGGGCTGTCGGCCGGCGAGAAGGCCGGCGACGCCGGCATGCTGGCCACGCTGCGCCTGAACCTGGCGGGCCTGCTCAAGATGCGCGGCGACATTGCCGGCGCCATTCAGCACTTCGAGGGCGCGGTGGACATGGGCCGTCGGTCGGGGCGGCGCTCGACCACTCGCCAGGCGCTGCTCAACCTGGCCAACACCGACCTCTACCTCGGCCGGCTCTCGCGGGCGCGCGCCAGCATCGAAGCACTGGAAGAGCAGCGTGCGCAGCTGCCCGCGGTGATGCGCGCTCAACTCTTCGGGCTGCACGCCGAGCTGTGCGCGCTCTCGGGCCAGACCGACGCTGCGGTGCGCGACTACGAGGCCAGCGCGGCGGCCTACGAGGCGCTGGGGCGCGGCATCGACGCGGCCGAAGCGTTGCTCGAGGCGGTGCTGGTGGCCACGCGTTCGGGCACTCAAGAGGTGTCCGAGCTGCGCACCTGGCTGTCGCGGGCCGAGCGCGAGCTGGGCGACAGCCCGGCACACCGCCCGTTGCAGAAGCTGGCCGAGGGGCGCGTGGCCATGCTGGCCGACGACGAAGGGGGCGCGCGGCAGGCCCTGGACGAGGCCTTGGCGTCGGCGCGCGAGGCGGGCCAGCGCGAGTGGTCGTGGCGCACCCTCGCCGCCCGCGCCGACCTGGAAGAGGCCACGGGCCAGAGCATGAACGCGCGGCGCGATCGCGAAGAGGCGCTGGCGCTGCTCGAGGACATCGGCGCGCGGCTGCCCCGGGACCTGCGCGAGGTGTACTGGAACGACCCGCGCCGGCGCGAGCTGCGCTCGCTGGTTCAGCGCGAGATGGCCGTGGCGATCACGGCGCACGCTGCCACCAACCTCTCGCCGCGCATCAACCACGTCTCGCAGCTCTCGCCCATCTCGTCCCACGCCTCGACCCCGCTCGAGCAGCGCCTGGCGCGCATCCTCGAGATCAACAGCGACCTGGTGGGCGAGACGGACCTCGAGCGGCTCACCGCTCGGGTGGTCGGGCACGCCATTGAGCTGTGCCGAGCCGAGCGCGGATACGTGATCTTGCGCGAAGTGGACGGCGCGCTCACCGTGCACAGCTCACGCTCGCGGGTCGGCGACGAGCCCCACGCCGAGTTCTCGCGGTCCATCGCCGAGAGCGTGATCGCCAAGGGCGAGCCCATGGTCAGCACCAGCGTGGCCGACGACAAGCGCATGAAGAGCTTCTCGTCGGTGCACCAGTTGCAGCTGCAATCGGTGGCCTGCGTGCCGATCTTGGCGCCCACCGGCCGGCCCATCGGCGCGCTGTACATCGAGACTCGGCTCCGCCCGGCGTCGCACTTCGAGGGCGAGCTGCCCACGCTACGGGCCTTTGCCGATCAGGTGGCGATCGCCATCGAGACCGCGCGCCTGGTCAACGAGAACCGCGAGCGCGCCGACGAGCTTTCGCGCACCAACCGCGAGCTGGAAGATGCGCAGTCGCGGCTGCGCGAGCTCTTGGGTGAGCGCACTCACAAGCTGAAAGAGGCCCGCCGCAAGCTGCGCGACGCGCGCGACACCCTGTATTCGCACTTCGGCTACCACGGCCTGGTGGGCACCAGCAGCGCCATGCGCCGGGTGTACGCACTGATCGATCGCATTCGGGACACCGACGTGCCGGTCTTGATCACCGGCGAGAGCGGCACCGGCAAAGAGATGGTGGCGCGGGCCGTGCACGAGGCGTCGCCCCGCGGCAAGGCCCGCTTCCTGGGTGTGAACTGCGGCGCCATCCCCGAACACCTGCTCGAGAGCGAGCTGTTCGGCAACGTGAAGGGCGCTTACACCGGCGCCGATCGCGATCGCAAGGGTCTGTTCCGCGAGGCCGACGGGGGCAGCGTGCTGCTCGACGAGATCGGCGAGATGCCCCAGAAGATGCAGGCCGGCCTGCTCCGCGTGCTGCAAGAGCGCACCGTGCGCCCGGTGGGGGGCGCGCTCGAAGAGCCGGTGGACGTGCGGCTGGTGTTCGCCACCAACCGCGACCTGGCGCAGATGGTGAAAGACGGGCGCTTCCGCGAGGACCTGTTCTATCGCATCCAGGTGGTCGAGCTGCACCTGCCGGCCCTGCGCGAGCGCGTGGACGACGTGCCGCAGCTGGTCGATCACTTCCTGGGGATATTCTCGGCGCGCTACAAGCGCGACAAGGGCACCGTGTCGCGCGAGGCCATGCGGCGGCTGATGGGCTACGACTGGCCGGGCAACGTTCGTCAGCTGGAGCACGTGCTGCTCAACGCCTGGGTGCTGGCCGAGCGCAGCGAGCTTCAGGTCGACGACTTCGACGTGCCCGACGGCCGTGTGTTCACTCCGCGGATCGAGTCGTCGCACCACGCGCCCGCGGCCGACACCCGCAGCGGGGTCAGCACCACCAATCGTCCCCCGCGGTCGAGCCAGCGCCGATCACCCAAGAGCACGCTCAGCCAGCATCGCACCGACGAGCGCGAGAAGATCCTCAAGTGCCTGCAGGCCTGCAACTGGAACCGGGTGAAGGCCGCCGAGATGAGCGGCATCCCGCGTCGCACCTTCTATCGTCGTCTGCGGGAGTACGGCATTCAATGACCGCCGGGGGGTTTGGCTTCTTGACCCGGCGGCGCGTGCTTGCGCTCGGGGGCGTGGGCGCCTCGGCCCTGCTGGTCGGCGGCGGCGTTCGGTCGCTGCTCTCGGGCGCCCCCCCGGTGTCGGGGCTCGGGGTGCTCGCCGCTCGCGAATATCGCACGCTCGATGCGCTGGCCAAGACGTTGATCCCCCGCGGTGGCCCGTTCGAGATCGGCGCCGACCGCTTCGATCTGGCGCGGGCGTTCGACGGGTTTCTGCAGGGCGAGCCGCCGGCGAACGTAGAGAAGCTCAGGCGCGCGCTGCTCTTGTTCGAGCTCGGCCCGCTGCTCTTCGAAAAGCGCTGGGCGGCGTTCTCGCAGCTGCCGGACGCCGAGCGACTGAAGCACTACGAAGCGTGGGCGAACAGCGACACCCTGCTGCGTCGCCAGGTTGCGATCGCATTTCGGAAATTCATGGCGCTGGTGTTCTACGACTCGCCCGAGGTGTGGCCGCACATCGGCTACCCCGGGCCGTCTCTGGCGCGGCTTTCGCCATGAAACCCGGCGGATCGATCGTCGACCTCTCCACGCAGGCCGCACCGCGCGGCCTGGTCTGCGACGTGCTGGTGATCGGCTCTGGCTCGGGCGGGGCAACCGCCGCGCGGGTGCTGGCCGAGGCCGGGCGCGAGGTGGTGGTGCTGGAAGAGGGCGCCGATCGCACCGGCAAGGACCTCACGCAGCGCGACGGCGCGATGTACGACCAGCTCTACATGGATCGCGGCGGGCGCGTCACCGAGGATCTCTCCATCTCGGTGCTGCAAGGGCGCGTGCTGGGCGGCGGCCCGGTGGTGAACATGGCCGACGTCGTGCCCATCCCCGACGGCGTGCTCCGGCACTGGCAGAAGAAGCACGGGCTGACCGACTTCTCACCCGAAGCCCTGGCGCCGTTCCGCGCCAGGGCGCTGGAAGATCTCTCGGCGAACCCCATCGCCCCCGAGCAGATCAACCGCGCCAATGGCCTGCTGCGCCAGGGGGCCGAGAAGCTGGGTCTGCGCGGTGAGGTGATGCTGCACAACCGCGTGGGCTGCAGGGGCCTGGGCACCTGCATGCTCGGCTGCCCGCTGGGCGCCAAGCAGAACACGCGCTTCGTGTCGATCCCCAAGGCCCTGGACAAGGGCGCGCGCTTCTTCTTGCGCGCGCGTGCGGTGCGGATCGAGGCTCCGCGCGAAGAGGTGAAGCGGGTGACCGTGGCAGTGCTCGACCCGCACGGCCACCACCCGACCCATACCTTCGAGCTCTCGGCGCGGGTGGTGATCGTCGCGGCCAACGCCATCGCCAGCGCCGAGCTCTTGCTGCGCTCGGGCATCGGCAACGGTCATGTGGGGCGCCACTTGATCTTGCAACCGCAGCTGGCAGTGACCGCGCTGTTCGACGAGAAGGTCCGGGCCTTCGACGGCATTCCTCAGGCTTATGCCGTGACCGAGCACGAGCGTGACGACGACCCCGAGCACGGCCTCTGGGGCTATCGGATCGAGGCAGTGATGGGCACGCCGGGCAACGTGGCGTCGGTGCTGCCGCTGGGCGGTGCTGCGGGCAAAGAGCTGATGGCAGTCTACGATCGGATCGCCGCGGCATTGGTGCTGGTGCCCGACGAGCCCTCGGGCAACGTGCAGCTCGGCCCCAGCGCCGGGCACCCGATCATCAGCTATCGCCAGGCAGAGAACCACAAGGCGCGCCTGCGCGAAGGTGCCAAGCTGGCCGCCCGCATCTACTTCGCCGCCGGCGCGCGGCAGGTGTTCGTACCGACCAGCCCGCCGGTGGTGCTCGAGTCCGAGGCCGACCTCGGGCGGGTCGACGCCATTTCCCTGGCGCCCGCCACGGCGCCGCTGCTCTCGGCTCACCAGCAAGGCACGGTGCGCTTCGCTCCGTCGCCACAGCTGGGCGGCGCCGATCCCGACGGCCGCGTGTACGGCACCAAGGGCATCTACGTCTTCGACACCTCGGGGTTTCCGTCCAGCGCGTCGAGCCACACCATGACGCCGGTGCTCACCATCGCGCACTACCTCTCGGCGAAGCTGGCGAACCAGAAGTGAGCGCTCTGGCTCGCCCAGAGCCGCAGGAATCCGCCGACCTGCACGCAGGTGCGCATCTGCTGGGGCTCGCGTAGACTGGGTCGGTGCTCGGCATCGGCAGCGTCGTCGACGGACGGTACGAGGTCGAGGGCCTGATCGGCGAGGGCGGCATGGGCGTCGTGATGCGCGCTCACCACCGCTTCACGGGTGCCGTGGTCGCGTTGAAGATGTTGCACCCGCATCTGCGCATGCGCTCCGATCTGGCCTCGAGATTCCTGGTCGAAGCGCGCGCGCCGGCCGCCATCGGCCACCCGGGGATCGTCGCGGTTCTCGACGGAGGCATCACCGCGGAAGGCGATCCTTACTTCGCGATGGAGCTGCTGAACGGCGAGCCGCTCCACCAGCTCATGAGCCGTCAGCAGCTGCCCTTCGAGACCGTCCGCCACATCTGTCTGCAGGTGCTGGACGCCCTGGGCGCTGCGCATGCCGCGGGCTTCATTCACCGCGACCTGAAGCCGGAGAACGTCTTCGTTCAGAGCCCATCCGGTACGACCAAACTGCTCGACTTCGGCATCACCAAGTCCCTGAGCGAAGTGGGGGAGAGCTCGACGCGAACCGGCGCCACGATGGGCACCTTGCTCTACATGTCGCCGGAGCAGCTTCGCAACGCCAAGCGCGTCGATCAGCGCACCGACCTCTGGGCGGTGGGCGTGATGCTCCGCCAGATGCTGGCCGGCGAGCTGCCGTATCGTGCGGAGTCCCTGGGCGACATGCTGGTGCTGGTCCTGTCGCACCCACCGCGACCGCTCTCGTACGACCTTGCCGAGGTGCCGCCCGAGCTGGAAGCGCTGATGGCGCGGGCGTTGGCCGCGGACCCTGCACAGCGCTTCAGCTCAGCCCAGGAAATGGCGCACGCCATTGCGGCGCTCCCCAGCCTCTCGCTTCGACTCATCACCGGCGCGCCGGGCTGGGTTTCTCCGCCGGCTGCAGTCGCGCCCACGATGACGGCTGCGCCGTCCGCGGTCCTGTCCCATACCGCGGAGCCGGCGCTCGACGTGAAGGGCTCACGCAAGCCCGTATGGCTCACGTTGCTCGCCGGGGTGAGCCTCCTCGGGGTGGTCGGGGTGGTAGTCGTGCTCTTCGGCGTCGGGGGCTGGTGGGTCTTTGCTCGTCAGGTGGACTCGGTGAGCCCTGGCTGTGAGCGCGCTTGCGCGGCGCTGCGCGGCTGCGGCCTGCAAACCCCACAGGACGAGTGCGTCACGGGATGCCAGAGCCAGCCGGCGCAGGCGAAGTGCTTCGCGGCCGCCGGAACGGACTGCAACGCCGTGGGCGCTTGCCATGTCGAAGCCATCTGCCAGGCCAAACCCCAGGGCACGGCCAGCTGCGCGCAGACGCGCGTGTGCGAGGCCTCGTGCGACATGAAGGACATGGCTTGCGCGTGCCGCTGCCTCCGGGAAGCAGCGCCCAGCGCCGCAGCGGGCATTGCGATTGCGGGCTCGTGTGTCCTCCGGTACTGCGAGAGCGAGTGTGCCGGGGAGAAGGCCTCCCGCGCCGACTGCAATCAATGCTCAGGCAGACGTTGCGCGCGCGAGCTCGAGGCCTGCACGGGCAGCGCGCCCTCGAAGGACACCGCGCAGAGCGAGAAGCCGAGCGAGGAAGCGCCGCCGCTCGACAAGCCGGAGCTGGCGCCCAAGCATCAACCGCTCAAACCTGGCCCCGCGCCGGAGCCCAAGGCCCCTGCCGAAGAGCCGGCAGGGGGCATGCCCTGAGCAGCGCTCGGGTTGCCAACCCGGCGAGGGCACGTCGGCGCTGCAAGACCGGCACGGGCGGAGAAGTGAAAACAGTGGGGCCGGCCGGCGACTAGTGCGCAGCCGGCTTTCGACCCGCCGCAATCAGGCCCGCGAAGCCCGCGAGCTCGACGTAGCGCCCTTCTCTCATGGTAGCGAGCTCGCACGCCTGAGCGTGCAAGAGCGCGTCGTAGTCGGACTCGAACTCCGCCTCACTTCCGCCCCCGGCGGTGTAGTAGCGACGGGCCTCTTCCCGCTCCCAGCCGTAGACGCCTTCGTCGACCGAGCGCTGCAGGTCTTCGAGGGCCGTGACTTCCTGCGCGGTCGCGTACGGCGGGGCCATCACCCACGCCCGGTCGTTCTGGTAGTAGCGGACGTCGTCGAGCTTCGCGAACAGAGACGGGAGCCGAATGCCGAAGTTGTTCCAGCCCAGGCCGAGCAGTGCCTTGCCGCGCGTGCAACGCACCAGGTAGAGCGCCTCGCGAAGCTGATGCGACGGGTCGGACTCCGGACCGCCCACCGCCAGGTGCTGAAGCCCACCCAGGTTGTTCGGCTCGACGGCCAAGATGAAGCCTCCGGGCTTGCACACGCGCACCATCTCGTCGAACCCCGCGCCCGGATCCGGCAGGTGAATCAGAAGCGTCTGGCAGAAGACCATGTCGAACGACGCCTCGGGGAACGGCAGAGCTTCGGCGGCACCACTGACGAAGCTGAAGCTGCCAGAGAGACCTCGCTCCTTCGCGAAAGCCTTCGAACGCTCTCGGGCCACTTCGAGCGAACGCTCCTCACGGTCTAGGCCGGTGAATGAAAAGCCAGAGCCGAAGTGGGGTGCCCACGCGCGGGCGAAATGCCCCTGGCCCGTACCGACCTCGAGCAGCGTCTTGGCCCGCGCCACGCCGAGCCGCGTGGCCAAGAGACCGAGGTAGTCGGCATGCCACCAGTGATCGCGCGAGTCGGTGAAGTAACGTTCCGAGTGCGGCCGCTCTCTGTCGCTCATGCGAGCGAAGGGTAGCCGAGCCGCACCTGGTCTTCTCCCGGTTTCGTGGACACCCTGCCCGCGGTGATCAGCTCGAGATGCTCGGCGAGAGCGACGACCCGTCTGCTCTCGGAGCATGGCCTCGGACTCCGCGCGCTGCCGAGATGACCGACGGCGGCTGAAGTTGTAACCGGACTGGCCGGGGAGGCGTGGTATGCTCCGACGACATGGCGGACATGCTTTCTCGTTTGCTACGAGCGGCTGAGTGGGGCGCGCTCGTGGCGCTGTGCGCGAGCTGTGGAGGCGAGAGCAAGTCCGACGACGGCGCGGGTGGCAGCGGTGGCAGCGGCGGCGCGACCAGCGGTGGCAGCGGTGGCGTCGTCGACGCCGGCACCGACGCCGCGCTGCCGACCACGCCTTATCCCACTCCCTTGGGCTGCTACGGCCCGAGCCACGAGGGCGGTTACTACGGCCAGTGCTGCGAGAAGGCGGCCTGCATCGCTCCCATCAACGGCGCGTGCCCGCCCGCCACCCAGGCGTCCCAGGTGATTCCGGGCTACCCGCCCGGATCTGGCTCGTGTAGCTGCGGCGACAACAAGGGGCCTTTTGCACCGAACACCGCGAACGAGGGCGCGTGTTGCTACCTGTTCGGGAGCATCTCGTGCGAGGGGCGGCCGCTGCTGGTGGCCGGCAGGGCCCGCAAGGCCCCGCTCGTGGCCCGAGCCGATTGGGCCAGCTTCGCTCCACTGGCGCTGACGTGAGCGACCCCACTGCCGCCGAGCTCGACAGGGCGCTCGCTGCCTTCGACGCGGCGCAGTTCGATCCCCGCGTGCTCCGACGAGCTGCGGAAGCGTGGGCCACGCGCGCCCAGAACGAGCACGCGTCCATCGCTTCCTTCGCTCGTTTCAGCTTGGGGCTGCTCGCCGTCGGGGCTCCGCCCCAGCTCATCGCCCTTGCCCATCGAGCCGCGCTCGACGAGATCGCACATGCGCAGATGGCCTTTGCCATCGCCAGCGCTTATTCGGGGACCCGACTCGGTCCCGGCAGCCTCGACCTGGCCGGTGCGCTGGACGGCAACGCCGACCTGGGGGCACTGGTGGAGGCGACGGTGCTCGAAGGCTGCGTGGGCGAGACCCTCTCAGCGCTCGAGGCGCGCGAGGAGGCAGGGCTCGCCACGGAGCCGGCCGCGCGCGTCGCCCTCGCTCGCATCGCCGACGACGAGGCGCGGCACGCCGAGCTCGCCTGGGCGTTCGTTCGTTGGGCGATGGAGGTGGAGCCGGGCCTCGTCGAGCCAGTGGGTCGGCAGTTCCGTGACGTGCTGGCACGCGCCGCCGCAGGCCCGCCCGAGGCTCGTTGCTTCGAGCCCGAGCTCGGTGCCTTCGGGTTTCTGTCGCGCGAGGCGCAGTCGGCGCTGCGCCGTCGCGCCATCGGCGAGGTGCTCGCCCCGGCCGCGGAGGCGATGACGAAGCCCACCATGGATCGCGCCGTGACTCGGAGTCGGGGCTCGGTCGGCGCGCGCGAGTAGGCGACGCGTCGAGTCAGGCGTTACCGTCATGGGGGGCGGGCCACAAGGCCGCGGGGGCGAGCGATGCGCCGCCGTTCAAGCGACTGCGACCCGCACGCTGGGTCAGTGAGCATCAGCGTCTTCATGAAGTCAGCGATGCCGCAGCGTCTTGGCGTCGCTCGGGTTGCCAACCCGGCGAGGGCACGCCAGAGTGAGCACATGCTCGGGCGCGTCGCACCGCTCGCTCTCCTGGCTCTCGCCTGGGCGTGCAGCGACGAATCCGGCGGTGGCCCAGCCGTGGTCGGCGACGGCGGAGTCGACGCGAGTTCCGACGCCGAGCTGGACGCCGGTGCAGACACGGCGCTCGATGCACAGGCCGACGCCGTGCTCGACGGGTCGCCGGACGCTGCGCTGTTCGTGCCCGGCGACAAGATCTTGCTGTCGGTCGAGAACCCCGGGCACCTCGACGAAGACCCGAGCGTCATCCTCGCGAAGGACGGCAGCCTGCACGTGGCCTGGTTCTCTCAGCGCAACGGGAACCCGGACATCTACGTGAAGCGTACTCAAGACGGCAAGACCTGGACCGAGACCCGCGTGACGCAGAGCCCGAGCGCCGACTACTACCCCTCGCTGATCCAGGACTCGGCCGGGCACTTCCATCTCACCTGGTTCCGTTGGACGGCGTTTCAGGTCGGCGGCATCTGGCATGCTTCGTCCGACGACGGCATCACCTGGAATGCGGAAGAGCCCGTGACCACCACGGCCAACGTCGATGACTGGACGCCCAGCATTGCCGAGGCGAAGAACGGCGATCTCTTCGTCGCCTTCGCGAGCAGCAAGCGAAACCCGAGCGCGCTGTCGCAGATCTATCTCGTCAAGAAGCCGGCGGGGCAAAGTGTCTGGCTCCCGGTGGTGGAGCCGGCGGGTCTGGGCAGCGCGAGCCAGGACGACATGCTGCCGATCCTCGCGAGCACGGGGCCGAGCCTCTCGCTGGCTTGGGTGCGCTGCCAGGCCGGCGGCCCGGACCCGTGTCTGGTCCCGAGCTCGAATCTGTTCTACGCGAGTTCGACGGACGGCACGAGCTGGAGCGCCCCGAAGAAGATCACCAACGATACCCCGGACGACGTGGTCGACACGCTGCCGTCACTGTACCCGGACCTCGCCGACAACTGGTCGCTGCTCTGGCTCTCGACGCGCACCGGCAGCGTCCAGACGAGCGACCTTCCGCTGGCGAGCCTCGGCAACTACCCAGCGGCTGCGAAGGTCTCGACCGCGTTCGATGGTTACTCGCCGCACGCCGCCCCGACGCCCACGCCTGGCGTGTTCCTTGGCGTGTGGGTCGAAGACACCGACCCGAACGACAAGAACAAGAAGGACGTGTTCTACCGCTTCTTCGGCAAGTGACCGGTGCCGCCGAGCACCCACGCTAGCCGCCCTTGAAGTCGTCCAGCTCGAGCGTCGTGCCGCCGAAGTAGATGGCAATGCCCGCGCGCCCGCCCGGCCAGACCCCCACCGGCACCGAGAGCACATCGGTGCCGTTGACCGCCGCGGTCAGCTTCCCGCTGCTGTCGATCCGCGCGCTGAGCGTGTCGCCCTCGAGCACCGTGAAGGCCTGCGAGCCCAGGTCGTTCCACTTGTTGTTGCTGCAGCGCTCCACGCGCAGGCCCCCCGCCAGGGCCGAGTAACCGACCTGCACCAGCTCGCAGTCCTGGTTCGTCCCCTTGGCGAACACCAACCCCATCAGGCCCACGGTGGCGTCGAGCTTCATCAGCCGCACGCTGGCCGACTGCGCCGAGCAGAAGGGCTTGTCGTAAAGGATGCGATCGTCCTGGTTGCTCTTGATGTGCCGCAACCGGCCCCCCACGATGCCGAACGAGCTCCTGTCACCGAGCCAGGCCGAGCCGATCACGCCATTGGGCAGGCCGAAGTCGTCGAGCAGCTTGGGGGACAGCGGGCTGCACGGGTTGCCATCGGAGAACGGCGCGTCGGCGACGGCGTCCGGCGGTGCGGCGTCGAACGGCGCCCCGCCGCTGCCGCCCAGGGCGGCGTCGGCGCTCGTGCCGCCCACGCCGCTTGCAGCGCCCGTGCCGCCCGCGCCCCCGACCAGCGCATCCGGACCGTCCTCGGGAGCGACTGCGTCCAGGCTCATGCACGCGCCCAGCGCGAGCCCCACGGCGACCAGTCCGAGGCGCAGCATGTCGGGGCAGCATACCACCTCGCGATCCATGGCGAGCCGATCAGACCCTGACCGTGTCTCGGTGCGCCAGGTCCACCGCGACGGTGCCGCCGGTCACCGAGCTCTGATTGCGACGGTGCTCGACCAGAGCGTGCCCGTGTTCGACCCACCAGCGTCGTGCATCGGCCACCGACCACTTCCCCAGGTCGGGGCAAGCGGCGAGACGTTCGGCAAGGGTAGCGGCGTCTTGGGGCCGGGCCTCGGGCGTCTTCGCCAGGCACTCGAGCACCAAGGCCTCCAGCTCTTGGGGCAGGGGCCGGCCCAGCCGCTCCGACGGCGGCACCGGGGGCGTGTGCAGGTGGTGGCTGCACACCTCCACCACCGAGGCTCCCCCGAACACGTGCCTACCCGTGAGCAGATAGTACGCCACCGCGCCGAGCGCGTAGATGTCTGCGCGAGCGTCGACGCCGTCGGGGGACTTGATGGCTTCCGGCGCCATGTACTGCGGGGTTCCGGTGATCGAGTTGGCCTGGGTCAGCGCCGCGCTCGAATCCGAAGCGATCTCTTTCACCAGCCCGAAGTCCAGCACCTTGACCACGTCGGGGATCCCGCCGCGCTCGCACAGCATGATGTTGGCCGGCTTGATGTCACGATGGATCAGCCCGATCGAGTGGGCCTCGGCCAGGGCACCCGCCACGTCGGAGACGATGCGCGCCACCCGCGCCGGCGGCAGCGGCCCGCACGCTTCCACCACCTCCATCAGGGTGGCGCCTTCGAGCAGCTCCATTGCGTAGTAGAAGACACCCTCAGGCGTGCGCCCATAGTCGAAGACCGTGATGGTATTCGGATGCGAGAGGCGGGCAGTGAGCTGAACTTCGCGTTCGAAGCGCTTCAGGCTGGCGGCGCCGGTCCTGTCGGGCAAGAGCAGCTTGACCGCCGTGGGCCGGCGGAGAAGGGCGTGACTGGCGCGGTAGACCATGCCCATGCCGCCCTCGCCGATGCGCTCCTCGAGCGTGTATTGACCCAGCTTCTTCGCGCTCTTCACCTCGCGCCGCAGACCGTAAATCACCCGTGAAGCCAGCGTGCAGGTGAGGGTGGTCGCGCCCCACCAGAAGGTCCCGAAGATCGTCACCAAGATGGCGGCGGACAAGTTGGTCCGTCGAACGACGCTGGGGTCGATCAGCGCCCAACGGGTCAGATCGGCATCCAAGTACAGCTTGAACGTCATGACCACCAGCGGCGCGCCGACCGACGCGGTGATGGCCAGCGTCCGGCCGGCGGTGCTGGGCACGTAGATGGCTCGCGCCACCATCACCAGCGTCAACGCGAGCGTGACCATCAGCTCGGGACGCGCATGCAGCGGAATGGTGTAGCCCATGAACACCCAGCAGCTGCACCCCACGAAGAACGAGAGCCATTCGGTGCCGCGCACGTACGCCCGCGAGCGGGGCGCGCCCCGATTGCAGAGCCAGCCTACCCAGAACGCGAGCGAGCCCGCCGCATGAGCTGCCAGGGAAGGGTGGGTGAGCTGCTCGTACTCGTTCACCGCGACCAGCAAGGCGACGCGCAAGAGCACGAACGTTCCCCCGACGGCCGCGCCCCACAGCCCGGCGAGGGCCACCCGTCGCTGGAGGAACGCGAGCTCAGTCGATTCTCCGGTCTGTGAGCTGCCGGACATCCTGCCGGGCTCACTATGCCCTAGCAGCCGCCGCGCGCGCGAGGGGGCGGCCGCCCCGTCAGCGGGGCTTGACCCCGCGCGACAAGCAGGATGAAAGGCGGTGTGCGGGAAGCTCAGCACCGGCACGAGCCCGTGCGGGCGGAGGGGGCGTCCGGGAAGGGCCGCCTCGTGCTCGCGGTGGTGCTGCTGATCTTGGCGGTGGTGGGGGTGTACCGCGAGACAGACCTCATTCTGGCGCCGCCACCCGCCACCGCCCGGGCAGCCGCGGACGCGCGCGCGGCGGGCCCGGGCAATCGCACGTTCATGCTGTTCATCGACTCGCTGCCGCTCGGCGCGACCCGAAACGTTGCCCTGATGCCAGAGCTGGGGCGGTTCAAGCGCCAGGCGCGGTGGATGGCCTCGAGCGGTGCGACCGATCAGGTGACCAACCCGGCACTCTTGGCCGCCTTCGTGGGGGCCGACCGGTTCCGCATCTTTGGTTTCGTCGAGAACTTCGTGCAAGGGCGCGACGCCACGGGCTCGATCGTGGACGACTGGCGCCGCGCTGGCCGGAAGATCCTCGTCTATTCGGACGATGCGTTTCTGCAATTCGGCAAGAACGGCGTCGACTATCGTCGGTACGAAGAACCCAAGGCGACCGCCGAGCTCGAGCCCAAACAGCACGCGCTGTTCACCCGGGCCCTGGAGGAATATCGCTCCGGGGCGTTCGACATCGTCATCTTCCACGCCACGTTCGTCGACACCGTGGCTCACCGCGTTCGCCACGATGGTTCCGAGTATCGCTCCACGCTCGCGACCGCCGACCGTTGGATCGGGGAAGCCGGGAAGGCCGTGGCGCCCGGCGAGACGCTGATCGTCTTTGGAGATCACGGTCACAACGACCGGGGTGTGCACGCCGCGGGCCTCGACGTTCCCACCTTCATCGGCGTTCGGGGCCCAGGCTTTCTTCGCGGCCGCGAGGAAGAGACGCACCCCATCACCGTGCTGCGCTATCTCGCGAGCTGGGCCACCGGGGTCCCACTGGCCGCCGAGTACGAAGGCCCCAGGCTGCCCCACGCGCTGCAGAGCCCTGGCCCGTTGCCCGATGAATTCGGCGCGGCGAGCGCGCCGCCCGCTCGGCGCGACTCGCGGGGCGCGACGGCGCTGGCGCTGGCGGCGGGGGCCCTGCTCGCGCTCTGGGTGCTGGGTGCCTGGGGCGGCTTCGGCGTCTTCGAGCTGGGCGGCCTGGTTGCCGGCATCGGGCTGCTTCTGTTCACCGGGTGGCACCCCTACAACGCCTGGGCCGCCACGGCCGCGGTCGGGGTCGCGCTCGGTCTCGGCGTGGTCTACCGCCGCACGCTGCGCGAGCTCGCATGGGCTGTGGCGGCTGGTGTGCTGACCGCTGCGATGGTCGCTCACGGCCACTGGATGGCCACCCACGTTCTCACCGAACAGACCAAAGAGTTCACGACGCTGCGCCTGGTTCTGCCCATCGCGCTCACGCTGGGGACCGTCGCCGCCGTCGCGTTTGGGCCGGGTCGGGCGTGCTGGGCGTGCATCGGCGCGGCCCTGCTGCTCTTGCCCACCACCTGCTACGCGTGGGGGGCGATGAGCCTGTGGGCCGCCGAGCTCTTGTTGGTCGCGCTGTGCTTCGGGCTGGTGGGGCTCGCCGCCCGGCACCGTGAGGGCGGCATCCCTGCCAGAGCCGTGGACTGGGTGTCACACGGGATCGGGCTCGTGCTCGTCGGCTGGATCGTGCAGCGCTACGCGTTCTCCAATGGCTTCGATTTCGTGTTTCGCCGCTGGGATCCGTGGTCGTGGCTCCTGGCCGCCACGGGCCCCGTCCAATGGCGCGCGGGCTCGTTCCTCGCGAAGGTCTTGCTGCTCTTCCACTGGCAGCGCAAGCCGACCACGCACGCCGTCTCGTTCTTCGGCCTGGGGCTGCTCAGCGCTTACGAATGGGGTCTCTTGCCCCGCGAGTCACCCTGGACCCTGCTCGTCGCGGCGGGTCTGCTGGCGGCCGCGTTCGCCGCGCGAGCTCGGGCCGCGGGCAAGCTCGCCGACGAGGCGACCTCGGACGTGCTGCTGCTCACGGCGCTGCTCTTGGCGTTCTTCTTCATGGTGCGCACGGACCGTGACACACACTATTGGCTCAACCTGAGCGCGGCGGCGCTCTCGCTCTCGGCCCGGATGATGCAGCCGCTGCGACCCGAGCTTCGCCAGAGCGGGCACGCCTTGCTGCTCTGCTTCGGAGTGGTCATCTCTGGCTGGGTCGACACCTGCTGGTCGACCGGCCACCTCGAGTGGGAGTTCTTGAGCAGCGTCTTCTCGGCAGAGCTGATTCGAAGTCACGTCGTGCTCTTCTTGCCCGCACTGGTCGGGCGCTACCTGCTGCCGCTGTTCGTGATCCGGGCCGTGCTGCGACGCCAGCTCGGCGCCGAGTCGATCGATCTGAAACGAATCGTGCTCGCGGCGTGGGGGCTCAAGACCTTCACCGTCGCAGCGCAGACGGTGGGCGTCGGGCTGGCCCACCAGGGCTCGGGCTTCTTCCTCGAAGGCCTTCACCACACGGCCATCTTGCTGATCTTGGGCCTGGGCCTGATTGGCACCCAGGCGCCCGGCCTCGGCCCGGCCACGGCTTCGGAGACGTCGCTGCTGTTCGGCGCGATGCGCGCCGCATGGTGCCGCTTTCGGCCCGCGCTTCGCGTCGTGGAGAGCTGAGCAGTGCGGTCAAAGCGGGTGCCCTCGCGCGGCGGCAGTCAGTCGCCGGCGTCCGTGTCCGCGCCGGCGTCCGTCGCCGCGCCGGCATCCGTCGGCTCGACGGGGGTGCAGGCGGGCTCGTTGGCCGAGTGCCCGGCGACTCCGCACTGGCCGTCGGCGGTACAACACTGCGGGCGTTCGTCCAAAGCCATCAGGAGAGAGACCGGGCAGACCTTGCCGCCGCACTGGATGGCGCAGCCCGCCCACCCGTTCAAGTCGACGCACCCGTGCTCGCACTCGACCACGGTTGCTTCGCAGTAGGTGTCTTGGTTGAGCTGCTCGACCAGCGCCGATCCATTGCAGTACTGGTAGATCGCGCACGCGGTGCACTCGGGGTACGCGTACTCGGCGGCACTGCCGTCACCAGCGGCACCGCCTGAACCCGGGGTCGGGCTCGCCGATGCAGTGAGGCCCGACTTGTCGTTACCGCAGCTCACCAACAGCGTCACCAGCAGCCCGCGCGCCAAGGTGTGCCGCGCCGCGCTCCAGAGCGCCCGAGTCTGCCTTGCGCTGGGCGCACCACAGGTAGACAATGCCCAAGTCGACGGCGACCGGGAGGCAGACACGGCTGGCATGGGGTTCGCACGCACGCACGCACGCACGCACGCACGCACGCGTCCGCGGGGAAGCACCACAGCTATTGCTCAGCGGGCATCGACGAATTCGACGTAGCAGTCGGCACGACCTGCACGGATCCCCACCGGGGAAACGGGGCTTGGCGCATCCCCGTTCAGTTGTTCCGCGTCCCGACTCAGCGCGTCGCGGTGTCTGTGCCGGGCAACGTCCAGTGGGCAAACGTCTGCACCTACGCGCGCACGGGGCAGGCGGTGCCTGCGTCTCGCATGCAGCCGGCACGCCTGGACAACCTTGGGTTCTCCGGCCAGTCGCTGGTGGCGTTCTACAATGTCGACCCCCCGATGGGTGCCTTGGACCCTGGCGGCGCGTTCACGTTCGACGCAGACGGTGATGGTCGGCCTGGGTCCGATCAGATCCAGAATGGGATCGGCATCCCATCCACCGACCTCTGCCCGCTCGACAGCGGCCCTGAGCAAGACGCCGACGGTGACCACCTGTACGGCGCGTGCGACTTCGACCCGAACTTCCGCCAGACATGGGTCGGGATCGGGACGCCGGGCAAGCCGCCGGTGCCGCAGTCGTTCAATAGCTGGTCCCCGATCCCGACTGGCGCCTTCGGCGGGTTCCTGGACACCGATCAGGACGGGCCACCGGACGGCGTCGATTCGTGTCCCAAGCTGCCGCTCGCGCTCACTCCCGGAGGCGGCGTCACGGTCGACAACCGCTGGGGCGAGGATCTGAACTGGCCGCCGCACCCGATCAGCAACAACGAGCTCGGCGCGCTGCAGCGCGGAGAGACGTGCGATCCGTACCCGGCGGCGTACTCGACCTGGAACCCGAAGAACTCGTACAACAAGACCTGCGGCAGCCCCGGTTGGGTCTCGGCGGGCCAAGACGCCATCGGCGTCACGACGCGGGTCTCGCGCGGGGTCAGCGCCAACGACCCATTCTGGCTCACCCCGAAGACCGAGCTGCCGGCAGCGTTCCCGGTGCAGAGCTACCGGTGCGCGTGTCGGCACAGGATTACCGGCACGCCTTTGAACGGTGCGACTTGCGTCACGGATCCGCAGAGCGCCTGCTACCGCGGGAGCGCGCGGCGGGCCGTGCCGAGTGTTTACGACGGCCGCGGCTTTCGCCCGATCGATCGCCCGGGTTGCACGCGCGACGACAAGACCTGGTGCGACAGCTTCCCGCTGGCCGTGCCGCGTTTCGGCTCGGAGCCTTCGAGCGTCTCGTGGCGCTGGCTCGACGAGCTGAAGGCCTTCGGGCCGGCCAGCCCGACCCCGCACTTCGCTCCGGAAGACGTGATCACCGAGCCTGCCACACCGTTCTCGGGCGCGCACCAGGGCCTGAAGCACCAGTACGCGGTCTGGAGTTTGCCCGAGATCAGCGCGCCGCCTGCGACGCCGAGCAAGCAGAGCCAGTTCTCGTCCCACTTCGACCCCGAGTACGACCCGCAGCATCGCGCCGACAAGCTGTGGGACCTCGAGAGCGATCACAGCATTCGCATGCGCGCCAGCTTCTCGGAGCAGCCGATGTCGGATCTGGTCTCGAACCACTCGGCGTTCTCGCTGAAGCCGCCCTGCGCGGTGCTGACCATCGACCAGCAGCTGGCCCTGGTGAAGCTCTGGTTCGGACCGGATCCGGTCAAGCCCGAGGTGACCGGGTTCTCGGGGCTTCGCTTGCTGGCGCACGACGGCGGGCTGGTGACCCGCGCGGTGGTGGTTCGGCCCGCAGAGGGCAGCTACGCCACGTTGACGCTCGGCACTGCCGCGGCGCAGCGCTGGCTCGCCACCGCAACGGTGCAGCTGGCGCCGGTGGGGGCCGCTGCGCCGAGCACGCCGGTGCTGGCCGCCCTCGCGGCGCCGCTGGCGTCGAGTCGAAGCCGCGCTGAAGAGCCCGCGCTGCTCGCCGTCGAGCGGGGTGCGGACGGGTCTCGCTGGGCGCTGCTGTCGCCCGTGGCCTCGGCCGATCAGTCGATCACCTACGAGATCGCGGCCGAGGGTACGCTCCCGGCTTTAGTGAGCGAGACCGCGGTGCTGATCGCCGACCCCGCCGGGATGACCACTGCGCTGGTGGACACCGCCGGCGGTCAGCTGGTTTGGTTCTCGATGGGCTCGCGGCTCTGGACCGAGAGCGCGCTGCCGCCCGAGGTCGCGGGTCTCGACGGCGCGGCCCTCGCGCTCTGGGGCTCGCACCTGCTCGTCGCGGGTGGCGCTCGCGATGGCGTGCTCGCGGGGCAGCTGTGGGATATTGGGCTGTTCGGCGGACCGGTGTCGCTCGCGCGCTCGGATCTGCCGGCGCGCCGCGGCGCGGCGCTCAGCGTGAGCCCTGGCGGCGAGCGCATCCTCTACGTCGGCGGCAGCGACGCGAGCGGCGCGAAGCACGACGACGTGTGGCACGTCGGCCCCGGAGCCGCCGCGACCGCGCGCCTGTTCGGGGACACGACCCGCGCGAGCACGCTCGAGCTGGGCACCACTGCCGTGGTCGATGCGGTCTTCGAGGGCGCGCTGCGCGCGCTGACCCTGGATCTGGCGCGGTCGGAGCTGGTGGCGACGCGGCTCAGGACCGCACGGGGCTGGCAAGAGGCGCGCGTCGCGGATGAAGGGCTCGCCTGCGCACCGACTGACGCGCTCGGCGGACGGCTGTGCCCTCTCGGCACCGAATGGTGGTCGAGCCCCGGCGCCGTCCCGTGCGGCGCGACCGGTGGCGCGTGCGAGGGTTCGACGGGCAGCCTTACGTCGACTGGATCACTCCCGGGCCCCGCGGTCGCGGCGGACACGGACGGCCGCTCGGTCTGGGTGCTTCGCGACAAGAGCATCGAGCGCTGGTCGGCTACGGGCTCCACGCCGGCGCTGATCGCGAGCGCAGCGCTGCCGGCGAAGGCGCGCGCCCTTTCGGTCAA
>JAKLKA010000045.1 GCA_023150915.1 Polyangiaceae bacterium
TGCAACAACCTTTACGCCCGCCAGGTCGCCATCTTCTGCCTCCACCGAAGCCGCCCGCGCGACTGGACCTCCTGAAGCCTGCAGCCTGAAGTCTGTAGCCTCGGCTTTCGCCCGAAAGGGCGAAAGCCGAGTCAGAGCTCCGAAGAAGTAGCTCCTCTTCGTGGCGCTCTTGGCGTCTTGCGGTTGGTCTTCTCCCGTTCCGTTTCACTCCCCTGAGGGTCGGCCGGCGACGAGCCTTGCACGCGGGCGCCCGGACCCGGCAAGCTCGGGCGGTGATCGCGCTGGTCGTGTCGGTGCTGGTGGCGGCGGGGTGCATCGGGGTGAGCGCGAAGCGACTGGCGCTGGTGACGGCGATCGAACGCGAAGCCGTGCTGAGTGACGGCCTCGAGCGGGCCAGCCGCGAGCGCTTGCTCGCGAAGCTGCCCGCCGAGAGCGCGCTGGGGCGGGCGGCGCGGGAGGTGCTCGAGGCGCCGTCGCGGCCGCTCGCCGTCGCGAGCCTGAACGAGACGCTGGGCGACGTGGCGCGGGAGCTGGAAGTGAGCCGCGAGGTGCCGAAGAGCGCGACCCGCGTCGCCCTGGCGTCCGGCGCGCTGCTCGGCTTGATCGAGCTCGGCCGCAGGCTCCCCGACGACGGCGCCCAGGCTCTGGCCGGCGCCGCCCCCTCGGTCGCCGCCGGCCTGGTGGGGATGGTCGCCTGCATGCTCCTGGCGCGCTCGGCCGAGCAGCGCGGCCGGCGGGCCAGGGACGGGTGGGACCGGCTGGGCCGGATTCTGGAGCGCCTGCTCTCGGAGTCGGACAATGTGGGCCAGCACCAGCGAGTGGACCCGGGGCGCCCCCCCGACTAGTGTTTGTTCGCCCCGGCGGGAACTTAGCGAGCCTGCCGGCTGTCGGACGCTACCACCAGGGGTCTTCCTGGCGACAGTTGCGGAGACGAACTCGATGTCCCAGCACCAGCAGCCGTTCCAACAACCAGGAAGTCAGAGGCCGGGTCAGATGACGGCCGTGATGCGCGCCGTCGCCCAGACCGGGCCGAAGGTGCTGCGCATCGGCGTGGTGCAGGGTGGCCGCATCCTGGAAGAGCGCATCGTCAAGCAGCGCATCCACGTGACCGTGGGCCCGAGCGAGAAGGCGATGTTCGTGGTCGCCACTCAGAACCTGCCCCCGACCTTCCGCCTCTTCGAGCTGGTCGGCAACGACTACTGGCTGAACTTCCTGGACGGCATGGCGGGGCGCATCGCGCTCCCGACGGGCATCTCCGATCTGTCCATGCTCAAGGGCCAGGCGCGGCGCACGCCCCAGGGCGCGTATCAGATCAAGCTGACCGAGGATTCACGCGGCAAGGTGGTGGTGGGCAACACCACCATTCTGTTCCAGTTCGTGGCACCGCCGCCGGTGCAGCCCAAGCCGCAGCTGCCGGTCAGCGTCACGCAGGGCGCGACCAGCATCGACTGGGGCACGACCATGATCGCGGCGTTCTCGTTCCTGCTGCATTTCCTCGCGATCGGCTCGGTGTACTCGGACTGGCTCGATCCGGTGTTCGACGAAGAGGTCAGCGTTGCGGGGCTGGTCGATCAGATGCGATCGCTGCCTCCGCCGCCGCCGGTCGAGAACAAGGAAGAGGTCACGGACGACAAGGCCGAGAAGGCCGAGAAGGCCGAGAAGGCGGCGCCGAAGTCTGCCGGCGGAAAGGCCGGGGGCGCCGCGGGGAAGGCCGGGCCGATGTCCGGCGCTCAGGCGGCGGCGCTCAGCAAAGAGCTCGACAACCTCGAGATGGCGACCATCGGCGCGCTCTCGGCGCAGGGGCCGGCCACCGCCGGCGTGCTGCGTGGCGGTGAGGTTCCGACCGGCGCCCTCGACGCGGCCGCGGCCAGCGGCGCCGGCGTTTCCGCCGGCGGCATCGGCGGCCTGAACCTGGGCAGCGGCGGTGGCACGATCCGGCCCGGCATGGGCGGGTCGGGCTTGGCCGGCATGGGCACCACCGGCAAGACCGGCGGCACCAGCGGCACCGGCGAGGTGAAGAAGGTCGAGGGGCCGAAGGGCAGCGCCAACGTGGGCGGTGCGTCGGTCAGCGGCGGCAACGTCAGCAACGCTGCCCGCGTCGTGGCCGGCATGCGCGCCGGCTTCCGCTCTTGCTATAACCGCGGGCTCGCCGAGAACCCCGATGCGCAGGGCAGCATCCGCCTGAGCATCAAGGTCGGCCCCGGCGGCGAGGTGCAGGGCGTCACCGCCTCGGCCAGCGGCAACCTGCCCGGCTCGGTGACCAGCTGCGTCCAGGCGCGCGCCCAGGCGGCCCAGTTCGATCCGCCCGAGGGTGGCAGCGCGGTGGTCGTGGTTCCGGTCAGCTTCGTCAAGCAGTAGCCGGCGGCGCCGTACTCAGCGCTGAATGCGCTTTCCGGTGCGGGCAACGAACCGGCTGGGCGTCCGGGCTTCGGGCGCCAAAGCTGGCGGAAACATGACACTTATCCCGAAGCGCAGGCTCGTTGACAGGGGTGGACCCGGTTTCTATACTGGCCCGACTTTGACGGGTAGAGGGAGGTTCGCCTCGATGCTTTCCAAACGGCTCTGGGGGATGGCGATCGCCACTGCGATTTCGTTCGCCTTCGGCGTGGCGCTCGCACAAGAGGCCGCGCCGGCGCCGCCTCCGGACGTGACGACGCAACGCGACGTGAAGTTGTCGGCGACGCAAATGCGCGACGAGGCCGAGGCGTATCTGCCCGAGATGGAGCGCGGCGCCAGCACGGTGCGCCGCCAGCTCAGCGAGTCCCGCGAGAAGCGCGACGTCGTGAAGGTGCTCTGCCTCAACGACAAGCTGAATCAGATCGACGTGGCCACGCGCTCGGCGCGCGACCGCATGCCCAACTTGCGTGGCGCCGCCGAGAAGAACGACGCCGATCGTTCCCGCCACGAGTTCACCGTCATCCAGGTCCTCCGTGATCGCGTTCGCAGCCTCGTTGCCGAAGCCAATCAGTGCATTGGCGAGGAAACGGGCTTCGTCGGCGAATCGCAGGTGACAGTTCAGATCGATCCGACCATCCCCGACGACCCCTCCCAGTACCCCACCGACCCCATCGTCTCCCAGCCCCCCGTGATCGCCAGCCCGACCAAGTAGCGAAACTGGGGCTAGGAACGGCTTCTTCGATCGACTATCACCTCCCGAGACCTTCCGGACGCTGACCTGACATGCGATTTCGTGCCTTCCTTGCGACCTCGCTGGTCGTCGCGACAGCAAGCCTGTCCGCGTCGGCTCAGAATCAGCCGTGGATCAAGGACCGGAGGTACGCCGAGGGCATCGGTTACCGCGCCGGCAACCTCGAGCTTCACCCCGGCGTCAGCGCCGAGCTCGGCTACGACTCGAACTACTTCCTGCGGGCGGACGACGAGAAGCCGGTGATCAGTGTGATGCGTCTGCGCGTCACGCCGTCGCTCTCGCTTTCCACGTTGGGGCCGCAGCGACGCGAGGCCGGCGGCGACCCGCCGAAGGTGAACTTCCGCGCGGGCACCTTCCTCTCGTACAACAAGCTGTTCGCCACCGACTCGGCCAACGACACCGCGGTCAGCGACAACGACAACGTGGTCAACGCCGGCGTGAACTTCACGCTCGACGTGCTCCCGCAGAAGCCCTGGGGCTTCGACATGTACGGCGACTTCGTGCGCACCGCCGAGCCGTCGAACAACATCGTCGAGGACCTGGCGTTCAACCGCGACAGCGTGCGGCTGGGCGCCGGCATCAACTGGCGGCCGGGCGGGGGCCTGTTCGAGTGGCGCCTGGGCTACGAGCTCAACTACAACTTCTTCGAGCGCGACGCGTACAAGAACCTCAACAACTACCAGCATTACCTGCTCACCCGGGGGCGCTGGCGGTTCTTGCCGCGCACGGCGCTGGTGTACGACGGCAAGTTCGGCTTCTTGAGCTACACCGACGGGCAGAACACCAATCACAACGCCCAGACGGTCAACAGCAAGATCGGCGTCAACGGGCTCATCACCCACCACTTCGCCATGCTGGCCATGGCGGGCTGGGCCGCCAGCTTCTACGAAGCCAGCGGCGGCGTTCCGGTCCACAACTACGACGGCCCGGTCGGTCAGGCCGAGCTCAAGTGGTACTTGTTGCCGCAGCCGTCACTCGCGCCGGACCAGGCCACGGTCGGCCTGTCCAGCATCGCCGCCGGCTACGTGCGCGACTACACCAACAGCTACCTCTCGGACTTCTATCGGCGGGACCGCGGCTACGCGAACTTCTCGTACTTCGTGGCGGGCGCGTTCCTGATCAGCCTCGAGGGCGGGTACTCGTACCTCACCCACTCGCCGACGTACTTCTCCGACGGCAGCCCGCGGAAGGCCAGCTTCGGCCAGAACCGCGCCGACGCCACGCTGTTCGCCGAGTATCGTCCCAGCGACTCGATCGGCATCAACACCACGCTGCGCTACGACGCCTCGCTCGGCAACGAGCGCATCCCGCTCGACGCCACGGCTACGGCGCAGGACAACCTGCAGTACAACCGCTACGAGCTGTGGGTCGGCGCACGCTGGTTCATGTGAGCGTGACCGCCCGCGGGGCGAACGATTGTCGGTCGGCGCTCAACCAATGACCGCGGTGACCCCGCTGCTCCCAGGCCACATGCTCTCGCTGATTTTGCTCCGCCTTCGCCTCACCGTCACGACCCTGGTGGTCGCCGTGATGGGGGTGCTCTGGGTCGTCGGCTGTTCGGCGGGGCAAGACAACTCGAAGGTGAAGCTTCCGCCTCCGGTCGAGAGCACCACCATTGGGCCGGGTGACGTCTTCACCATGCAGGTGGTGGGCGAGAAAGAGCTGCCGAGCGAGTACCAGGTGGCCTCGGACGGCACGGTGGATTTCCCCTACGTGCACAGCACGAAGGTGTCGGGGCTCGAGCCGCAGCAAATCGCACGCCTTCTGCGCAAGCGGCTGATCGACGCCAAGATCCTGAGTGATCCGAGCGTCATCGTCTCGGTCAAAGAGTACAACAGCAAGCGCATCACCGTGCTCGGTCAGGTCGCCAAGCCGGGCAGCTTTCCGCTCACACCGGGGCTGACCATGCTGCAGGCGATCTCGCTGGCCGGCGGGTTCACCGCCATCGCCAATCACGATCGGGTGAACCTGACTCGGCAGACCAAGAGCGGTCGCACCACCGTGGTCCTGAACATCGACGCCATCACCGACGGGCGCTCGCCCGATCTGGCGCTTCAGGCGGGCGATTCGATCTACGTGCACGAGCGGGTGTTCTGAGCGAGTGGGCAAGCTGGCCCGCCCTGGGCTACGGCTGGTAGCGCACCCCGACGAACAGCCGAAACCGCGGCGTGGTGACCCCGGCGAAGCGCTCGGCGCTGGCGCCCCCGGCGGTTTCGCGCGTCTCGGTCGACAGCGGTAGCCCGGTGCCCCCGCCCAAGGAAAGCGCCAGGGGGGCGTCGTGGACCGGCTCCGAGCGCACGCTGACCAGCCACTCGGCGGGGATCAGCACGCCGCCCTGGACCTCGGACGCGGCGTCGCGTCGGCCGGGCTGCGAGACCAACGAGGGCAGGGCGAAGGCTTCGAGCTCGAGCGAGAGCCACTCTTGCCAGAGGTCCGCGCCCAGGCCCACGGCAGCGTAGGCTTGCGAGCCGAGGCGTGCGGTGGCGAACGGAACGGCGCGACGCAGGCGGGCGCCGAGCTCGACCCCGGCGTGCAGCGGACCGGCCTGCCACCCGCCGGCGATGGTGGGCGCGAGCGTGAAGCCGCCCGAGCCGGCGTACGCGTCGTCGTCACCCAGAGGGAGCGCGAGCTCGGCGCGCGCCTTCACCGCGAACGCGCCCTGCCGCCACGGTACGCCGACACCCACCCGCGGGTCGCGCACCGCGACCGCCTTCAGCGGCGGCGCGCTCTGCGAGGTGATGCCTTCGGCGCCGGCTCCGGTCTGGTGCAGCACCAGCGGGGTCGCCAGCGTCAACTCGAGCTGGTCCGACAGGCCGTAGGCGTAGGCCAGCGAGAGACCCACGCCGCCGCGAACCACGTTCACGTCACGGCCCTCGGGATCGGGGGAGGGCACGCTCAGCAGCACCGGGCGGTCGAGGTAACCGACCAGCGCCGCGAACGCGAGCGCGCCACGGCGGGGCGCTGCTGCCGAGGCAACGCTGGCGAAGCGGGTTTCGCCCGCGGTCCACCACAGCGTGTCGGCGTCGAAACAGGTCGAGACGCCCGAGGCGGGGCTGCAGTCGGCGGCCGCCGCGTGCCCGGGCGTGAGCAGGGCCGCGCCGCTGAGAACCAGGGCGAGCGCGCCGATCCGGGCGCGTCTCGGGTCGGCGGCCTGGGGCATGGTCGCCCCGTTATATCGGACTTCGGACACAGCTTGCACCCGAGCATCCGTGTTATGCGGGGCGCGTGATCCGCGCCGATCGTCCCTTGGTCCTGGGCTCTGCGTCGCCACGCCGCCGGCAGATCCTGGGCGATCTGGGGATCCCGCTGGTGCAGCGCCCGGGGCACTCGGACGAGAGCTTGCGCTCGGGCGAAGCCCCGCACCCATTTCTGGAGCGGGTGACCCAAGACAAGCTGGCCAGCGTGCTTTCGCTGGTCGCGGGCGAGAGCTGGGCAGGTGTGATCGTGGCCGACACCATCGTGGTCGTCGACGATCAGATCTTGGGCAAGCCCACCGATCCCGGTGACGCGATCCGCTTGCTCGGGCGCATCGTGGGGCGCACGCACACGGTCTACACGCGCTATCTGGTGGCGACGGCCGAGGCGCCCGCCGCGATCGCCTGCGGGCGCACCGTCGAGACCCGGGTCACGATGCGCGCGGCCAGCGCCCCCGAGATCGCCGCCTACGCGGCGACCGGCGAGGGGCTCGACAAGGCCGGGGCCTACGCGGCGCAAGGCATTGGAGCCTTCTTGATCGCGCGCATCGACGGCTCGTACACCAACGTGGTGGGTCTGCCGGCCTGCGAGGTGATCGAGGATCTGTGTCGCATCGGGCTGCTCGAACGGTACCCATGACCGGTCGAGCGCCGCTCCGCGACGCTCTGGTCGTCGGCCTGGTCGGAGCAGCGCTGCGCGCCGCCATGGTCGTGTGGGCCGCCGGGCGCTTTCCGCCGGTCGAAGACGCCCGCTTCTATCATCACCTCGCCACTCGCCTCGCCGAGGGGCACGGCTACACCTGGCGCTGGCCGGACGGGGTGGTCACCTTCGTGGCCCACTATCCGGTCGGCTACCCCGGGCTTCTGGCGGCGCTGTATTCCGCGTTCGGCCCCAGCCCGGCGTGGGGGATGGGGCTCAACGCTGCCCTGGGAGCGCTGAGCGTAGTGGCGGTCCACCGCGTGGCGGCGACCAGCACCGGTCGGCGAGGTGCGGCCCTGGCGGCGCTGGCGGTGGCCTTGCACCCGGCGCTGGTCGCTTACACCCCGGCGTTGATGACCGAGGGGGTGACAGCGTCGCTCTTGGCGATCGGGGCGTGGGTCGCCGTGGTCGCGCGCAGCGCGACCCGTCCGCTCGGCTGGTGGCTGGTGCTCGGAGCGGTGCTGGGCCTCGCGACCCTGGTACGTGGCCAGAGCCTGCTGGTGCTTCCGCTCTTCGCGCTGATCGCCGCGGGCGCTCGCGCACGCTGGCGCGCTCTCGCGCTCGCGACCGCGGTGGTCACGCTCGCAGCCGCGTGCGTGGTGCTCCCCTGGACGGCGCGCAACTGCCGGCGGATGGACCGCTGCGTGGCGGTGAGCGCGAACCTGGGGTGGAACCTGCTGATCGGGGTCACCGAGCACGCGAACGGGACCTTCGTGCCGATCACGGGCGAGAGCGTTCCCGAGCGCTGCCGGACGGTGTTCGGCGAGGCCGACAAGGACGCCTGCTTCGCCTCGGAAGCGCTGCGCAGGGTCCGGGCGCGGCCGCTCCGCTTCCTGGGCTTGGTGCCGCAGAAGCTCGCTCACACCTTCGAGTACTGCGGGGCGGCGGGGTGGTATCTGCGGGCCTCGGGGCCACAGAGCTTCTCCGAGCGCGCCAAGCTCGGCCTGGGCGTGGTCGAAACGGTGTTCCAGCGCCTGCTCGTGCTGCTCGCCGTGGTCGGGGTCGCGCGGACGCCCGGGCCGCTGCCGCGTGTGCGACGGCTGCTCGCGATCGCTGCGGGGGCGCTCTTGCTGTCGCCCATGGCCTGGCTCTCGTACGTCGGGCTGACGCTGGCCGCGGTGCTGGCGGGCCGAGGGCTCGCCCAGCGGCCGGCGCTTGCGCTGGGGGCTTCTGCCGTCGGCACCGCCCTCTTCACCCACGCGGTCTTCTTCGGTGCCGGGCGCTACTCGCTGGTGGTCTTTCCGCTGGTCGCCGCCATGGCGGGAACGGCCCTGGCTGGCCGGCGCGGCCCGGGTGAATCGCCCGCGTTTTGACATCCCGCGAGCGGCCGGGTGATACTTCGCTCGGAGGTCGCCCCGAGATGCCGCTGATCGAGACCGAAGAAGCCGCGCGCCGGCTGGCTCGCGCCATTGCCAGTGATCTTTCGCTCTACAATGAAGAGAAGATCGTGCGCGGCATCGAGCGGGACTCGCTGTTCGACGAGCTCGCGGAGGAGATCGAAGAGGGGCGAGCGCTCTACAAGAGCCGCGTGGCTCCCGATCTGTATCAGCGGAATTTTTACGACCGCGCGCTGGTCGACATCCTGATCAAGTCGAAGGGGCACATCAAGAGCCCCATCTGGTAGCAGGCGCGGATGCGCCGCTTCGAAATCGACGCGGATCAGGTCGGAGAGCGCGTCGACAAGCTGCTCGTCCGGCTCTTGCCGGGGACGTCCCGCGCCACCGTCCAGCGCTGGATCAGCGAGGGTCGGGTGCGGGTGGACGGCAGCGCGTGCCGGCCGCGCGACGTGCCCGGAGTCGGCTCGGTGCTCGAAGTCGAGCCGGGGCCGCCGCCGCCCTCCGAAGCGGTCCCTGACGCCAGTGTGCAGTTTCGCGTGGTGTTCGAAGACGAGCACCTGGTGGTGGTCGACAAGCCCGCGGGGCTGGTGGTCCACCCGGCGCGCGGGCACTGGCACGGCACGCTGGTCAGCGGCCTTCTGGCGCGGGCGAGCTTCGGGGGCGCACCCGCCGATCCCCGGGACCCTGCCGGCGCGCTGCGGCCCGGCGTGGTCCATCGGATCGACAAGGGCACCAGTGGCCTCTTGGTGGTCGCGAAAGACGAGGCCACCCGCGAGGGCCTGAAGCGGCTTCTCTCGCAGCACGACGTCGAACGCGAGTACCGAGCGCTCACGCTCGGGGTGCCGTCGGCGGGGCGCATCGAGACGTTGCATGGGCGCGACCCGCGCTCGCGCCTGCGGTTCACCACCAAGCTGCGTGAGGGGCGCCGGGCCGTGACTCACCTGGCGGTGCTCGAGCGCCTGGCCGGTGGCCGGGCGGGGTACGTCGCGTGCCGGCTCGAGACCGGGCGAACCCACCAGATCCGCGTCCACCTGGCCGAGTGCGCCAAGACCCCGATCTTGGCCGACGCCTTGTACGGCCGACGCTCCGTGGACCCCGAGCTCGTTGCCATCGAAGAGCGGCTCGAGCGCCAGGCGCTGCACGCCCTCTCGCTGGGCTTCGTCCACCCGATCAGCGGCGAGCGCCTGCGATTCGAGTCGCCGTTGCCGGCGGACCTCCAGACCGCGCTCGAGGCCTTGCGCTCACTGCGCTAGCGCTTCGTCGGCGCCCTGGCGCATCAGCTTGGGAAAGCGCGCGCGCAAGATCGCGAGCGCCACGAAGCCCACCACCACCGCCCACCAGAGCGTGGCGAAGCGGATCAGGAGCATGGCGCTGGTGGCCGCGCTCTGCGGCACCCGACCCAGGCGCACCAGCTGTTCCTGGATCATCGCTTCGGCCACGCCCAGCCCTCCGGGCACGGGGATGACCGCACCGGCCAAGGTCGCCGTGGCATAGAAGAACATGGCCAGCGGGGCAGGGACCTCGACGCCGAAGCCGCGCACCAAGAGGTAGAGCGCCAGCCCCTCTCCGCCCCAGCCCAGCACCGAGAGGAAGCTCGGCCAGAGGAGCGCGCTCGGGCTGGCCACGATGCGCAGGCTCTCGAACGCCTCTTCCAGCTTGGGGGCGAGCGCGCGGAGCCGCCCCGAGCGGCGCCTGAGGCGGGCGATCGCCCACTCGCCAGGGGCGCGCCAGATCACCAGCGACAGGCCGCACAGCACCGCGGCCGTGCCGATCCCCGCCCAGATCAGGCCCCCCGAGAATCCCAGGCTGCCGACCACGATCAGCGTGATGACTCCGATCACGTCGGTGATCCGTTCGGCGAACACGATGGGTGCGGTGCGCGCCGCGGGCACGCCGTGGGTCTCGGCCAAGACCGCGCTCTTGAAGACCTCGCCGACCTTTCCGGGGGTGACCGTCAGCACGAACCCCGAGAGGAAGACCAGCAAGCTGTCGAGCTTGGGCACGCCTCGGATCTCGAGACGTGCCAAGTAGTACTCCCACTTGGCGAAGCGCAGGCCGTAGTTCGCCGAGGCGAGGGCCAGCGCGAGGGCGAACGCGCTCCAGCGAAAGCGCCCGAGCGAAGCCCCAATGTCGCGGTACCCCGCCCACGCCACGAACACGCCGTAGACCACGACGCCGAGCAGCATCGCGATCACCAGCTTGCGCAAGAAACCCTTCATCGCACGCGGCGCCGCCTCGCCAGCACGATGAAGTAGACGAGGGCCACGACCACGATGCCGCTTCCGAGGACGCCGATCCCCCAGGCTGGCCACGAGTACTTGCCTCGGGCCAGGCCCGGCGGGGGACGCTCGACCACGATGCGGGTGGTCTGAGTCGCCGCGGCGCCGGCATCGGTGACCTCGGTCTGCACGCTGAGCCGGCTACCACGCGCGTGGGCGTCGGGGCAACCCTTCCCGCGGCCACGAAGCCGGCGCTTTGCGCGCCCAGGGGCGGGCGATCCGGGTATGCTGCCGCCCTTCCGTGGCTGGATCTTCGTCGAACGATGCCGAGCTTCTCGAGAGCTGCGCGCGCGCTTGCGGGCGGCTCACCGACCAGGTGGCGCGGGTGGTGGTCGGTCAAGAGCAGGTCGTCGAGACGATGCTGATCACGCTCTTGGCGCGGGGCCACGCGCTCTTGGTGGGCGTTCCGGGCCTGGCCAAGACGCTGCTCGTTTCCAGCGTGGCCCAGGCGCTCAGCCTCAGCTTCGGGCGAGTGCAGTTCACACCCGACCTCTTGCCGGCAGACATCACCGGCACCGACGTGCTGAACGAGGTCGAGGACAAGGGCCTGGTGCGCCGCGAGGTGCGCTTCATGCCGGGGCCCATCTTCAAGCACCTGGTGCTGGCCGACGAGATCAACCGCACGCCGCCCAAGACCCAAGCGGCGCTGCTTCAGGCCATGCAAGAGCGGCACGTGACGGTCGGCGGTGCCACCCACCCGCTGCCCGACCCGTTCCAGGTCTTTGCGACGCAGAACCCCATCGAACAAGAAGGCACCTATCCGCTGCCCGAGGCGCAGCTCGACCGCTTCTTGCTCGAGGTGCACGTGGACTACCCCAGCGAGCAGGAAGAACGCGAGATCGCCCGCCGCACGACCTCGGGGGCGATGCCCCAGATCGAGGCAGTGCTCAGCGCCGACGAGATCCGCGCGCTCGGGGCCCTGGTGCCGCGGATCCCCGTCACCGACGAGGCCGTCGAGCTGGCCGTTCGCCTGGCACGCGCGACCCGCCCCGACGGTCCCGACGCGCCCGAGGCGGTGCGCACCTACGTGCGCTTCGGCGCCGGGCCGCGCGGCAGTCAGGCCCTGGTGCTGGCGGCCAAGGCCCGCGCGGCGCTGCGCGGCGAAGCGGCGGCCGACGTCGACGACGTGCTGGCTTTGACCCTGCCCGCCCTGCGCCACCGCATGGTGCTCTCGTATCGCGCGGACGCCGATCGCGTGCGCGACGCCGACGTGCTCGCCGCCGTGAAGAAGCAGCTCGGCGTGTAGCTCACTTCGCCCGGAACACGGCCTGGCGCCGCTCGGCGTGCGCAGCCAGCCCTTCTCTGGAGTCGTCGGTGGTGAGCAGCTCGGCCGCGAGCGCCCGCTCGAGGGCCAGCCCTTGATCGAGCGGCAGCTCGAGGGCGGCGTGCACGGCGCGCTTGATGCGCCCCACCGCCAGCGCGGCCTTGTCGGGCGGCGTGAACTTGTGGGCATAGTCGCCCACCTTGGCCTGGAACGACTCGAGCGAATCCGTCTCCCACAGATAGTGCACGAGCCCCCAGCCCAGGGCTTGCTCCAGCCCGAAATCTTCGCCCTCGATCATGATCTGTAGCGCGCGCGCGGCGCCCACCAGCCGCGTGAGGCGCTGGCTGCCGGCCGGCAATAGGCCGAGCTTCACCTCGGGTAACCCGAGGCGGAAGGGCCCCTGTCGCGCGATCCGGATGTCGCACGCCATGGCCAGGTCGAAGCCGCCGCCGCTGGCGTGACCATTCAACGCGGCGATGCACAGCTTCGGGGTCTCTTCCAGCCGCCGCAGCGTCTCGCTGACGTGCATGCTGAAGTAGTACTTGAAGGTCGCGTCGGACTCGCGCAAGAGGTCGAGATCCGCCCCGCTGCAGAAGTGCCGGTCGCCCGATCCGGTGAGCACCAACACGTGGACGTCGGGGTCGAAGCGGGCCTCGACGATGGCGTCGTCGAGCTCCCGCATCATTTCGTGCGTGTAGGCGTTGGTTGGCGGGTCGTCGAGCGTGATCCGCGCGACGCCGTGATCCGTCTTGTAGCCGACCAGATTGCTCACGAGCCCTCGGTCCTCCCTGAGACCCGAACCCTAGCGCGGAATCGAAGCAGACGCTTCAGTTCCGCCGAGTTCGCGCTATGCTGCGCTCTCTCAGGCCCCCGTGGATCACGACGAACTCA
Organism: Polyangiaceae bacterium; assembly: GCA_023150915.1. Lineage (GTDB taxonomy): Bacteria > Myxococcota_A > Polyangia > Polyangiales > Polyangiaceae > JADJKB01. The sequence continues at coordinate 12,814 of JAKLKA010000045.1, forward strand.
AGCGAGCCATCAAGCACATCATCGTCGAAGAGCTGGACCTCCGCGGTACGGAGCCGACGGGGATCGCCGACGACGCAGCGCTGTTCGGTTCCGGTCTCGGCCTCGATTCGCTGGATGCGCTGCAACTGGCGCTGGCCATCGAAGAGCGCTTTGGTGTGCGCTTGCCCGAGGGCGAGGCCGCGCGCCCCGTGTTCGCTTCGGTCTCGGCGCTCGCGCGCGAGGTCGAACGCTTGCGCTCGGGTTGATCCATGACGGCCAGCCGGCAGCGGGTCGCGGTCACGGGGGTGGGGGTGGTTTCGGCACTGGGCAACACGGCGCCCGAGACGTTCGCGAGGCTCTGCGCGGGGGAGCGCGGTTTCGGGCCGGTGACCCTGTTCGACGTGACGGCTCAGCGCTGCCAGCTGGCGGCCGAGGTTCGGCTCGACCCGCGCGCGCGGCCCTGGGCAGGGACCGAGCCCGGGTCGCGGACCGACCAGATGGCCGTGGCCGCGGCGCGCGAGGCGCTGGCGCACGCCGGCCTCGACCGGCCCGAGCGCGAGCTTTCGCTGGCCATCGGCGGCACGACGGCGGGGATGCTCGAGGCCGAAGGGGTCCTGGCCGAACAGAGCGAGCTCGCCCCCGCGCTCGCGGCAGAACGCCTGTTGTCCTATCCGCTCTCGACCCCCCTCGAGCGAGTGCGCGCGGCGCTCGGGCTCGAGGGCCACCACGCCACGGTGTGCAGCGCTTGCTCGAGCGGGGCCAACGCCATCGGGCTCGGCGCCAGCTGGATCGAAAATGGCCGCGCGTCCCGCGCGCTGGTGGGTGGGGCCGACGCTCTCTGCCGCCTGACCTTTGCGGGGTTCGACGCGCTGGGGGTGATGTCGCCGGGCCCGTGCCGGCCCTTCGACGCCGCCCGCAGCGGTCTCACGCTGGGCGAAGGTGCCGCGTTCCTGCTGCTCGAGTCGGCCGACGCCGCTGCCCAGCGCGGCGCGCGGGTCTTGGCCTGGCTCGACGGATGGTCGGTCGGCGCCGAGGCGCACCACGTCACCCATCCCGAGGCGTCCGGTGCGACCGGGGCGCGCCTGATCACCGGCGCCCTGGCCCGGGCCCGCGTGGCGCCTCACGAGCTCACCTGGGTCAACGCCCACGGGACGGCCACGCTTCAGAACGACGCGGCCGAGGCCCGGGCGCTGGCGCTGGCGTTGGGCGAAGCGCTGGGGCAAGTGTTCGTGTCGTCGTGCAAGGGGCAGATCGGGCACACGCTCGGCGCCGCAGGCGCCATCGAGGCCGCGATCACCGTGCTCGCCGTCGAGCAGGGGCAAGTCCCACCCACCGCCGGGCTCGAAGCGCCCGAGCGCGAGCTGGGGTTCAGACACGTGATCGGCCGGGCGCAGGCCATGCCCGTCCGCACAGCGCTCTCGACGTCGTTCGGGTTCGGTGGGGTCGGCACCGTGCTGGTGTTCAGTGAGCGCGACCGCCCGCTGCCCCCGACCGAGCGATCGGTCGAGCGGCCCTGCGTGCGCGGCGTGGCGGCCTTGGCCACGCCGCCAGCGGAGCCGCTGGTCGACCGCCTCGACGTCGCGCGTTCGCGCCGCTTCGATCGCGCCTCTGCTCTGGTCACGCTCTGCGCCTCGGCCGCGCTCGGCGCTGGGGCGGGCTCGCGAGAGGGCATCGGGCTGGTCGCCGGCTCTGCCTTCGGCAACGTCGATCGAACAGTCGAATTCCTGCGCCGCTTCCTCGAGCGCGGACCGCGCTTCGCAAGCCCCGCCGACTTTCCCCACCTGGTGCCCTCGGCGCCGGCGGGCAATGCGTCCATCTATCTCGGGCTCACGGGGCCCGTGCTGGCGACGGCCGATCTCTCGACCTCTGCCGAGTCGGCGCTGTGCATCGCGCTTTCGCTGATCGAAGACGGTCAAGCAGAGCAGATGATCGCGGGCTCGGCCGAGCCTCACGACGCGATCACCGAGCGGCTCTTGGCTCCGCTGCATCGATCTCAGGGCTCGAGTCCTGGCCCGCGGGGCGAGGGCGCCGCGTTCGCACTGGTGGCGCGTACCGGCGCCGCGTCGGATCCGACGGTCGCGTTCTGGTCCGACAGTGCGCATCCCGCGGACCTTCCGCCTCCTGGCGGCCGCGCGCGGGTCTTCGGCTTCGGCGGCGCCGAGGCCTTCGTGCGGGCGTCGAGCTGGCGGGACGCGCCGCTCGAGCTCTTGACCTTCGACGGGGTGCCGCGCGAAGCCTGGGGCGGGTTCGGCGTGGTGCGCGCCGTCGAGGCGCTCTGGGCGGGCACCGCCGATCGCACGCTCTTGGTGTCGCCGGCGCGCGGGCAGACGTACGCTTTCGTGTTCGAACGGCGAGCCGCCGATCCATGAGCGCAGCGGTCGTGGCCTTCGGCGCGGTGTCGGCCCTGGGCCGGCTCGAGGCGGCAGTGCTCCCCGGCCAGCTCGGCGCGCGCGCTGCCTCTGCCGTGCGCCACGATCCCGAGCTCGAGGCGGCCGGGCTCACGAAGCCGTTCGCCGCGCGGGTGCCGAACCTGGCGCTCGAGCCCGGCGCGGATCGCGCCGCGACGCTGCTCGCGATCGCCGCGGACCAGCTGATGGAACGCCTGGCCGTTCGCATGCCGGACTTCCGCCGGCGCCGGCTGGCCATTGCGCTCGGTACGTCGGGCGGCGGCATGCCGAGCTTCGTGCAAGCCATCGCTCGCCTCGATGCCGGGCAGCCGTTGGACCGCGAGCTCGCGCGTCGCTGCCCGTACTTCGGGCCGATGGACGCCCTGGTGTCGCGCCTGGGAGCCGACCTCGAGGTGAGCACCCAGGTGCTCGCTGCGTGCGCGTCGTCGACCTTCGCCATCGGCCAAGCCTTGCTCTGGCTCGACACGGGAGCCGCCGATCTGGTCATCGCCGGGGGCTACGACGCGCTGTGCCCATTCATCGCTTCCGGGTTCGAGTGCCTGGGTGCCACCTGCCAGGCGCCGGCCCCGTTCCGTGCTGGGCGCGCCGGGCTCGCGCTGGGTGAGGGCGCGGCGCTTCTGGCCCTTGCGCGGGACGAAGCCCCGACCTGTGGCGCGGTGCTGGGCTTCGGCGCCAGCAGTGATGCGCTGCACGTGACGGCGCCCGACCGAACCGGGAGCGGGCTCGTGCGGGCGGCGCGGGCCGCGCTCGGCGACGCAGGGGTCTTGGCCACGGAGATCGGGCTGGTCAGCGCCCACGGCACCGGCACCCCCTACAACGACGCGGCTGAAGCCCAGGCCCTCGGCGACCTCTTCGGCGAGCACGCGCCGGCCGTGGTGGTCCACGCCTTCAAGGGCAGCGTGGGTCACGCACTGGGCGCAGCCGGAGCCCTCGAGACCCTGGCCGCGCTGGCCGCGCTCGAGCAGGGCGTGGCGCCGGCCACCGCCGGCCAGGGCGAGGTGGATCCGCTGCTCACCGCGCGGCTGGTGGAGCAGAGCGAGCCCTGCGCCGCGCGCACCTGCCTCAAGCTGTCGAGTGCCTTCGGCGGTGCCAACGCGGCGTTGGTCGTGGCGTCCGAGCTCGGCCGGGCACGCTCGGTCGAGCCGCGTGGCGTGCAGCTCGCGTTCCTGGGCGAGCCCGTGCTGCAGGCATCGGGCGCCGATCTGGCGGGGCGCGTGCTCACCGACCCGATGAAGCTCGGTCGCATGGACGGCCTGTCGTCGCTGGCTGTCGCGGCCGCGGTCGGCGTGCACGGGCGGGTGGCGATGACCGAACGCACGCTGCTGGTCGTCGGCACCGCGGTGGCCACCCTGGAGATCGACGCCGATTTCGAGCGGCGTCGGCGACGCCGCGGGCCCGAGCCGCGGCGCTTTCCGGCCACGTCGCCCAACCTGTGCGCGGGCGAATGCACCATCGCGCTCGGTCACTCTGGTCCGTCGTTCAGCGTGGGGGCGAGCCCCGCGGCGGCCATCGAAGCGCTGCTCGTGGCCCACGATTGGATTGCGTCGGGCCGCGTGGACACGGCCATCGTGATCGCCGCCGAGCACATCGGCGACACGGTCCGGGCGCTGTGGGCGGCCGGCGAGTGGCCGCTGCCCGCCCACGGATCGGTCGCGGCGATGCTCACCGCGGCCGGGCCAGGGAGCGCGCTCTCCCGGGCCCGCCTCGCCTCGGACCTGTCCGATGCGCTGGCCTCCGGCGGCGCGCTCGGCCCCGAGGCTCCGGGCTGGCCGTCCTTTCGCCGCGCAGCGCGCCAGACGATTTGAAGCGTTCTCGGAAGATCTTGCCCGGCGAGGTGGCGTTTGGCAGTGTGGCGGGCCGGAATGCGCGCGCGGCCTCCGTGCGTTGATGCGAAAACCCCTGACATGCCCTCGTTTGCCTCTTTGAGCTGGCTCGGCGTGCTCGTCCCCCTGACCTTGGCGGGGTGCGCGGGCCACACCATTCCGAACACCGACGTCGAGGACACCACCGACAACCGCAAGGTCGTCGACTTCTGCGAAGAGTACCGACGCGCCGTCGAGCAGAAGAAGGTCGGGCGGCTGCTTCAGCTGGCCGATCCCAGCTATTACGAGGACGGCGGCAACACCGACGCGGCCGACGACCTCGACTACGCCGGCCTGCGCACCTACCTCGAGGAGCGCTTCGCCAAGACCAAGGGGATCCGGTACGAGATCCGGTACCGGCGGGTGGCCAAGGGGCGCAACGCCGCGGTCACGGTCGATTACACCTACAGCGCCAGCTACAAGATCCCGACCGACGCCGGGGACGTCTGGCGTCACGTCGTCGCCGACAACCGGCTCGAGCTCGTACCCTCGGGCGAGAGTTACCGCATCGTCTCCGGCATGTGAGCCGGTCTGACACGCCGCGTTAGTCCAGAAGTTGGTGCGCGGGCCGTCCGTCCATCAGATTATGGGCGGAGGCCTCCTCGAGCCTCGTCGTCGGAAAGAGCGCACATGAAGAAGCCCACCGTGGCATTCGTCGGGACGGGGGGAGCAGCACGCGGAATCGCACACCTCGGGGTGCTGAAGGCCTGCGAAGAGCTGGGCATCGTCCCCAGCATCTTCGTCGGCGCCAGCGCCGGGGCCATCGTCGCGGCCACCTACGGGCAGGGCATCCCGCTCGACGTCTTGCTCGATGGCTACCGCCTGCCGTGGAAGCGCCGGCACCATGGTCCGCGCTTCCACCTGGACACGTTCTTCGGCCTGCCTTCGCTGCGCCAGCTGTTCGACCCCGGGTACCTGGCCAGCGGGCTGTTCTCCCTCGACAAGCTCGAGCGCTATCTGCGGCGGCACCTGCCGGTCAACGACTTCCGAAAGGTCGACAGTCGCATCGTCGTGACCTCGGTGGACGTCGATCGTGCCGAGCGCGTGCTGTTCGGCAAGGGGTACGACGCCGAGACCCCCATCAGCCGGGCGGTCGCCGCCTCGTGCGCCGTCCCGGGTCTGTTTCGACCCTACGAGATCAACGGCCGCTATCACCTGGACGGCGAGGTCGCGCGCACGCTGTCGGCCGACGTCGCGGTCGAGGCCGGCGCCGACATCGTGATCGTGTCCAACATCTACCGCCCCGCCGAGGGCGAGCGCCACCCCCGCAGCATGGCGCGCCGTGGCCCCCTCTCGGTGTTGAACCAGACGCTGAACATCATGCTCACCGAGAAAGAGCGGCGGGGCCTCGACCTGTATTCCCACACGCACCCGCGCTGCACCTTCATCGACATTGCGCCCGACATCGGTCGCTTCGGCTACCTGAATCGGTACGCCGCGCGCTCGCTGGTGCTGCGCGGTTATCGCGCCGCGCTGCAGACGCTGGCCCACGCCAAAGAGCGCGGCGTGTTCGACGTGCCGCGGCTGGGCGCGCAAGGCCGGCTGAACTGACTCAGGGCAGCGTGAACTCTTCGGCCATGTCCACGATCGCGTAGCGGTTGCCCCGGGGTCGCAGCACGAACACGATCTCGTCGCCGAACAGGCGCGTCTTGCCGTACTTCGGCGCGGTGATCGGCACGCGCACCACGACGTCGTCGCCCTGCGCAACCACGCCCAGGGCCCGGGGGGGGCGCAGCGCGCTCAGATCGGCGGCGCGATAGGTCTCGAGCTCACCCTCGCGAAACACGGCGGCGCCGCCCAGCGCGCCGTAGTCCAGCCGCGAGAGGCGCGTCTCCCAGTACTGCAGCGCCTTCTGCCGCCCGGCCATGGCGCCGGCGCTGAGCCAAGCGTCTTGCGCGACCAGCGGCCTGAGCTCGTCGATCGAGCCATGACCGACCGCGCGGAAGAAGCCGCGCACCACCTCGCGCGCCGCTTCTGGATCTTGCGGCGCGCGCAGCACCACGATGCCCTGCTCGGGGTGCGCGACGCGCGTCGGCGCCGGCAGCTCGGGGGCGGGGTCGACCGCGATGCCGGGCGCGCGCCGCGGGCTGGCATCGAGCGTGGTGGTCGTCTGAAGCGACCCGCGCTGCGCGCCGCAGCCGACGGCCAAGGCCACAGTCAGCCAGCCGAGGGGACCGGGCTCAGAGAGTTTCGACCAGTGGATCATCCGTCCGCGTGAGCGTGACGATGCTCGGGCTTTCGACCGCCGTCCAGCCCGTCGGCGTCGATTCGAGCTCGGAGGCGATGAGCGTGAAGTGGGTGCTCTCGATGGCGGGGATTTTGAGGTGCATCCGGCTCTCGGCGCCCAGCAGCTCTTCGATGTCGTAGCGCCCGCGGAGGACCCGGAACGCCATGCCGCCGTTGCGGTGCAGGGCGACCATCTGCTCGCCGTTGGTGACCAGGGTGTCCCCGCTGTTTTCGCCGAAGCCCTCTTCGGCGGACAGCCGATCGACCAGCGCGACGCACGAGCGGAGGGCCGCCGCGACGTGCTCGGTGGCGACGTTGCTGTCGTCGAGCTGCCCGGCGTCGTGCAAGAACGACAGGAAGAGGTGGAAGAAGAGCTCGCTGTCGGTCTCGCCGCGCACATTTCGGCGCAGGAACTCGGGCAGCGACTCGAGCAGGCGGCCGCGCAGGCGGTCGAAGCCCTGGATGGTCCCGGTCTGGGCGAACAGCCAGGAACGGTAGCGGAAGGGATGGGTGTTCTCGGTGCGCAGCGCACCGACCGTGGCCCGGCGCACGTGGCCCACCAGCACGTCGGTGCGCAGGCCCTGCGCAGCCTCGGCGATCTCGATCAGCGGCCGGTCGTCGATCGGGCGCCGGCGCAAGAGCACCTCGCCCGCCTGATAGAAGCCGATGCCCCAGCCCAGCGCCTCGCCGGGAACGGAGCGCACGTTGAGCACCCCGGTGTGCAGGTCGAGCACGCGCGCGCCCAGGTCGGCGCGGTTTCCGATGAAGCCGAACATCCTTGCCATGGCGCTCTACGCTTCAAGCATGAGACCTCTGCTCGCGCTTGTCACACATTCGTTGGCGCACGGCCGGGCTCTCCCGGCCTTTTGGCCGAACCCGGCGAGCCACGCACGCCTTGCGTGCGGCGGGCCGGCCCCCCGCGGGCGCGCGCGCCGGTGGGTGTGGTAGTCTGCGCGGCCAAGATGTCGCATCGCCGTCTGGGTTTCGTCGCGCTCACGCCCCTCGGGGTGCTGGCCTTGGCGTGCACCGCCGTCTACCCCGAGGTGGCCACGCCGACTCGGCCCGTGGCCGCCGGTCAGGCCCTGGCGCCGCCGGCGCCCGAGGACCTGTTCTTCATCCGCATGAAGGGCGCCACCATTCCCGAGACGACCCGTGACGGTCGCAAGTGGGACTCGGTGGGCGGCGCCGCGCCCGATCCGTTCGTCAAGGTGATCGCGGGCGACAAAGAGCTGTTCCGCACGCCCATCCAGTCGGACACGCTGTCGCCCACCTGGCCCGATGCGCCGCGCGCGAACTATCGCGTGCCCAAGGGGATAGCCGTGCGGTTCGAGCTCTGGGACTCGAACCCGATCAACAACCACCCGATCTGCGTGAAGATCGTGCGTGCGTTTGCCAGCGAGGCGCGCGCCGGTTCCATCGACATCGAGTGCGAGAGCGGCGCGAAGATGGCGGTCGTCACCGAGCCGGCCCACGCGCGGATCGGGCTGGGCATGCGCTACGAGTTCCGAACCCAGAGCGTCTACTTGACGCGCGTCGCGCTCGAATCCCCCGCGGCCCGTGTGGGCCTTCGATCGGGTGATCAGATCATTCGCATCCAGGGCAAAGAGGTGAAGACGCTGGAAGACGCCGAGGCCCGCAGTCTGATCAACGCGCACTCGCCGGCCGGGCTCGCGCTCACGGTGAAGAAGCCCGACGGCTCGGTGGTCGACTTGAGCCTGAAAGACGGGCCGGTGTACCCGATGCTCGAGGACGACATTCCGCTCGAATGACCGCCGCTGACGCCGCACGCACCGCCGTCTTGGTGGTCCCCGAGCCTCTGCGGGGCACGCTGGTGGTCGCCGGCCCCGACCGCTCGACCTGGTTGAACGGCATCGTCACCTGCAACCTGGCCGAGCTGCGTCCCGGCGTTGCCACGCTCGGTCTCTTGCTCAACAAGACCGGCAAGATCGTGAGCGACCTCTGGTTCGTGGCGGGCGAAGGGCGGATCTTCGTGGCCACGGCGCCCGGCACTCACCAGGAGCTGGCCAGCACCCTCGACCGCATGCTGGTGATGGAAGACGCCGAGCTCGCCGACGCGACGGCCACCCATTGCTGGCTCGCGCTCCACGGTCCGGCCGCAGCGGCCGCCGCGGCGGGCGCCGCCGAGCGCACCGGGGGCGCTCTGGGCGTGCTCGATTTCACCGGACTGGGCGGCGCGGTGCTGGTGGTCGAGCGGGATCGCGAGGCCGACGCCATGGCCGCGCTTCGGGCGGCGGCGCCGGGGCTGGCCGTCGCCTCTGCCGACGACTGGCTCTGTCTGCGCCTCGAGCGCGGCGTCGGCGTGCACGGCGTGGACTACGGCGTCGACGACAACCCCCACGAGGCTGGGCTCGATCAGCGCGCGGTGTCGTGGAGCAAGGGCTGCTACTTGGGGCAAGAGGTGGTGTGCATGCAGGGCATGCGTGGCAAGCTCAAGCGACGGCTGGTCTCGCTCGTGATCGACGCGGGCGACGTGCCCGCGCCCGGTACGCCCGTCACGCTCGCGCGGGACGGCAGCAGCGCCGGTCAGATCACCAGCGCGGTCTCGAGCCCGCGCCTGTCGGCGGTGGTCGCGCTCGGGCGCCTGCAGGGGGCCCTGCTCGACGCTCCCGAGCCCATTCTGGTCGGCGGCCGAGCGGCGAAAATCGTCGAACGGCCCGAGGCGTGACCTCGCGAACTTCGTGGCGTTGAGGTAGCGTTTCGCCGATGGCGGAGCGCTCGAAGACAGGGGAGCCGAAGCGAGCTCGCCGCACGGCCAGCGGTTTTCGTGTGGCCGACGACGTGCTCGGCCTGGTGGGGGCGACGCCGCTGGTGAAGCTGGGGCGTATCGGCCCCGAGGGCGGGGCGACGGTCTTCGCCAAGTGCGAGCTGATGAACCCCGCCGGCAGCGTCAAAGACCGGCCCGCCCTCGGGATGGTGCTCGGCGCCGAGCAGAGCGAGAAGCTCAAGCCGGGGGCCACGCTGATCGAGGCGACCAGCGGCAACACCGGCATCAGCTTGGCGATGATCTCGGCCGTGCGCGGCTATCGCTGCGTGCTGGTGATGCCGGAAGACATGAGCCTGGAACGCCGCTACATCTTGCGGGCTTATGGCGCCGAGATCGTGCTGACACCGGCGCTGGACGGGATGAGCGGCGCGGTGCAGAAGGCCATGGCGTTGCTCGACGAGACGCCGGGTGCGTTCATGCCCAGCCAGTTCGACAACCCCGACAACCCGGCAAGCCACGCGACCACCACCGCCCTCGAGATCTTGGAACAGACCGAGCGCGGGCTCTCGGCCTTCGTCGCCGGGGTGGGCACCGGGGGGACGGTGTCCGGAGTGGGGCGCGTGCTCAAGGCCGAGCTCGCGGCGGTGAAGGTGATCGCGGTCGAGCCGCAGGCCAGCGCGGTGCTGAGCGGCAAGGCCCCCGGCATGCACGGCATTCAGGGCCTGGGCGCCGGCTTCGTGCCCGACAACCTCGACCGCAGCGTGGTCGACCAGGTCGTCTGCGTCAGCGACGTGGCCGCCGAACGCATGGCCCGGCGCATCGCGCGCGAAGAGGGGATCTTGGTCGGGCCCAGCTCGGGCGCCAACGTGCATGCCGCGTGCGAAGTGGCAGCGAGCCTCGGGTCGGGCGTGGTGGTGACCATTCTGTGCGATTCGGGCGAACGTTACCTGTTCTGAGCGCCGCTCACCGCCCGTGGAACTCTGGCGTTCGACGCTGCGCCCAGGCCAGAACGCCCTCGACCAGATCGCTCGACGCGAGCAGGCCGGTCTGCCCCGATTTCTCTCGCGCCAGCGCGTCGTCGATGGTGCCACCGAAGCTCTCGCGCACCGCCGCGCGGATCTGGGCCAAGGCCAGCGGCGGGCCTTTGGCGAGGGCGTCGGCCAGGCCAAGCGCCGTCGCCGACAGGTCTTCGGGCGGCACCACCCGGTTGGTCAGGCCCAGGTCGAGCGCCAGGCTCGCGTCGATGCGGTCGCCGAGCAAGAGGTACTCCATCGCGCGGCCCATGCCGATCAGGCGCGGCAGCCAGAACGTACCCCCGCCGTCGGGCATCAGGCCGATCTTGACGAACTTCTCTTGCAAGTAGGCGCGCGACGACATGACGCGCAGGTCGCAGGCCAGCGCCAGATCTGCACCGAACCCCACGGCGGGCCCGTCCACCTGGGCGACGAAGGGCTTCTTCGAGTGGGCGATGGCGCGGATCGCTGCGTGGAACTCGTCGATCCGCGTCTCGACGCTGACCTCACCGAAGTCCGCCATGCCCGCCTTGAGATCGGCACCCGAGCAGAACGAGCCGCCGGCCCCGGTCAGCACCACCGCGCGCACGGCTTCGTCGCGGTCGAGCTCGTCGAGCGCGTTGCCCAGCGCCTGGATCAGCTGGCGGGTGAGGGCGTTCTTCGACTCGGGGCGGTTGAGGGTCACGGTGGCGACGGCGCCGTTTCGGTCGACCAGGAGCACGGGTTGCATGGGCGGGAAGCTTAGTCTAAAGCCCCGCCACAGATGACCGACGTTCCGCCGAAGCTGCCGCTGGCCGAGCAGCGGGGCCAGACCTATCCCAGCCTGGTCGCCCTGATGCAGCGCTTGCTGGCGCCCGGCGGCTGCCCGTGGGACCGGGAGCAGACCTTCGGGTCGCTCAAGCGCTATGTGCTGGAAGAGGCCTGCGAGGTCATCGACGCCATCGAGGCCGACGACCGCGAGCTCTTGGTCGAGGAGCTGGGTGACCTCGCGCTCCAGGTGGTGTTCCTGGGCGAGCTCTTGCGGCGCGAGGGGAAGTACGGCCCCGACGACGTGGTCCGAGGCATCGTCGACAAGCTGGTGAGGCGGCATCCTCACGTGTTCGGCGAGGTCGAGGTGAGCGGTTCCGAAGAGGTGCTGCGGAACTGGGAGAACATCAAGGCGAACGAGAAGCAGGGGCGCGGGATCTTGGACGGCGTCCCGCGGTCACTGCCGGCGCTGTATCGCGCCCAGCGCATGAGCGAGAAGGTGAGCCGCGTGGGTTTCGACTGGCCCGACCCATCGGGCTCGCGCGACAAGGTGAGCGAAGAGGTGCGCGAGCTCGACGAAGCCATCGCCACCGGCGATGCCGAGCGCATCGAGCACGAGCTGGGCGACCTGCTGTTTTCGCTGGTGAACCTGGCTCGGCATCAGAAGGTGGACGCCGAGACCGCGCTTCGAAAGGCCGGCGATCGCTTCCGCGACCGGTTTGCTCACGTCGAGGCTCGCGTGCGCGAGAAGCACGGCGGCTGGCCGGTGGGCGAAGACGGCAAACCGGGGCACGGCCTTGGCCTGGAAGAGCTGGACGGCTACTGGGACGAAGCCAAGCGGGGCGGAGCGTGAGCGCGAAGGGCGAGCTTTCGGCCCGCGCCGAGGGCGGCGTCACCGGCGCCCGGGGGCCGGACGCGATCCATCCCGTGGCGCGCCTGCCGGAAGAGTGGCAGGCGGTGGTGGCGGCGCTGGGCGAGCGGCCCTACCGCGCGGGCCAGATCTTCCGAGCGATCCACGGTCGGGGGGTGCTCGAGCCCGAACAGATGACCGACCTGTCGGCGCCGCTGCGTGCCCGGCTGGCCGAGTCGGGCTTCACCGCTCCGGCGCGGGTGGCCCACGTTCACCGGGCCGCGGATGGCACGCGCAAGCTGGTGCTCGAGCTCGCCGGCGGCGCGCGGGTCGAGTGCGTGCTGATTCCGATGACCGACGCCGCCGAGGTGGATGCCGACGTCGGCGCCGCGGTCGACGACGAAGACGACGCCGAGCCCGAGGGCGACGAGCCCCGCCGGCGGGTCACGTTGTGCGTCTCGACGCAGTTCGGGTGCGCCATGGGGTGCGTGTTCTGTGCGAGCGGGCAGGCGGGGCTGATCAGAGGGCTCGGCGCCGCCGAGATCGTGAGCCAGGTGCTGATCGCCAAGCAACACCTCGAATTGGGCGAATACCTCAGGAACCTGGTGTTCATGGGGATGGGCGAGCCGCTGCATCACTACGAAGAAACGGCGCGCGCCATTCGCCTGATCACTCACCCCGACGGGCTCAACATGGGCCCGCGCCGCATCACCGTCAGCACGGTCGGGCTCTCGCCCGGGATCCGCCGGCTGGGCGAAGACTTCGCTGGCAAGGTGGGTCTGGCCATCTCACTTCACGCGCCCGACGAGGCCACTCGCGGTCGTATCATCCCGATCAACCGGCGCTATCCCCTGGGCGAGCTGATCGAGGCGCTGCGCCGGTATCCGCTCCCGCGGCGCCGACGCATCACCATCGAGTACACCTTGATCGACGGCGTGAACGACTCGCCCGAGCAGGCGCGCGCCCTGGTGCGTACGCTGCGCGGGCTGAGGGTGAAGGTGAACCTGATCGCGATGAATGCCATCGGGGCGTCGCAGCTCAGGGCGCCGCCCCCGGCTCGGGTGGAGCAGTTCCGGGCGGTGCTCACCGACAGCGGGCTGTCGTGCTTCCTCCGCACGCGGCGCGGGGACGACGTGTCTGCTGCCTGCGGGCAGCTGGCGTTGTCCGGCGATCTGGTGCGGCGCCGCGGCGATTGATGCATTTAGGCATCATGCCCCGGGCCAGCCGGCCGAGGGTCGAACCTTCTCGCGGGGCGTGCTTGCCACTATGCTCGTGAGCATGGAGCAGGCGGACTCGAGCATCGACGCGGCCCGGAGGTGGATCGCCCAGGATCCCGACCCAGAGACGCGGGCCGAGCTCGAACAGCTGATCGCCAGCGGCAACCTGGCCGAGGTTCGCGAGCGCATGCTGGCCCCGCTCGAGTTCGGCACGGCCGGGCTCCGGGGCGTGGTGGGCGCCGGGCTCGGTCGGATGAATCGCGCGGTGGTGATCCGCGCGACCCGGGGGCTCGCCGAGTATTTGCTGGCGCGCGGGGTCGATGCGCGCACGCTGCCGGTGGTGGTGGGTTTCGACGGGCGGTTGTCGAGCCGGCGCTTCGCCGAAGACACCGTGGGCGTGCTGGTGGCGGCCGGGATCCCGGTGCGGTTCTTCCCCGAGCCGGTCCCCACCCCGATGGTCGCCCACGCCGCGCGCGAGCTTTCGGCCAGCGCTGCCATCGTCATCACCGCCAGCCACAACCCGCCCGAGTACAACGGCTACAAGGTGTATGCGGCGAACGCGGCCCAGATCGTGTCGCCGGTGGACCAAGAGATTTCGGCGCGCATCGCGGCGGTGCAGAGCGCGACGGTCGTGCCGCTGGCGGCCGGCGCGATGAGCGGTGCGCACCCCTCCGCCGAGCCCGTTCCCGAAGCGTTCTTCGATCGCTACCTGGCCGAGGTGGACGCGCTTCGGCCCCGCATCGAGCGGGACCAGAAGCTCTGCATCGTCTACACGCCGATGCACGGCGTGGGCTGGCGCTACGTGAAGCGCACCTTCGAGCGGTCTGGGTACCCGAACGTGCACGTGGTGGCCGACCAGGCCGAGCCCGACGGCCGCTTCCCCACGGTGAACTTTCCCAACCCGGAAGAGCCCGGCGCGCTCGATCGGGCCATGAGCCTGGCCGACGAGAAGAAGGCGGATCTGATCCTGGCCAACGATCCCGACGCGGACCGGCTGGCGGTCTGCATCCCCAGCGCCACCGGGCGCTTCCGACAGCTCACGGGCAATCAAGTAGGCCTCTTGCTCGCCGACTTCATGCTCGAGCACGCGCTGGCCGCTCCGCGTCCGCTGGTGGCGTCGAGCATCGTCTCGTCGCCAATGCTCGGCGCGATCGCTGCGGCGCATGGCGCGCGCTTCGAGCAGACGCTCACCGGGTTCAAGTGGATCTGGAACGCCGCCCTCGACCTCGAGGCGAAGGAGGGCGTGCGCTTCGCCTTCGGCTACGAAGAGGCGCTGGGCTACTCGGTGGGGCGCATCGTGCGCGACAAGGACGGCGTCAGCGCCGCGCTCTTGCTCGCCGACCTGGCCGCCCACGAGAAGACCCAGGGCCGGGGTCTGGGCGACCGGCTCGAGCGCCTGTACCGCAAGCATGGCCTCTGGGTCAGCGTGCAGAAGAGCATCACGCGGCCCGGCAGCGATGGCCTGGCCGAGATCGAGCGGGCGATGCAGGGCCTTGCGGCCGCGCCGCCCCAGGCGGTGGGGGGCACCACCGTGGCGCGGGTCACCGACTTCCGCGTCGGCGCCGACGCTCGGCCGCGCTGGCTGCCCGCGACCCCGTTGATCTCGCTCGAGCTCGAGGGCGGGGGCCGTGTGTTGGTGCGGCCCAGCGGCACCGAGCCGAAGTTGAAGATCTACGTCGACCTGTGCGTGCCGCTCCGCGAGTCGGAGCGGCTCTCGGTCAGGGAAGAAGAAGCCCTGGCCCAGGCCCAGGCGCTCGCCAACCAAGTTGCGGTCCAAGTCGGGCTCGGATGAAAGAAGCGGAGGCTACATGCGTAGACTGATCGGTGTTCTGGCGTTCTCTCTCACCACCTTCGGTGCCAGCGCGGCGTTCGCCCAGGCCGCAGGCATGGGGCAGTCCGGAACGGTGGCGTTCGGTGCCGAACGGCTGTTCGCTTTCTACAAGGGGAGCATCCACTACGAGGACGCCAGCGACAACGAGGCGGACTGGGATCAGTCGGGCCTGGGCTTCGGCTGGGGTGCGAATGCGTACCCGTTCAACGTGCCGCGGCTCGGCTTCGACTACTTCATCACCGATCAGCTCAGCATCGGCGGCGCATTGGGTTACGCCGAGTTCGACGGCGACGACGACAACAACTTCGACGCAGATACCGAGGCGTTCATCCTGGCGCCGCGAGTCGGGTACTTCATCGGCTTCAACGAGACCTTTGCCTTCTGGCCGCGCGGCGGGCTCACCTATCACAGCCTCGATCCCGAGGGTGATCGCAACAGCCAGTCCGGTCTGGCGCTCACGCTCGAAGCCATGTTCACCATCTCGCCCGCGCCGCACTTTGCCTTCCTGGCGGGGCCCACGTTCGACATGGACTTCATGGGTTCGAGCGAGTGTCGCTTCCAGAACCGGGACGAAGACTGCAAGCTGCGCTACCGGTCCTTCGGGTTGCAGGTCGGGTTGCTCGGCTACTTCTGAGCGGCCGCCGGAGCGCAGCCGCCGACAGGGTCGGCGGTTGCCGGCGGGCCGTCAATCCGCGTCGTGGGCGACGATCTCGTGGGCGCTCAGGCCGGGGATGGAGGCGCGCACCTCGGCTTCGATTTCGGCCGCGGTGCCCACCACCGCCACCACCAGGTGCTCGGGATCGATCCGATCGCGGATGGCGGCGTTCGCCCGCTCCAGGCTCACCTCGCCGATGTGGTCGAGGTAGCCCTCGTAGTACCCCGGCGGCAGATCGTAGATCAAAGCGTCGAAGGCCAGCCCCACGCGCTTGGTCGCGGTGTCGATCGCGAAGGCGTGGCTCCGGGTCAGATAGCGCTTGGCCCCTGCCAGCTCGCGCTGGGTGATGCCCTTCTCGCACCAGGCCGCCAAGAGCTCGAGCTCGAGCTGGATGCACGCGGCGGCGTCGCTGGCCTTGGGGAAGGTCCACAGGCTGAAGGCCTGGCGGTGCCGATCGTACGGCAAGCTCGAGTACGCACCGTAGGACCAGCCGCGCTTGCTGCGCACCTCTTTCATCAGGCGGGCGGTGAACGTCCCACCGAGCACGGTGTTGGCCACGTGCAGCGCGATGTGGTCCGGGTCCCTGGGGTGTGATCCCAGACCGCCGATCAGGATCTGGGTCTGTGTCCGCTCGGGCTTGTCCACGAACACCAGGCTGCGGCCCCGCGGCCCGGTCGGATCGGTCACCTGGTCCGCCAACCGCGGGCCGCTGCCCAGGGCCTCGAGCAAGCGCTCGGCGCTGGCTCGGGCGTGCGCCGCATCGATGTCGCCCGAGAAGCTGAGGACCACGTTCTCGCGGGTCCAGGTCCGCTGGTACAGCGCGCGCACGTCGCCGGCGGTCATGGTCGGCACCGTCGTCAGGTGGCCGCTGACCGAGCGCGCGTAGGGGTGGCCGGCGAACATCTTCCGCGAGAACCAGCGGCGCGCCAGCGCGCGATCGTTGTCGCGCGCCTCGATCAGCTCGGCCTCGGTTTCGCGCCGCAAGAGCGCCAGCTCTTCTTCCGAGAAGCCCGGCCGCGCCAGCACGTCGATCATCAAATCGAGGAAGGCGTCGAGATTGCGGGCGATCACCGTGCCGTTGAACGACACGGTGCTGTGCGACACGTCCGCGCCCAGCGAGCCGCCCAGCGAGTCGATGCGCGTGTCCAGCTGTTGCTGCGTCAGCCCGCCGCCGGTGCGGCGCATCGCCCGCGCCGTCAGGCGCGTGAGCCCCTCTTTCCCCGCTGGGTCCTCCAGCGCGCCGCTGGTGAGCGCCACGGTCACGTGGACCAGCGGCAGGGCCGGGCTCGATTCGATCAGCAGGCGGCGGCCGCCGAGGTCGATGCTCTGCACGTTCACTCTGCTGCCTCTTTCTTGTCGCCGTTCTGGGCTCGCACCATGACCACGCTGCGCTGTCTGGGGACCAAATAGCGCCGGGCCACACGCCGGAGGTCGCTGGCGGTGACGCGGGACAGATCCTCGAGCCGTTCGAAGGCCGCGGCCGGGCGGCCCAGCACCGTGTCGTAGAACCCGATGGTGGACGCCTTGCCGTCGGCGGTCTCGAGGCCGGCAATCAGCGAGAGCTCGGTGCGGGCGCGGGCGCGCTCGATCTCGTCGCTCGAGATGGGCTCGTCGCACACCCGCGCAATCTCTTGGTCGATGGCGGCGAGCAACTCTTCGGCCGTGTGGCTGCCGCGGGCCGAGGCGAAAATCTCGGTGAGCCCGGGGTCGCGGAACGGACCGACGAACACCCGGACCTCGGACGCGATCTCGAGCTGGCGCACCAGGCTCTGGTGCATGCGGCTGGCGCGCCCCCCGAACAACACCTCGGAAAGCAGCGAGAGCGCCGGGTGATCGAAGTCGCCGATCGCCGGGGTGTGGTAGCCGATGGCGATCTTCTCGGTGGCGGTGGGCTTCGACAGCACGGTGCGGCGCTCTTCGAGCTGCGGTGGCTCGGGCTGTACGTCCTCGAGCGGCAGGGTCGACGGGGGCAGGTGCCCGTAGGCCTCTTGCACCCGCGACAAGAGCGCGTTCTCGGTCACGTCGCCGACCACCACGATGCTGGCGTTGTTGGGCGCGTAGAAGGTGCGATAGAACTCCTGGCAGTCCTCGGTGGAGAACGCCTCGATGTCGGCCATCCAGCCGATGGTCGGCCACTGGTAGGCGTGCTTCTGGAAGGCCATCGCCCACAGCGTCTCGCTGACCGAGCCCTCGACGTCGTCTTCCACGCGGTACCGGCGCTCGTTGGCGACCACCTCTTTCTCGCTCTTCACCTGGGGGTCGCGCAGCACCAGGTGCGACATGCGCTCGGCCTCGAGCCGGATGACCAGCGGCAGCTGCTGCTTGGGGATGGCGATGGTGTACTGCGTCCAGTCCAGCCAGGTCGCTGCGTTGCTTTCGGCGCCGGCCTCTTCCAGCTTGCGATCGAACTCACCGGCACCCAGCTTCTCGGTCTCGTTGAACATCAAGTGCTCGAACAGGTGCGCGAGCCCGGTCTTCCCTGGGCGCTCGTGGCGCGACCCGACGCGATACCAGGTGTGATAGGCGACGACCGGGGCCGAGTGGTCCTCGCAGAGCAGCACCTCGAGCCCGTTGCCGAAGCGAAAGCGCTCGACCGCCAGCGTCGGTCCGAACCGAGTGGTGCCGGCGTGGCGCACCTGGGCGTGCGGGGCCGCGCCTTGATTGAGTTGGGCTAGGCGTTTGTCGCGGGCGCGGCTGACCATCGCCCGAAACATAGTCGAAGCGGGCGGGTCGAGAAGGGGCTATCAGGCGTCGTCCAGCTTCAAGATGGCGAGAAACGCCTCTTGGGGCACTTCCACGCTGCCCACGGCCTTCATGCGGCGCTTGCCCTCTTTCTGCTTCTCGAGCAGCTTGCGCTTGCGGCTGATGTCGCCGCCATAGCACTTGGCGGTCACGTCCTTGCGCAGCGCGCGCACCGTCTCGCGGCTGATCACCTTGCTGCCAATCGCCGCCTGAATGGCCACCTCGTACTGCTGCTGCGGCACCAGCTCTTTCAGCTTCTTCGCCAGGGCGCGGCCCCGCGAATAGGAATTGGCGCGGTGAACGATCACGCTGAGCGCGTCGAGCGGCTCGCCGTTCAGCAGCATGTCGAGCTTGACCAGATCGTCCCGCTGGTACCCGAGCAGCTCGTAGTCCATGCTGGCGTAGCCCCGGGATACGCTCTTCAGCCGGTCGTGAAAATCGAGGATCACCTCGGCCAGCGGCAGCTCGTAGGTCACCACCACGTGGGTCTGGGCGGCGAAGTGGATGCCCTTCTGCACGCCGCGGCGCTCTTCGCACAAGGCGACCACGGCCCCGACGTAGTCCGCCGGAGTGTGCACCGTCACCTTCATGATCGGCTCTTCGATGTGGTCCAGGTCGCCCACCGGCGGCATCTTGCTGGGGTTGTCGACCATCACCACGTCGCCGTTCTTCTTGCTGGCGCGGTACACCACGCTGGGGGCGGTGGTGATCAGGTCCAGGTTGTACTCGCGCTCGAGCCGCTCTTGGATGATCTCCATGTGAAGCAGGCCGAGGAAGCCGCAGCGAAAGCCGAACCCGAGAGCGTCGGAGGTGTCCGGCTCGAAGTGAAACG
This sequence comes from Polyangiaceae bacterium, assembly GCA_023150915.1. Lineage (GTDB taxonomy): Bacteria > Myxococcota_A > Polyangia > Polyangiales > Polyangiaceae > JADJKB01. The sequence goes on from JAKLKA010000045.1 coordinate 31,901, forward strand.
ACGAGTCGTTCAGGTGCAGCTTCGAGAGCGCATCTCTGAGGTTCTCGTATTCCGCCGAGTCGGTGGGGAACACGCCAGCGAACACCATGGGCTTCACTTCTTTGAAGCCCGGCAGCGCCTGGTCGGTGCGCCGCCCGGCGTGGGTGACGGTGTCGCCGATCTTGGTGTCTTCGGTGGTCTTGATGTTGGCGGCGACGAATCCGACCTCGCCCGGGCCGAGGGCCTCGAGCGCGATGGGGTGCGGGTTGAAGCACCCGAGGGCGGTCACCTCGTAGGTGCGGCCGGTGGCCAGGAACTGGATCTTGTCGCCCCGGCTGAGGACCCCGTCGATCACGCGCACCATCACCACCGCGCCGCGATAGCTGTCGTACCAGCTGTCGAAGATCAGCGCGGCCAGGGGCTTTTCGGGGTCCCCCTTGGGCGGGGGAATGCGGGTCACCACCGCCTCGAGGATCTCTTTCACGCCCAGCCCGCTCTTGCCGCTGGCCATGATGGCGCCGCTGCAGTCCAGCCCGATCACCTCTTCGACCTCTTGGGCGGCGTGATCCACGTCGGCCGACGGCAGGTCGATCTTGTTCAGGACCGGGATGATCTCGAGGTGGTTGTCGAGAGCGAGGTAGACGTTGGCCACGGTCTGGGCCTGCACGCCCTGCGTGGCGTCGACCACCAAGAGCGCGCCCTCGCATGCCGCCAGGCTGCGGCTCACTTCGTAGCTGAAGTCCACGTGGCCGGGGGTGTCGATGAGCTGAAGTTGGTACTCTTCACCGTCCGCGGCCCGGAACTTGAGCCGGACGCTCTGCGCTTTGATGGTGATGCCGCGCTCACGCTCGAGCTCGAGCTTGTCGAGGAACTGGTCCACCTTCTCGCGAGCGGTGATCGCACCGGTGACATCCAAGATGCGGTCGGCCAGCGTCGATTTTCCGTGGTCGACGTGGGCGATGATCGAGAAGTTCCGGATCTTGTCGGTCGGGGTGGGCATACGGCGCCGCGATGGAGAATGGAGCCGGGCCTGTAGCTCGCCCTGGCTCGCAGGACCAGCGCTAACCCAAGCGGCTCAGCCCTTCTTGCTGGTCTTGGTCGGCGGCGCGTCGGTCAGGTTCATCTGACCGGGGAGCGCGTGCTCGTAGCGCTTGAGCACCAGATCGATGCCCTCACGGATGTAAACCGCGACCGGCACCTTGGTCCGATTGTGCAAGAGGTGCAGGCGCTCGTTTTGCTCGGGCGTGATGTAGACGGTGGTGGAGATCTTCTTGCGCGACATCGTGCGAAACCCGGGCGCGAGTGCCAGCCGTTACAATAGATGCCAATATGTCGGTTGTCAATCCGCACCCTCATGATCAAGTGCTGGAAATTGAAGAGCAAAAGCGCGATTTCCGGGCTCGAGCTCGAAGCCGGACGGCGGCCCGTCGCCGCCCCCCGAATGGGTGTTCCGGGCCGGGACGGTGAGGTAGGATGGCCCCGCCTCGTGGCCTCGGCCCTGGGGCTCTGTGCTTGGCGTTTCTGAACGGAACTCGAACATGAAGAGCATTGGGCGGGCCGGGGGCGTGCTGTGCGCGCTCACGCTGCTCGCGTTTCAATCGGGCTGTAGTGAATCGGTCCAGGCCGGCGCCAAGAGCGCGGAAGGCGGTCCCCAGAAGCGGGACGTTCGCGTCGTGCACGAGGACTGCGCGATTGGCTCGGCCGAGAAGCTGGACGCCAACGCCGACGGCAAACCCGACGTCTGGCTGGTCAAGAGCGGCGGCAAAGAGGTGTGCCGCGCCGTCGACCTGAACTTCGACGGCAAGATCGACGGCTACTCCTACTTCGACGAAGCCGGCCAGTTGCGCCGCCGCGAGCGCGACTACGACAAAGACGGCCAGATCGAGGAGATCCAGATCTATCGCGCCGGCGCGTTGGTCGAGCAGCAGCGTTCGACCATCATGGCGGGGCGGCTCGACACCTGGCAGGTCTATCAGGCCGGCAAGCTCGCCCGCACCGAGCGCGATTCGGACGGTGACGCCGTCGTCGACCAGTGGTGGGAGTTCAAGGCCGACAGCGACAAGTGCCCGATGGTCCACTCCGACGTGGACGGGGACGGGCGCCCGGACCCGGGTGCAACCATCGATTACTGCAAGCAGACCGGATACGTGCCGCCGTCGCGCGCCGCGGCTTCGGGCCCGAAGCACACCTTCGAGCGGCCCGGCGGCCTCCCGGAAGAGACCGAGAACAAGGAAGCGCCCCCGGGCGAAACGCCGAAGAAGGACGAGAAGAAGTGAACGCCCTCCATCGCATCGGGATCGCGCTCGGCGTCTTTGGTGGGCTCGGGGCCTTCTTGGCCTGCGGCGGGTCCGAGGCGCCCAAGCCCAAGGCCGCCGGGGACCGCGGGGTGGCGGTCGACAAGCGCAGCCAGGACGATCGCTCGCAGTGCGACTTCAAGGGGCGGAAAGACCGCGAGGTCCAGGAGACCACCGGGCCCGGCGCCATTCAGCCCAACATCCGTCGCGTGTTCGCCATCGTCGGCATCGGCGAAGACGCTCGCCGCGTGCTGCTCTGCCGCGAGGTGGACACCAACCTGGACGGCGTGAAGGACGTCGTGCGCACCTACAACGACAAGGGTGAGGCCATCTACGAGAAGGCCGACACCAACGGTGACGGCCGGATCGACACCTGGGTCCAGTTCGGGCGCGGGCGCATCGCCAAGGTCGAGCACGACCGCAGCGGTGACGGCTTGCCCGACGAGGTCCGCTTCTACATGGACGGGCAACTGAGCCGCGCGCAGCGCGACACCAACAACAACGGCAAGCCCGACATCTGGGAGATCTACGAGAAGGGGCGCCTGCAGCGCATGGGTGTCGACCTCGATCACGACGGCCACGTCGACCGCTGGGACCGCGACGAAGAGGCCGCCCGCGCCGCCGAGCAGAAAGAGCGCGAAGAAGAGGAAAAGGCCGCGAAAGAAGCCGCGGCCGACGCCGGCAGCGACGCGCCGAGTGACGCCCCGACGGACGCCCCGGTCAGCGCGCGCAAGAAGAAGTGACGTTCTTCCGGGGCATACTGAGCCTCGCCGTGGACGCCGAATGAGCAAGCCGGAACGATTGCAGAAGGTGCTGGCGGGCGCGGGCGTGGCCTCGCGCCGCAAGGCAGAAGAGCTGATCCTGGCCGGGCGCGTGCGGGTGGGCGGGCGCGTGGTGACCGAGCTCGGCACGCGGGTGGACCCTGAGCGCGATCGCGTCGAGCTGGACGGCAAGCGGCTGATCGCCGAACAGAAGGTCTACATAGTGCTGCACAAGCCGCGGGCGGTGATGTGCACCATGAGCGACCCGGAAGGTCGACCCACGGTCGCCGGCTTGGTGCGCGGCGCCGGGGCCCGCGTGGTCCCGGTGGGGCGCCTCGACTTCCACACCAGCGGCGTGCTGCTGATGACCAACGACGGCGACTTCGCCGCCGTGCTCGGGCACCCGAGCAAGGGTGCGCCCAAGACCTATGTGGCAAAGGTTCGCGGCGTGGTGGACGAGGCCGCCCTTGCCGAGCTGAGCGAGAGCATCGAGATCGACGGCCGCGCCACCCGGCCGGCGTCGGTGCGCCTGCTGCGGCTCGAGGGCGACAAGAGCTGGATCGAGGTCACGCTGCGCGAGGGCCGCAACCGCCAGGTGCGCCGCTTGGGCGAGAGCGCGGGCTTGCCCGTCTTGCGGCTCAGCCGGATCAGCTTCGCGGGCATCGAGGCGCCGGGGCTCCGCCCGGGCGAGTGGCGCTACCTCACCCCCGACGAGCTCACCGACCTGAAGCGCGACTTCGGCGTGCCGAAGCGCGTCCGCGGCGTGGCCACCGAGCCGGGGGTCCACGGCAAGCTCGCGTCGCGGGCGCCCACCGGCGAAAAGCGGCGCAAGCTGGAGGCGCGCGGGCGGTTCACGCCTTCCGATACAGCGCGAACAGCTGACAGCCGTGGGACGACGACGGCGCATTCAAGAAGTTCGCAAGGTACAGCGCGTCGGACACCAGGATCTGCGCGCGGCCATACTTCTCGACCGCGAACTTCCGGAGGGCGAGCTCGGGGTTCAGGTTCGTGAGCCACTTGGTCAGGCGATAGACGGGGAAGCCCCAGTTGATCACGCGGGCGAGCTCGAGGCCCGCGCCGCGGCCCAGCGTCTCGAGCTCGGCCATGCTGGGGTGGGTGGTGTGTCCGAAGTGCTTCTCGGTCGCGAACACCTTGCCCGTGGGGCAGGTGACCACCAGCGAGCCCCCCGGCGCGACCATCTGCGCCAGGTGAGCGAACGCGGTGGTGCGGGTGTCGAGGTGCTCGATGACCTCGGAGCAGGTCACGAGCTCTGCCTGCAAGGGCAGCGCGGTGCGCTCGATGTCCAGCACCTCGAAGCCCAGCTCGGGATGGGCGCGCCGGTTCTGGTCGATCACCGCTTCCGACAGGTCGGCCCCGGTGGCGCGCTCGATCTCGGGGTACCGCGCGCGCATCAGCCGCAAGAGCTCGCCGTTGCCGCAGCCGATGTCGAGCACGCTCCTCTTGGGCAGATCGTCGACCAGCTGAAAGAGGATGCGCCGCCGATGCCGTGCGCCGGGGTTGTAGCGGATGAAGGGGCCGAGCTCGCGCCACAGCCGGTTGTGGATCTCCCGATTGCTCCGCGCAGCGCCGGTCGTCATCAGCTTCCGGCGAATGCTAGCGCGGGCCCGCTTCCGGATCGGCAATCTCGGCCGGCAGCTGCCAATCCCAGCCGAAAAACCCACCCGCCAGGGCTCGGGCGTCCCGACCGAGGACGATCTCGGCCGCCGCCGGGCCGAGGTGGTCGTCGTAGATCAGGAAGTCGGGCAAGAGCTGGGGCAGCGAGAGCGCGCGCCAGATCCCTGCCGCGTCCACCGCCGTCACGACCACGACGTAGCGGGTCGGTGCCGCGGGGTTCGGGTGAATGAAGATCGCACCCGTTCCCGGGCGCGCGAAGCGGTGAGGCCCTGCCACCAGCGCGGTGCCGTCGTCGCGGATGGGGAGCTTGGCGGCGATCTGGGCGAGCAGCGCGTGGTCGCGACGCGTCCCCACGGCGACCACGGAGTGGTTCTTCAGCGTGGCTTCGTCGAGCTCGGTGTCGGCCACCACCCGGTAGCCGACCTCGGGCCCGTGCCGGCGCGACAGCGCGCGCGCGACCTCGCGATTGGCGCGGGTGGTCCGTGGGTCGCCGGTGCCAAAGCTGAAGACCAGCGGCTCGAGAAACACGTCGCGGATCGGCCCTTCGAGCCCAGCTCGCTTGCCCCGCGGCTCGGCAGCGCCTTTCGCCCAGCCTTCGGTGTGCTTCGTGGCGCGCACCGGCTCGCCGTCGGCGAACGAGAGCAGAGCGCCGTCGACTTCGAGCTGAACCGCGCCGCTCTTGGGCAAGCGCGGCCCGCGCTCGAGCTCGAACGCATCGATGCCGTCGGTCTTCACGCGCACCGGAGAGACGCTCGCGTCCGCGTCGAGCGTGCCGGCCTTGCCGGGCGTCGAGAGCGCCTGCACCGCCACCCAGTGCAGCTTCCCGAAGCGCAGCGAGTCGGTCTTGACGGTGACGTGGGCCTTGCCCGGGTCGAGCCGCGCCCGCGCCAGCCAGGGGAAGAGCCGCGCGCCGGCGTAGGCCTTGGTCCAGACGTCGTGGCCGGTGTCGGGCCACTCGTCGGTCATTGCGTACCCCAGCGCACGGTACCGATCGACCAGCACACGAGAGTTTTCCAGGGGGAAGTCCTTCGTGCCGTGGGCGACCCACAGGGGCAGGTTTCGGCCGCGCTCGGCGAAGCTGGCCGGCGACCAGTGGTGCATGCGCTCGGCTTCCCACGGGCGCAGCGGGCGACCCTTGGTGTCGCGACGAACGAAGTAGCTGTGGTAGCCGCACAGCGGGGCGGCCGCCGAGAAGCGATCGGCGTACCACAGGCCGAGGTGGCCGGTGCCCGTGCCGCCCATGCTGACCCCGCTGATCGACACGCGCGCCGGATCGATGGGATAGGTGTCGAGCGCCCACTTTACTGCCGCCATCACCTCGAGCTCGCCGGGGCCGCGATAGAACGCGTTGCCATGGGCGTGGGGCGCCAGCACGAAGCCATCGACCGACGGAGTGCGCGCCTTCGAGTCGAGGAACGCTTCCATGATGCTCCGGGGCGTGCCATTCAGCCCGTGCAGCACCACCACCAGTGGAAATCGCTGGTCGCCCTTCGGGACGTAGCGTGCCGGAATGTGGAGCAGGGTCGGATCGGGCTCGCCGTCTACCAGCGCGCGCCGGGCGAACGTCACGAGGCCGGGCCGTGCCAGCGGATCACGGCCGGCGTCGAGCTCTGCCAGCAGCTCTCCGAGGCGAGCTTCCGCGCCGGGGGCGGCGCGGGCCACGGCGTCGGCTTCGGACTCGAGCGTCGCGGCGACGCTGGCGACGTCGACCAGGGGCTCGCGCCGAGCGGCGAGGCCGGCGCGGGCCTGGGCGGCGCGGGCCAAGAGCGGCGGGGCCGTGACGCTGAGGGAAGCCGTGAGCCTCTGCGTGAGCGCGCCGAGCCGTAGCTCGACCTCGAGCGACGGCGCGCTGCCGAGCGCGGCCGGATCGAGCCGCGGCAGAGTGGCCTCGAACGGCGCCACGCCGGCCGGGCCGAGCGGGAGCTGCCCGAGGGACAGCTCGTGGCGCACGCCACCGGCGCTGACTCGCGCGCGGATCGGCACCGGCGCCGCGAGCGGCGCCCCGCAGGGAAACGTGACCGCGAGCTTCGGGGTGAACCCCTCGGGCCCGGCGCCGGGCTCGAGCCGGACGCCGACCAGCGCGCGCGTGAGGCGCTCGCCGTCCGAGTCGGTGGTCCCCGCGAGCACCAGGCGCGCTCCAGCTGGGGGGAGGAGGCGCCGCGCGTCGAGCAGCCTGAGCTCGAGCGCCCACCACGTTCCGGGGTGTTCGAGCCACAGCAAGACCGAGTGGCTGCCCCGGGGCAGAGTCAGCGGGATGGTCTCCCAACCCCCACCGCGCAGGGACCGCGCGGTCTTCTCCCACACCTGGCGTCCGTCGACGAGCAGGCGCGCGGCGCCGTCGATCGACGCCAGCAGCACGCCGTCGAGATCGTGCTCGAGCTCGAGCGTGCCGCCGAGCAGGGCGGTGGCGCCGGCCTTCTGACCCGCTGCGAGCGCACGGTCGAGATCGATGGCGCCGTCTCGGGCGTGGACCAGGCGGTAGCGGTCGTGAACGCTGGCGCGGTCGGCCTGTTCGACCGCCCGCGTCTTCGGCAGGGGCCCTTTCACCAGCCACGCGCCGAGCTGGCCGTCGGCGGCCGGAATCAGGGCGACGTCGGCGGCGGCCCGCCCCGAGGTCGCGACTGCGGCCGAGAGCAGCAGCACCGCGACCCCGCGCGAGGTCACGCGGGCTGCCCGTGCGCCAGCATCCGTGGCCCGTCGCGGAACATGATGCTGACCTTGCCCCCGTCGAGCACCTCGGCGACGAAGCCCTCACCGAACTTCTTGTGGGTCACGAGCTCGCCCACGGCGTACGTCTTGTCGATGGCGTAGCGGGTGAAAGCATCCATCGACTGGCCCGCGATGCGCTTCTCCCAGTCGTTGACCCGCGCCGCTTCGACCCGCGCCTTCTCGGTGACGCGTTGGGCTGCCGGCGCCGGCCGCGGCGAACCCGGCGTGCGCTTCACCGCGCTGCCCTTCTCCGAAGCCGGCGCGCGGTAGTTGTGCTGAGAGCTACAGGTCTGACAGATCACCCGCTTGGGGCGACCTTCGTGCATTGCAATGATGCGGTGCCCGAGGTCCATGCGGCACTTGGTGCACCACGAGTCGATTTCGCTGCCTGCTGCGAGGGGTTTCAATCGGTCTTCTCCTGATCCCCCTCGGTCGTCGGCGCCGGTGGCGGGTCCGTTCGGCCTTCGCGGCGAACGCGGACCTTGGAGCGCACCTCCGGTTTGGGCGCAGCGCCCAGGCGCTCGTCGTTCGGGATGAACCGGACCTCGGTCTTGATCTCGAACGAGAGCATGGTGAGCACCTTGGCCATCTCTTCCGAGAAGTTGGTGTGCTCGAGAAAGTCGCGGATCTCTTTGGCGACCACGCGGTACAGGCCGTTCTTGGTCTCGTCGATCTGCGCGAGCAGAAGGGCCAAGACTTCCTTCGGGAGCTTCATCTCGCGCACGAACTCGCGGACGTTCTCCGGGCCTTCGCTGATCTTCTCGTAGCCGGCTTCGACCAAGCGCTTGATCAGCTCGGGCAAGAGCCGCTCGAGGCGACGCCGCTCCTTCTCCTCGGGGCGGTCGTCGCCGTCGGCCGGGGGGATCTCGCTGTGGCTCACCGCGCCGGGTTAGCCTGGCGCACTGCGTCAGTCAATCGTTTGGGGTGAAACCGGCAAACGGGCTATGTGCGGGGCATGCGCCGGCTGGGCCAGTTCCTGTGGGTCGTGCTCGCGGTGAGCGCCTGCCGCGACCGTGCTCCCGCCCCGGGCGCACCGAGCGCCAGCGTCGCGGCAAGCGTCGCTCCCGCGCCGGTTCCGGCGCCCAGCAGCACGCCCGGCTCCTCGTCCGCGCCCGCCGCGCCGCCGCCCGCGCCGTCGGGGGACGCGGGGCGGCCGGCGCCGAGCGGGGGGAATTGGCTCAAGTGTTACGCGCAGTTTCAGCCGCGGGCACGACCCGATCTCGACGTGATGCGGCTCGGTCTGATGTGCGGGCCGTCGAACGGGATGCGCAAGGCCGCCGAGGCGCGCGAGACCGCGTCGAGCGAGCCCCGGGAGCACCGCTTCAAGGTCGAGGCCGGGGATTGCTACCGGATCTTCGCGGTGGCCGAGCCGAGCGTCGAGGATCTCGACGTCGAGGTCTTCGGTCCGACCGGCAGTCGCGTGGCGTTCGACACCAGCGATGACCGCTGGCCCATCGTGGCCCCCGACGGGCCGTTCTGCGCGTTCGAGCCGGGAGAGCTCCGCGCGGTGGTGCGGGCCCAGCGAGGCCAGGGCCGTTACGCCATCGAGATCTGGCGCCTGCGCTGACCACTCGGCATGGTAGCCGGTCGACGACGCGGGCCGACGCCACTACCTTTTGGCTTCGAGGACCCACCCCCGATGACGATCGACTTCAAGCAGCGGCGCCAGCGCGTGCTCGATGCGCTGGGCCACGCCGTGCTGCTGCTGCCTTCGGCGCCGCTCTGCATTCGCAACAACGACGTCGAGCACGAGTACCGCCAGGACTCGGACGTGTTCTATCTGAGCGGCTTCGACGAGCCCGAGAGCGTGCTCTGCCTGCGCGGCGGGAAGGACAAACCCTTCGCGTTGTTCGTGCGCGCGCGTGATCCCGAGCGCGAGGTGTGGGATGGGCGGCGGGCCGGTGTCGACGGCGCGGTCAGCGACCACGGCGCCGACGAGGCGTTTGCCATCGGCGAGCTCGGGCAGAAGCTCCCCGAGCTTCTCGAGAACACCACGCGCCTCTACTATCGCCTGGGCCGCGATCGCGACTTCGACGACGCGGTGCTCAGGGCCATCGACAAGGTGCGTGCCCGGGCCAAGCTCGGCGTGTCGTGGCCGGTGGAGATCGTGGACCCGACCACGCTGGTGCACGAGCTGCGTCGGGTGAAGGCCCGCGAAGAGCTGGACCTGATGCGGAAGGCCGCCGAGATCACCCGCGAGGCGCACCTCGGGGCGATGCGCGCGGCGAAGCCCGGCAGGCACGAGTACGAGGTCGAAGCGGTGATGCTCGACGTGTTTCGCAAGCACGGCGCCGAGCGGCTGGCCTATGGTCCGATCGTCGGCTCGGGGCCCAACGCCACCGTGCTCCACTATCGCAAGAACGACCGGCTGATGCAGGCGTCGGACCTGCTCTTGATCGATGCCGGCTGCGAATACCGCTATTACGCCTCGGACGTGACCCGGACCTTCCCCGTGGGCGGCAGGTTCAGCGGCCCCCAGCGGGCGGTCTACGAGATCGTGCTCGGGGCACAGCTGGCCAGCATTGCCGAGGTGCGGGCCGGCGCCACCCTCGAGACGATCCATGATGCGAGCGTGCGGGTGATCGCCCAGGGCCTGATCGATCTGGGGCTGATCGCGGGCCCGCTGGAGAGCGCCCTCGAACAGCAAACCTACAAGAAGTACTACATGCACCGGACCTGCCACTACCTGGGCATGGATGTGCACGACGTCGGCCGGTACTTCATCGACGGCAAGGCGCGTCCCCTCGACACGGGCGTCGTGATCACGGTAGAGCCGGGGATCTACGTAGCCGAAAATGCCGAAGGGGCCCCAGAACAGTACCGCGGGATCGGCGTCCGCATCGAAGACGACGTGCTGGTCACGCCGGAAGGCGGCAGCGTGCTCACCAGCGACATCCCGAAGAGCATCGACGACGTCGAACGGGCGTGTGCCTGAGCGGTTCGTCGCGGGCCTGTCCCTAGCGCTGCTGTCCGTGGCAGCGGTGGCGCGTGCCGAGGCGCCCGAGGCCCCGCTGCCGGCGGCGCTGGCACCGGCGGCGGGGGGCTATCTGCACTGGACCGGGGCGCTCGCCGTGGGGCGCGGGCTGCGCTTCAACAACCCCTACCGACTGGCGACGCCGCTCGGCGACGACGCCGAGTCGGTGTCGCTCACCGCCACCTACGTGGACGTCGCGCTCGGCGCCACCGCCGGCGAGCCCGACGGCTGGCAGCACGGCGGCAGCCTGCACTTCGCCGTGGCCGCCCAGGGCATTCCGCAAGAGGTGCTCACTCCTTCTTACTTGCTGATGCATCGCGTGCCGCCCCGCTTCTGGGTGTTCGCCCGGGCGGGCCTGCCGGTGGTGCTCGGTCCCGACCCCAACTTGGGCTACGAGCTGGCCGTGGGGGGCTCGGCGATGGTCAGCGCCGGACTGGGGGTGACCGGGGAGCTGGTCGGCGATCTGTTCTACGGTGCCGCCACGCAAGATCAGGCGTACAGCGTGATCCCGATGCTGTCGCTGCAGATCGGCGTGGTCGTGGACCTGGAGGTGCTGCCATGAAGCCCCCCTCGTTCCGGCTCTCGCAGCTGGCGCTGGCGGCCATTGCCGTGGCGTTCTGCATGGCGCCCACGCCGGGCGACGTGGGAGGCTGCGGGCAGAGCCCCGACCTGCTCGATGCCCCGACGTTCTTCGTGAACAAGAAGTCGACGGACTGCTCGCGCTGCAAGGAGTGCGAGCTCATCTCGGACGCCTGCGACCATGCGTGCGACGACCAGTTTCCGGTCGCCACCGCATTCCCGGAGGGCTGCTACCCCCTCGTGCACGACGGCGAGGTGTGCCTTCGGGCGCTGCGTCACGCCAGCTGTGACGACTACGCGAAGTTCGCTGCGGACTCGTCGCCCACCACCGCCAGCGAGTGCAACTTCTGCCCGCCGGAGAAGGCGCCGTGAGGGCGCGCATGCTGCTCTTGGCAAGCGCCCTCGGTGGGTGCGCGGCGACCCAGAGCGTGACGGCCGATACGACCGACTACGACCTCTATCGCCGCACCCGAACCGCGACCAGCAGCGAGGCGCGGCTCCGGGCGAGCTTCGACTATCTGGAGCGCGCTCCTGACGGGCGCTGGCGGCCCGAGGTGAAGGCCTGGTTCGATCGCGCCGAGCCGCTGTACTGGGAGCGCATGCAGACCAGCGTCGGGGGGCTCCGCGCCTACCTGGCCACGCTGCCGCGGGGCCCGCACGGCAAGCTGGCGGCCGAGCGAGTGCTCGAGCAGCGCGCCGGCGCGCGCATGGACCAGGCGCGCGACCGAGAGCTCTTGGACGACGCCCTCTCGGTGGAGCAACGGCTGGCCGACGCCGATCAGATGCGCAAGACCGTGGTGCGCGAGCTGGGCGAGTGGACGGCGCGGCTGGCGACCATCCCCAGCTTCGGCAAGCCCACCAGCGAGCTGCCCCACGAGACCATCCACCACTATCGGGTGCTCGAGCCGGTGGCGCGCTGCGCCGACGAGCGCTGCAAGAAGACGCTGGCGCTGCCCTACGCCATCCCCGACGGCAAGCGCCTGTCGGCGCGCAAGGCCCTGCTGGACGTGGAGCTTGGCCTGTATCGCGGCAACGTGGTGCGCGCGCGGCTGGCGGGCCCCGAGCTGTGGAGCCGGCTCTACGAATGCAGCGACCGCACCCCGGTCCGCGCCGACGATGCCCAGGCCCGCACCGAGGCCATCGCGCGCGCGGTGCAGATCGTCGAGTCGGCGCTGGGCCCCCGCTTCGCCGAGGCGTCGTGCCAGCGCGAGGCGGTGAGCCCCTGGGTGCTCGAGCGAGAGTGCCGAGGCGTGCGGATCCGAATGCAGGCGGCGCTCACGCCGGAAACCGACGACGAAATCACGGTCGAGCCCGTGCAGCAGCCATGACCAACGAGCCGCGCATCCCGTTCATCCAGATCCCCGACTGGGAGCTGATCCCCCAGGGCTTCTTCGGCGGCACGTTCCCGCCGGCGCCCTTCTCGTTCAAGCCCTTTGGCACGCTGGTCGCCGTGGGCGTCTACGTCGGGGCCTGGCTTGCGTTGCGCCATGGCCGCCGGCGCGGGCTGGACGAGAAGAAGTTGATGAGCTTCATGCTCTGGGTCGGGGGCATGGGCTTCTTCGGCGGCCATTTCTTCGACACGCTGTTCTACTTCCCCGAGCGCGTGGTCGCCGATCCGCTCTCGCTGTTCCGCGTGTGGGAGGGCCTGTCGAGCTTCGGCGGGTTTGCGGGGGCGACCATCGGGCTGGTCGTCTGGCGCACGATCAACAAAGAGCCGGCACTCTTCTACGCAGACGTCGTCGCGAGCTGCTTTCCGGTCGGGTGGGTGTTCGGCCGCATGGGTTGCGCCGTGGCCCACGATCACCCGGGGATCCACAGTCAGCTGTGGATCGCCGTGCGCTACCCCGACGGAGGGCGCCTGGACCTTGGCTTGATCGAGATGGTGCTCACGCTGCCGCTCGCCCTGGCCTTCTTGCAGTTGCAGCGTCGGCCTCGGCCTTGGGGCTTCTTCCTCGGCAGCATGTGTGTCGCCTACGCTCCGATCCGCTTCGGCCTCGACTTCTTGCGGATGCGGGTCGGCGCCACCGCGGACGCGCGCTATCTGCACCTGACGCCGGCGCAGTGGGGTGCGTTTTTGCTGCTGGGCGCGGGCGCGGTGGTATGGCTTCGCTCGCGCCGCCCCGCCGCGATCGAGGGCGCGACGACTCTGGGCAGAACGTGATCGGCCCAGTCGGGGGCTCCCGATCGGTTCTCGTCAGGGCGACCTGCAGCGTCCGGCTCAGGAGCGAGGCGACCGGACCGGGGTCGAGGCGCGAGGCCCGTCTCTTGCCGCCATGGGCGCATCACGCCGCGGCCATCGGGGGCGGTGACCGGGGTGCCGTGACCGGGGCGGGAGATTGTCACAGAGCAGATCGGCGCGAGGCCTGGCGGTCGTCAGTCCGGAGCCGGGGGCAACCGGTGTCGGCGTAGTCCCGCGAGCTCCGCGGCCGTCGCCTTGATGAGCGCCAGCTCGAGGTGGCGCATCACGACACGCCACGGTTTGCTGCGCTCCTGGTCGCTGCGCAAGGTCACGCTGCGCCACAGCGAGAGCAGCGTGTACGCGCCCGAGCCGGTCATCGCAGTTATGCCGGGGCCGCTGCCGCTGCCGAGGCGACT